>JAFDEK010000134.1 GCA_019310385.1 Deltaproteobacteria bacterium
GACTCGCGCGCGCTGCGCCTAGCGCGAGCAGTGCGTGCCGCGCCCGCGCCGCAGAACGACGAGGCAAGCGAGCGCCGCCAGCTGGATGGCCGCAAGGCCGGGCTCCGGCACGATAGTCGCCTGCCGAAGATCGATCTCCTCCGCGGGCACCTCGTCCAGGCAGGTGGACAGAATCGTATCTCTGGTCCGCAACAGCGACTCGACCTCCGAAGTGTCGAAGCCGCGCAACACGGTGAAGTCGACGGAGGCGATCTTCACCCGGTCGTTCGCCGCCTGCTCGTTGGGGTCGGTGCAGCCCGGGCCGTCACCCTGGCCGTCGGTCGAACCGACCAGCCCGATCTCGACGCCGTCTTCGTAGTGGATCGTGTTGGTGTTGGTGGGGTCCTGCTCGGGGGGCGTCGAGGGGGATGCGGACTTCAGCAGGACGATGGTGCTGCCGTTTCTCTTGAACCAGGCGCTGCCCTCCTCGCACACCTCGTTGGGCGGCGAGCCGGAACAGATGTCTGCGGCGGGCAGATAGTTGGAAGCGGTCACCCGCCAGGGTTCGTATTCGATCGAAAGGTTGTAGGACCAGAGCGAATTCAAGGTCGGTCCGTCATCGAACACGTTGAGATAGACGTCGACGGTCAGGGTGTCTCGAAGCCGACCAGAGGAGCTCCACCGTGTAGCCAGGCGGATCGGAGAGCTCACCCGCCGCCCCGAACAGGGGAAGCAGAGTCAGAGCACAGAGGATCGTAAGAATCGAGATAGGCGAAAGCGGACGCATTCGATGGCCCCTCGTGGTTTGAATTCGATGAACGCGCCCAGCCGCTCGGGTCAGCCCCGAGCGGGACGATTGGCTGAGTCGAATCGGCTGGCTGCAGGCGCGGAAGCTGGGCATAGCCGACTGAACGGCCGGGGGCGGTCGTTCCAAGGTGACTCCAATCACAGAGTCACCCAGAGCGCTCCTGGTTCCCGAAAATCGTAGGCGCGGCCTGGGGGTGTGAGCGGATCTACGTACCAAATGGTACACGCCGCCCGGGCCCTCATCTCGTGCCCGACTGACCCCCGCCCTGGGTCAGCAGCTCGGCGACCTGCGCCTGCCCTGCATCCTCGGCGAGCTCTGCCGGTGTGCGGCCCTCGCGGGTCCGGGCCTCGCTGTCGCTTCCGGCCGCAAGGAGAAGCGAGATGGTGTCGGGATGTCCGCGCGTGGCAGCGAAGTGGAGCGGCGTCTCTCCGGTGACGGTGACCGCGTTGGGGTTTGCGCCGGCGGCGAGCAGCCGCTCCGTCATGGCGGCATCGCCCCGAAGCGCCGCCTGGTGAAGGGGAGTGCCGGCGTCCGGGCTTCCGCCATCGACGTCCGCTCCGAGCTCGAGGAGCGCTCCGGCCGTCTCGTCTCGCGAGAATCGAGCCGCGAAGTGGAGCGGAGTCCAACCATCGACAGCGGCGAGGTTGGGATCGGCTCCCGCCTCCGCGAGGAGTCGGCAGGTCGCGTTCTGACCAAACTTGGCCGAGTAGGCGATCGGCGTGCTGCCCTTGCTGTTCTGGGCGTTGACTTCCAGGCCCTCTTCGACCAGGAAGCGACTCATCTCCTCGCTGCGGGCGCGCGTCGCGATGTGGAGCGCCGTCTCGCTCTTCCGGGTCTGCAGCTGGATGTTCGCACCCGAGCCCATGAGCAGCTGCACGATCTCCAAGGCGTCGTTGTCGGGATTCCTGGAGAGATTCACCCCATGGTGGATTGGCGCCCAGCCGAACTCGTCTAGCAGCTCGAAGTCGCGATCGTACTGGAGCGCGGCTTCGACCCTCGCGATCGATCGTACTGGAGCGCGGCTTCGACCCTCGCGATCTCCTGGGACCGGATGGCATCGAAGAGCGTCTCGCGCCCGGTGAGCTCCACCGGCGCCTGACTCGCCTCCTCGCCTCCCCCGCAGCCCGCCAGCATCGCGAGGACCAGACCCACCGCGGCCATTCTCTTCACCGTAGCTCGCTTCATCCCAGCTCCGTTCACAGTGCCTCTCTCTTCCATGCTCTTCCCTGCCGCCGACCCGCAAACGCGCGGGCGAGTTGCCGGATAGGCGGTGCAGCCTCGCCGCGGCCCATTGGTGGAGCGGCATTATACGCCACCCCTCCCCGTCGGTGCGGACGATCCGACGCCGGCATCGATGCGCTCGAGCAGCGCGATCCCGAACCCGGCCCCAGGGGGTACACGCCGATCCGGGCTACCCCGCGGTAGTGGGCGTGGATCCAGTCGACCAGGGCGAGTCCGTAGTCGCGGCCGAAGCCCGCCCCTCCGTACTCGCGCGTGTCCTTGCGGGTGAGCAGGACGAAGTCGGGCGGCGCGCGCCGGAAGGCCTCTACGATCTCATCCTCTCCGAAGATGATCAGCTCCGGGGGCATGAAGTTGATGTGCCCGGTCGGGTTCACCCGTCGCGCCAGGTAGTTGATCATCACGCCCTCCGGGAGCACCGCCAGGCTCTGCCCCGGGCCGAGTCGCCGCTGGATCTCGCCGAGCGCCTCATCGATCATGCCCGCGCGCTCGTCGGCGAAGAAGCGATCCGCGCCGGCCGCAACCGGGTGGCGGTGGGTCGTGACGTAGTAGTCCTGCACGCGTAGGAACCACAGCGCCATGGCGGCGAGTGCGCCCAGAGCCGCTGCGCGCGGCAGCCAGCCGGAGCCGCCGCGCCTGTCGATGCCGGCGGGCACCCAGTCGACCAGGGCCACGACGACGACCAGCGTCGCCGGCATGGCGAGGGCGAAGCCATA
The DNA here is from genome assembly GCA_019310385.1 of Deltaproteobacteria bacterium. GTDB lineage: Bacteria > Myxococcota_A > UBA9160 > UBA9160 > UBA4427 > JAFDEK01. The sequence continues at coordinate 2,743 of JAFDEK010000134.1, forward strand.
CTGGTCCACCCGCACGCGCAGGCAGATCTTGAGCAGAAGTACCCCCGAGAAGACGAGCAGGCCGAGCCTGGGGGCCAGCCCGTCCAGGGCCTCGCCCGAGCGCCAGCGGCGGCGAAGCTCCCCGAAGAGAAGGAGCGCGAGCGCCACCATGGCCGGGGGAAGGGCGCGGGTCGACTCGTTCCAGTCGACGCTCAGGGAGCTCAGGCTCGCGAATGCGAGGGCCGCGGTGAGCAGAGCCGCCAAGCGCGGTAGCGCCCGCGAGCGGGCCTCCTCGGGCTCAGAGGCGGTGCCCTCGTGTTCTCCCAGCCTCGCTCCAGCGAGCCAGAGGGCGAGGCCCGCCGGGACGGCGAGGGCGACCAGCCAGGCCACGCTCCAGCCGAGCATGCGGAGTAGATTGCCGGCCGGGTCGAGGGTTCCCGTGGTGGCGCGATAGAAGTGTTGGCCGGTGAGCGCGCGATCGAAGACCGAGGTCCAGGAGCCGAGGGTTCCGTGCAGCGCCTCGCCCGCTGGCATCTCCAGCGAGAGCAGCAGCAGCGAGAGCAGCGGAGGGAGCAGGGCGGCGCCGGGAATCAGGAGAACGCTTCTCGGGTCCCACGCGGGATCGGGACTTCGGGCGACACCCGAGTGCGGATCGGCGGAGCGCTCTCGCGCAGCGTCCGCGACGAGGAGAGCGACCATCGCCGCCACCGCGACACCGGCCGCCAGGAAGACCTCCGCCTTGGTGAGGAACACGAGGCCGAGGGCGAGCCCAGCCCCGATCGAAGCGCCGAAGGGTCGATCGCCCAGGCTGCAGCTGCAGCGGATGGCGAGCAACGAGAGCAGGAGGCCGTGCACCACCTCGTGGGAGTAGGGCGTCAGATAGTTGTCGTTTCCGATGACGTCGATCTGACCGAAGGCGAAGACGCAGACGAAGAACCCGCAGGCCCAGCCGGCGGCGATGGGTGAGGAGATGCGCGCGAGGAGGTCGTAGAGCAACCAGGCCAGGAGGCCGAGAAGCGCGAGGTTGCACAGCACCAGGGTGAGCAGCCCGACGCCGAAGATGCGGAAGCAGAGTGCGTTCCAGTAGGGCGAGAGCGGACCGTTGAAGTAGGCGATGTCGCGATAGAGGGTGTCGCCCTCCACGAGTCGCCAGGGAACATAGAGCTCCCGTCCGAAGTCGACGAAGAGATGGGGCCAGGTTCCCCAGGTCCACCACATCATCCCGGCCGCGCTCGCGACGACGGGAAGGAAGATCGCCCAACGCAGGCGTGCATCGGTGCCCTGGGGGCTGGGGGCTCGACGGGGGTCAACGCTCACCCGCTTCCTCCGCGGGAGCCAGTGTGGCTGCGACTCTCCGGTGCCGGCGCGCCTCGTCCGTGCGTCCCAGCTCGCGCAGAACCCGGGCGAGCATGAGATGAGGGCGGTGGTCTCGCTCTTCCAGCTTCGCCGCGTACCTCAAGTGCTGCTCGGCCTCGGGCAGGCGCCCCTGCTGGTAGCGCAGCGCCCCCATGTGGAGCTGCAGGTCCGCGTCTTCGGAGCTCGCCGCCATGGCGCGCGAAAGGTAGCGATCGGCCTCGACCAGGCGATCCTCCTTCAGCATGATGTAACCCATATTCGTGTAGGCCGTCAGGCGGAAGGCGCCCTCGTCGAAGAGCTCCAGATTGGCAAGCAGGGCTGCTGCACAGAGGGCCAGCCCCGGCGCCACGCAGCGCCGCAGGCGCCCCTGCGCGGCGAGGATACAGCGCGCTGCCTCTACCACGCCGTAACCCGCCAGCGGAAGCAGCAGGGGGACCAGGGGGTAGCGGTAGCGGCCGAATACGTAGAAGGCCACGACGCCGACGAAACAGAGGGTCGAGAGGGCGTAGAGCACCCAGGTGTCCCGGCGCCGCGGCCACGCGAAGACTGCGCCTGCGGCGGCGAGGGGCAAGAGGATGCCGAAGTGCCAGCGGGGCAGCAGCAGCGCGAGGATGCGGGAGTCCTCGGCGTAGACGTAGATGTCTTCCGTGTCGGGGATCTCGAAGCGGTTGAGCGTCATGAGGGCCTTGCTCGCCAGGAGTGCGAGCCACTCGCCCGGCGCCTCGCCGATGAAGCGAGCGCTGCGCGAGAGCCAGTAGCGCGAAACCTCGCCTGGGGTCAGCGAGCGGCCCATGGCTTCTTCGGCGAGGAGCGCGGCGTCGGGCCCCTCGAAGGCCGGCGTGTGGCGTCCGGGAAGCAGGGGCTCGTAGATCCCCGAGGCACCGGAGTGATTGCCGATGTAGAAGTTGGTGCCCATCTGGGAGGTCGTGATCGCGAAGGTGCTCCCGACCGTGAAGTTACGTACGCCCACCGGCGCCAGCACGAGGATCAGCCCGAGCGCAAAGGCCGCGATCCCCCGCCCTGGTGCCAGCGTATCCTCGTCTTCTTCGGCTCCGGAGCCAGCGCGAAAGCGCAGCGCCATCCACAGTGGAATCGCCGGCACGAAGATCAGGCTGTTCTCGCGCGTGAGGGCCAGCAATCCCAGGACTGCGCCACAGAGCAGGGCGATCCACCACGCGGGCCGGCGCTGGAAGAGGGCGATGAGGAGCAGCAGGCAGCTCGTGCCCAGGAGGCCGAGTCCCGCCTTCTGGATCAAGCCATCGAAGAAGATCGCCGGAGGATAGACGGCGAGCAGCAGCCCCGTGACGCTGCCCGTGGCGCGGTCGAAGAAGAGGCGGCCGGCGAAGAAGAGCGCGACGCAGGAGAGAGCCCCCAACACCATCTGGGCCACGTGGATGGCCCACAGACCTCCCCCTGTCAGAACCCGGACCGAGGCGAGGAAGTAGGGGTAGGCGGGGGCCTGGTAGAAGACCCGGTCCCCCCACCATTGCCCGCCCGCGATCTGACGCGACCAGTCGTCGTAGGAGCGGGCGTCGATCAGCAGATGCTCGAAGAAGGGGATCGTGCGGATCTCCCCGAGATAGGCGAGGCGCAGCCCGAGAGCGAAGGCAAAGATCCCCAGCGCGATCGCGGCGTCCCGCCGGTCGGGGGGACGCCAGCCGGGCTCTGCTTCCCGCCTTTCGGGCTCGTGACTCGTCACCCGGGCATTATCCGCGATGGCTCGCGGCCGGGCTAGGGGCGGCGCTGGATGGATACGAGCTCCATGCCTGCCAGCCGAAATACGCGCTCGCCCCGCTGGCGCAGGAAGCGCTCCAGGTGGGCCCCGCCCACAGCGAGGGTGCTGCGCGGCGTAGTGGTGTTCGCAATCACCCAGTTATAGAACGCGCGGTTGTAGAGGATGTGGGTCACGCCCTGGGCCCGCAGCGAGCGCAGGACCGTGTCGTGGTCGAAGTCGGCCCTCAGGAGCTCGACGAGCCATCGCTGGCGAAACCAGCTCGAGTCGGGCATGGAGCCGCAGTCGAGCAGTCGACCCTTGCCCTCCCCGACCATCAGGACGAGGTCGTCGCTGCTCATCCTGCCGTCAGCGATCTCCCGGTTGATTCGCTCGGTCACGATGGGCATGCCCCGGGCGGCGAAGTTGTAGCCGACCCCTTGCAGCCAGGGGAGTCGGTCCGCGTCGTGGACCGCGTAGACCCCCGGCTCGAGGAGCCGCAGCTTGCCGACCTCGGCCCGATGGTTGTGGAGCAGGAGCGCCGCGAAGGCGACGATCCAGGCGCTCCGCCAGGCGACGTGGCCAATGGACGCGATCACGACGCCCCCCCCGGCCGCGAGCGCGGGCAGCACGGGAAGCGCGTAGCGCAGCAGGTTGGTCTGGCTCGCCAGCCCGACGAAGAAGGCCAGGCCGAGGGCGTAGACGCCGAGTACTGCGAGCCTGCCTTGGCTCTCGTGGTCGTCGGGCCCGCGTATCCTCGCCGCGCCGTGGCGCAAGCGTATCCTCGCCGCGAAGGGCCGCGCAGCGGCCCGAAGCCCGCGTATCCTCGCCGCGAAGGGGAGGAAGAGGAAGGCCAGCAGGAGCGGATTGGTGAAGTGATTCGGCTTTACCGCGTACTCGTCCGGGTGAACGAGCATGTCGGCCAGGTCGAAGAGGTTGTGCCGCACTGAGTCGCTGCTGTGCGATTCCAGGACGCGGGTGGCCTTCGCAATGGCGGAGTCGTCGGGCAGCGTCTCGAGATGGGGTGCGAGCGCGTTCAGCATGGGGAGGCGTGCGGTCGGATCGCGCGTGTCGCGATAGTAATCGCCTCGCAGCATGGGAAAGAGGGGATCGCCGTGGAGTACGACGTTGCTCGCGTACCAGACCCCATTGGGCACGAGGAGCAGCGCGAGGTAGAGCAGCAGGATCCGCCGCCTCGCCCGGGCTCCGTCCCGCCGCGGCGTGGGTGGGAGCCAGAGCGCGAGGAACGCGACGGCGCTCATTCCGGCCGCGAAGAAGATCGCCGTGTACTTGGTCCCCAGGGCGGCGTTGAGGCACAGGGCGAGCAGGAACAGGAAGGCCGGCTCCTCGCGCTCGTCGAGCCAGCCCGCCAGGGCGAGGAAGCCGGCGGCGATGAAGAGACTCAGCAGACCGTCTATACGCGGGTCGACGCCCAGCTGCCAGAAGATGTGGGTACTGGCCAGGAGCAGCACGCCCCACACTCCCGCGGTGCCTCCACCCAGGCGCGCTGCGAGGCGGTACACGGCCCCCAACGTGAGCAGCGTGGCGAGGAAGTTGTAGGGGATGATGGCCGATTCGAATCCCAGGGCCAGGAAGCAAGCGTAGAGGAGGCTCGCGCTGCCCGGAAAGGAGTAGTTGGAGAAGAGGGGGTCGCGGTTCCACAGGATTCCGTCCAGCTGCCGCGTCGCCATGGGAAGGTGGTAGACCGCCGAATCCCAATCGGAGTTGGGGAGCAGAGTCTGCACGAGCAGGGGCCAGCTCCAGTACAGGGCGCCCGCCAGTAGAGCGATTGCCCCCGCGATCCCGGCCGCGCGCTGGCCCGGCGCCTGCTTCCAGCCGGCGAGCCAGCGTGCGGCGGCCGTGCGACCCCGGCACGCGGCGAGGATACGCAGGCTCCGGGCCGCTCCGCGACCCTGCGCGGCGAGCAGGGCGATTGCTCCGGCGCCCGCTGCCACGCTCCAGCCCCCCAGCAAGCCCGCCTGGGCGAGCAGCATGGCGGCCAGGGTGATCAGGACGAAGCCGATCACCCAGGAAAAGAGAAAGCGCTCCAGGGCGCTATCGAAGGGTGCAGAGGGCCGCGTATCCACGCCGCGGCCCCATCCGAGGCTCGAGAGTACCTGGGCTCCGAGCAGGGCCTGGAGGATGAAAGCCGATGCGGCGACGAAGTGCCCCGCCGCCCCTTCGGCGATGACCCGAGGCCAGCCGGCCAGGGATGCCCCGGGAAGGCTCGTCCACACGCAGGCGATTGCGCCGAGCATGTAGAGTATCGATCCCGCTGAAATCAGGAGACGGCCCCGCATCGCGCCTAGAATAGCCTTTGCCAACGAGACGGGGATCGAATTAGACTGCGGTATGCCGGAGAACCCCGCCCCCCCCCCGAGCCTCGCCGCACGTCTCGTCGCGGCATGGCGAAATCCCGCCTATCGCTTCGTTCTGCTCTTCATCGTCTACCTGGGCGGAATGGCGGTCGCCTACCCCCGGCTGCGCGCTCGATTCGAGGAGGTCATCGACGGTCTCGCCACCGGCACCGCGTGGGTCGAGTACGCGTTCTTTCGGCTGTTCAGCAACGCGGTCACCCTCTCCGACAAGGTGATCGTCTACCAGGGCTTCGCGGTGAAGATCATCGAGGAGTGCACAGGCCTCTACGAGGTGGTGATCTTCGCCGCCGCGGTCCTCGCCTTCCCGACGACCTGGCTCAAGCGCGCCATCGGCCTCCTCATGGGAGTGCCCCTCCTCTACTTCTTCAACGTGCTCCGGATCGCGGTGCTGATCGTGGTCGGCCGCTACTGGCCGGAGTACTTCGACTTCATGCACCTCTACTTCTGGCAGGCCACCCTGATCCTGATGATCACCTCGGTGTGGCTGCTCTGGATCATCAAGGTGGTGAGAAGCGGCGAAGAGGATGGACCTGGGGCGGGTGGAGCCGGGGAGGGTGGAGACGGTGAAGCAGGCACTCCTGCTCCTGCTTAAGATCGTGGTGGTGAGCGTGCCCCTCACCTGGCTGTGGATGGAGTGGGGAAGATCCGCCTACGCGGGGCTCTTCCGCCAGTTGGCCATCCCGATCTACGGCTACATCGGCGAGACCACCATCCTCCCGAACGCGGCCCGGGACCGCTTCATCCACTTCCTGCCCTTCCTGGTCCTGATGATCATCACGCCGCGCCTGTCCTGGCTGCGGCGGATCGTGGGCACCGTGGTGGGCTTCGTGGCGCTCTTTGCCTTCCAGGTCGTCTTCGTCTACGTCGACTACATCTCGACGGTGGGACCCGGTCAGCAGCGGACTCAAGAGGGCTTCGAGAGCTTCTTTCCCATGATGCTGCTCTCGGACAGCCTTCCCCTGATCCTCTGGGCGATCATCGCCCACGAGATCGTGCGCGAATTCGCATCGAAGATCTTCGAGGGTGCCGCTCCGAAGGCCGAGATCGCCGCCGGGAGCGAGCCCGCCCGCGACCCCGACGAGGAAGCTCCCTAGCAGCCCGCTCGAGAACCCTGCTAGCGCTCGCGCCAGGCCGTGAGGCGAGGCCAGGCGATGGAGAGGTTCACGAAGCGGGACTCCTCCGCTTCCTGCTCCCGCTGCGGAAGCGGACAATAGGCACCCGGAGCGGCAGGGCTCCCGTCGAGACTCCCCATGCTGCAGCGGTCCTTCACCGCCAGGCTTCCGGCGAAGACCGGAAGATTGGCGTCGGGCGAGGGGACAGCTTCTTCCACCGGCATGGGGGGAGGCGCGGTCTCCACGTGGACGAGCGCGCGACCAGCCTGGGCACTCCGGGATCCCTCTGCGGGATCGTGCTGCGAGAAGGTCGGGGCGAGGGCAATTGCAAGGGCGAGGATGCCGGCGATCAGACCCGCGGTTTCGGGCAGGGTCGGTCTGCCTCGAAAGCGCGGCTCGGCGGTGGGGGGCGACATGGCGAATCGGTCTCCTGGAGTTTCCGCCTGCGCAACGCGGCAACGAGCACGCGCGTGCGTGGAGGTCGGAACTCCCGTCTCGGGTTGCTATTCGTGGGTGGGGCGCGGGCCTGAATCGACGTCTCCGTGAATCTTGGATGCATCATCGGAGCGCCGAGTGGCTCACCCATGCCGTGTTTCGGCAAAGTGCGCGCAGGGCTTGAGCGCCGAGTTGCAGAAAGCGCCGAGCTTCAGAAAGTGTCGAGTTGCAGAAGGCGCCGAGGCGGGCTCGCCTCGCCAGGCGGCGCGCTACGCCGCAGGCGCACGGCGCAAGCCGATGCGCACGGTGCTGCCGCCGATGCTCGCTTCGTTGCGGAGGATGTCATCGGCGTCGGGATCCCAGTCGAGCTGGATCTCCGTTGCGAGGGTCTGTTGGCCCACGTAGTCCCGGAAGCGGTCCACCGCCGCCCGCCAGTCCTCTTCGAGGCCCAGCACCAGATGGATGCGGTCCGAGACGTGGAGGCCGGCCTCCTTGCGGGCCTGCTGTACGGCGCGCACGACGTCTCTCGCGCGGCCCTCCTGCACCAGCTCTTCGCTGAGCTCGAGGTCGAGGACCGCGATGGCGTCGTTGCTGGGCAGCGACTCGCAGGCAACCCCCTCCCGGGGCTGCAGGAGCAGCTCGAACTCGCCCTCCCCCAGCTCGTGTCCGGCAACCTCGACGCCGCCGCCGCCGCCGGCCGCGGAGCGGCCCGCAAGCGTATCCTCGCCGCCGGCCGCGGAGCGGCCCGCAAGCGTATCCTCGCCGCCGGCCGGAAGGGCGCGCCAGTCGCCCTCCTTGGAGGCCTTGATGACCCGCTTGGTCTCGGCTCCGAGACGCGGCCCCAGCGCCCGGGCGTTCACCTGGAGGCGGAAGGTCGCGTACTCCTCGATGTCGTCGGTGAGACGGATCGATTTGACGTTGACTTCGCTGGCCACGAGATCGAGATAGGGCTCGAGGGACGCCGTGTTCTTGCCCGCCACGACGAGCTCGGCCAGAGGCTGGCGCACGCGCACGTTCTTTGCGGCCCGCAGCGCCAGGGCGGCGGAGCAGACCTCCCGCACGCGATCCATCTCGGCCACGAGCTGGGGATCCGCGGCGCTCTCGAGCTCTTCGGGCCAGTCGCACAGGTGCACGCTGCGCGCGCCGGTGAGGCCGCCGTGGATCTCCTCGCTGATCAGGGGCAGCAGTGGGCTGGCCGCCCGGCACAGGGTGACGAGCACCGTGTAGAGGGTGTCGTAGGCGTCCTGCTTGCTCTGGTCCTTCTCAGCCTTCCAGAAGCGATTGCGACTGCGGCGGATGTACCAGTTGTTGAGGGCGTCGATGTGGGCGAGCACGCGGGAGCAGGCTCCCGGAAAGTCGTAGGCGTCGAGGTCCGCCGCGAGCCGCTCCACCAGCTCCTGGGTCTTGGCCAGGATATAGCGGTCGAGCAGGTCCTCGGAGTCAGCGCGGAAGCGGGCCTGGATGCCGTCGGTGTTCGCGTAGAGGGAGAAGAAGTACCAGGCGTTCCAGATGGGGTTGAGCACGGTGCGCACGGCCTCGCGGATCTGCCGGTCGTCGTGGGCGATGCGCAGATTGCCGCCGGACATGACCGGCGACGCCACCAGGAACCAGCGCAATGCGTCCGAGCCCAGCTCGTCGAAGACCTCGATGGGGTCGGGGTAGTTGCGCAGACGCTTGCTCAGCTTCTTGCCGTCCTCGTCGAGCACTACGCCGTGGCAGACGCAGCTCTTGAAGGGAGGGCGGTCGAAGAGCGCCGTCGAGAGCACCGTCATCACGTAGAACCAGCCCCGGGTCTGGGCCTGGTACTCGGTGATGAAGTCGGCGGGGAAGTGCTCGTCGAACCACTCCTTGTTCTCGAAGGGGTAGTGGACCTGGGCGAAGGGCATGGAGCCCGACTCGAACCAGCAGTCGAGCACATCGCTGACCCGCCGCATGGTGGATTTGCCACTGGGATCGTCGGGGTTGGGGCGCGTCAGCTCGTCGACGAAGGGCCGGTGAAGATCGTCGGGCCGCACGCCGAAATCGCGCTCGAGCTCGTCGAGGCTGCCGTAGACGTCGATGCGTGGATGGGCGGGATCGTCGCTCTTCCACACCGGGATCGGCGTTCCCCAGAAGCGATTGCGCGAGATCGACCAATCCCGGGCGCCCTCGAGCCAGCGGCCGAAGAGGCCGTCTCTGACGTGCTCGGGGATCCAGTTGATCTCGCGGTTCACCTCCACCATGCGCTCGCGGACGGCGCTTACCTTCACGTACCAGGAGTCGAGGGCCTTGTAGATGAGAGGCTCGTCGGTGCGCCAGCAGTGGGGGTAGTTGTGGAGGTAGGTCTCCTGCTTGACCAGAGCGCCGCGATCGCGCAGCGCGCGCACGATGGGCTTGTTGGCGTCGAAGACCTGCAAGCCCGCCCAGTCGGCCACCTCGTCGGTGAAGCGGCCCGCGTCGTCGACAGGGCACACCACCGGGATGCCCGCTGCGTCGCACACCGCCATGTCGTCCTCGCCGAAGCCCGGCGCCAGGTGGACGATGCCCGTCCCCTCCTCGGTGTTCACGAAGGCGCCCGAAAGCACCACGAAGGCCTTCTCGGTGCTCGCGAAGAAAGGGAAGAGGGGCGTGTAGTGGCGGCCCACCAGGTCGCGGCCTTTTCGGGTACCGACCCGCTCGGCACCCGCCAGCTCCGAATCGAGCTTCTCGAGAGTGGTCTCCGCCAGGATGACGCGCCGGCCTTCGTGCTCGAGGATCGCGTAGTCGATGTCCTCCCCCACCGCGAGGGCGAGGTTCGAAGGCAGGGTCCACGGCGTGGTGGTCCAGGCCAGCAGATCCGTGGGCGCCTCGTCTCCGGCTTCGGGCAGGAGCTCGAAACGCACGGTGATGGCCGGGTCCTGCCGCTCCCGGTAGGAGTCGTCGAGGCGGGTCTCGTGGTTCGAGAGGGAGGTCTGGGCGGCCCACGAGTAGGGCATCACCTTGTAGCCCTCGTAGAGCAGCCCCTTCTCCCACAGCTGCTTCACGGCCCAGATCGTGCTCTCCATGTAGTCGAGCTCGAGGGTCTTGTAGTCGTTCTCGAAGTCGACCCAGCGCGCCGCCCGGTTGACGTACTGCTCCCAGGACTCGGCGTACTTCATCACCGAGTTGCGGCAGTGGGCGTTGAAGCGCTCGATTCCGTACTCGATGATCTTCGCTCGCCCGGTGACCTCGAGCTCCCTTTCGGCCTCCATCTCGGCCGGCAGTCCGTGGCAATCCCAGCCGAAGCGACGCTCGACCCGCCTGCCCCGGAGGGTCTGGTAGCGGGGTACGACATCCTTGATGTAGCTCGTGACCAGGTGGCCGTAGTGGGGCAAGCCGTTTGCGAAGGGCGGTCCGTCGTAGAAGACGAACTCGTTCTTGCCCTTCTTACCGGCAGGTCTCGCATCGATGGAGGCCTGGAAGGTCCCGTCCTCGCGCCAGTGCTCGAGGATCCGGCGCTCGATGGCGGCGAAGTCCGGACTGGGGTCGACGTCGGGATAGTGCTTCCGGGTGGGCGTGCTGCTCATGGCTCCGGGGCTCTCGCGGCCCGGCCCGGCGCCCATCGGGGCGAAGGCGGGGCTCTGCTGTTCGGGTGGTCGGGCCCGCCGCGCGGGGAAGGGCCCTTGGGGCCGCGTAGAGTAGCAGGGGCGGCGAGACGGCGCGGGCGCGCAGCGCGGCGGAAGGGCCCGCGCGCTCAGGCGTCCCGCCCCTCGCTGGCCTCGATGATGTCGTCGAGGGCTTCCGGGTCCTCCGCGCCCAGCACCCGGTCGGCGATGTCACGGGAGAAGCCCGCCCGGGCGAGGGCGGCGAGATCGCGCTCGTGTCGCTCGACGCCCCTGTAGGGCCCCAAGCGGCGGCGCCGGGCGTAGCGGCAGGCCGCCACCAGGTCCGGCGTCTCCCCGGCTTCGCAGCCCAGCACCTCGTCGGCCAGCTCGTCGGAAACGCCCCGCCCGATGAGCCCCGCCCGAATGCGCCGCGCGGAGCTGCCCCGTCGCCGCAGGCGCTTGCAGAGGCTCAGCGCGAAGGCGCGGTCGTCCACCAGGCCCCGGCGAA
>JAFDEK010000135.1 GCA_019310385.1 Deltaproteobacteria bacterium
GTCCAGGTGATGCCGGGCTTCGTCCCCATGCAGTACAACACGGCGCTGGGCTTCGTCCTGTGCGGGGCGGGGCTCGTGCTGCTGGCCACGCGGAAGGTGGGGGGCGCGCGGGTCGCCGGCGCTCTGGCGGCGACGGTCGGCCTGCTCACCCTGGTCGAGTACATCGGGCACGTCGATCTCGGGATCGACGAGCTCTTCATGAAGCACGACATCACCACCGCGACCTCCCACCCCGGGCGCATGGCGCCCAACACCGCGATCTGCTTCGCCTTCATGGGCCTGGCTCTGGGAGTCCGACCGCGCGGCTGGTCGCCGGCGAGGCTCTCCCTCTTCGAGGTGGTGTTTGCCTCCCTGACCTTTGGCTTCAGCGCCGTTGCGCTCTCGGGCTACTTCACCCATCTCGAGACCGCCTACGGCTGGGGCAACCTGACCCGCATGGCGGTCCACACCTCCGTGGGCTTCGTCTTCGCCAGCAGCGGGCTGCTCGGTCTCGTCTGGAGCCGTGACCTGCGCGAGGACTCGCGCCTGCCCGTCTGGCTGCCGATTCCCGTCGCGGTCTCGATCCTGACCGGCACCCTCTGCTTCTGGCAGGCCCTGGCGGCCGAGGGGGCGCGGATCCAGGGCGAGCATGCGGACCTGGGCACCCTCTCGGGCCTCGCCACCGTGATGCTCGTCGTCGGCACCCTGCTCGCCATCGCCATGGCGCTGGCCGCCTATCTGGCGCTGCAGGCCGGCCGGCGAACCCGGGAGATCACGGCCGCCAACGCGGCGCTGCGCCGAGAGGTGGACACGCGCCAACAGGCCGAGCGGGATCTGCAGGTCCACAAGGACAACCTCGAGAGGCTCGTCGAGGAACGGACCCGGGAGCTCGAGGTCGCGCGTAGTGGGGCCGAGGACGCGAACCGGGCCAAGAGCGCCTTCCTGGCCAACATGAGCCACGAGCTGCGCACGCCCCTCAACGCCATCATCGGCTACAGCGAGATGCTCGCCGAGGAGCTCGAGGACGAAGGGCATGCGGAGCACGTCTCCGATCTGCAGCGCATCAACTCGTCGGGCAAGCACCTGCTCGCTCTCATCAACGACATCCTGGATCTCTCGAAGATCGAGGCCGGCCGCATGGACGTCTATCTCGAGCGCTTCGAGGTGGGCGAGATGCTGGAAGAGACGGTTGGCACCGTGACGCCGCTCATGGAGAAGAACGGCAATCGCATCGTGACCCGCTTCGAGGCCGGCCTGGGCAGCATGCGGGCGGACCTCACCAAGGTGCGGCAGTCGCTCTTCAACCTGCTCTCCAACGCGGCGAAGTTCACCGAGAACGGGGCCGTCACCCTGGCGGCGCGCCGGGAGGAACGCGCCGGGCGCGCCTGGCTCGCGTTCGTCGTGCGCGACGAAGGCATCGGGATCGCGGCCGACAAGCTCGATCAGGTCTTCGAGGAGTTTGCCCAGGCCGACCGCTCCACCACGCGCAACTTCGGGGGCACCGGGCTGGGCCTTCCCATCACCCGGCGCTTCTGCCAGATGATGGGCGGCGAAGTCAGCATTACGAGCGAGGTCGGGAGCGGTTCGACCTTCACCATCGAGCTGCCCGCCGAGGTGTCGGCACAGGAAGCCGTATCGGACACGGCGGATGAGGCGCACGATGCGGGTGAGGCGGAGACGCAGATCGTAGCCGCGACCGAGCTGTCCGATGAGGCGCTGCCGGAGCCGGGTAGCGCGATCCTCGTCATCGACGACGACGACGACGCCAGGGATCTCCTGCGCCGGACGCTCGAGGAGGAGGGCTATGCGATCGTGACCGCAGCGCGCGGAGAGCACGGCCTTGCCCTCGCGAAGCGTCTGAAGCCCGTGCTCATCACCCTGGACGTCATGATGCCCGAGATGGACGGCTGGGAGGTGCTGCGCAGTCTCGAGTCGGACCCCGAGCTACGCGCGATCCCCGTCGTGGTGGTTTCGGTCGTGAGCGAAAAGGCCACCGCCTTCGAGCTGGGCGCGGTCGACTACCTGAGCAAGCCGCCGGATCGCCAGCGCCTCCTCGAGATCGTGCGCCAGCACGCGCCCCGCTCTTAGCCGGGTGCCGCCAGCTTAGCCGGGTGCCGCCAGCTTAGCCGGGTGCCGCCAGCTTAGCCGGGTGCCGCCAGCCTAGCCGGGTGCCGCCAGCTTAGCCGGGTGCCGCCAGCCTAGCCGGGTGCCGCCAGGCCTCAGCTCCCTCCGAAAGTCTCCGAGTCTTCGATGACCCGGTACCACTCCCAGCGCGTGCCCTGGGGATCGACGGACCAGACCTTGTTCTGGGTCGCGTAGCAGCAGGTCTGCTCGTCCTCGACGGCGTCCGCCATCCCGGCGTTCTTGAGGCGCTCGGTCGCGGCCGCGACCTCCCCGTCCTCGAAGACCTCGACGCCGAGGTGGTTCAGACGCTCGTCAGCACCGGGGTTCTCGAAGAGCACGAGCTTCAGGGGCGGCTCCTCGATGGCGAAGTTCGCGTAGCCGGGCTTGCGCTTGTTGACCTTCGCATCGAAGAGCTTCGAGTAGAAATCGACGGCCTCGTCGAGGTCCTTCACGTTGAGGGCGAGCTGTACACGCATTTTTGTGACTCCTTTGCGGTGGTTGCCGGGGCGCTATCGCTTCTTTGGGTTCTTGGAGGCGCAGCCGGCGCCTCCGCAACAGTTCTCACTGAGGTAGGCGACCAGGTCGCCCACGGCCTCGAAGTCAGGGCTGTAGATGCGCGAGCGCCCATCGCGCTCGCAGCGCGCCAGCCCGGCGCTCTTCAGCTCCTTCAGGTGGAAGGAGAGGCTCGCCGACGGCAGCCCGAGGGTCTCGGCGATCTCGCCGGCCGCAAGTCCATCGGGTCCGGCCTGCACGAGCAGGCGAAAGACGTCGAGGCGGGTCTCCTGGGCGAGGGCGGACAGCGCGGCGATGGCGTTCTGTTTTTCCATAGTTCCAATTCTATGGAGATATCGAGGGATGTCAACCCTCTTCTTCAAGAAGGCTAATCTCCTTCGGGTCCTCCGCTCGCCCGAGCGGAGGACCGAGGCCTCGACGAGAAACCCCGCACCCGGACCGGATCTCTCATGGAATCGACCGCCGACACTCCGAATCTGCATCCGAGCGAGAGCGAGCCAGACGAGGCGCCCCAGCCCGACCCCGACTTCATTCGCGAGATGTTGGGCAAGCTCCTCGCGCCCTGGCGCTGGATCACCTCGCCGGTCTTCTACGGGATGGAGAACATCCCCGAGGAGCGCGGAGCCCTCTTCGTCTCCAATCACACGCTGATGGGCATGCTCGATGTCCCGCTGCTCCTGTTCGAGCTCCTGGACAAGCGCGGCCTGCTGCTGCGTTCCCTGGGCGACCGCCTCCACTACGAGACCCTGCCCTCCTTCTGGGGCGATGTGTGCTCGTCTGTCGGTGTGGTGCTGGGTACGCCGGAAGGCTGCGCCAGGCTCATGCGTGCCGGTGAATCGATCCTCGTGTTCCCCGGCGGCGGCCGCGAGGTGTGCAAGCGCAAGGGTGAGAAGTACGGGCTCGTCTGGAAGGAGCGCACGGGCTTCGCCCGCATGGCGATCGAGCACGGCTACCCCATCATCCCCGTCTCGGCGATTGGCGCCGACGATTGCTTCGACATCCTCGTCGACGCGAACGACATCCTGAACACACCCCTGCGTGGGCCGATCGAGCGTCTGGGCCTGCGCGAGGACCTGATCCCGCCGCTGATTCGCGGCGTCGGGCTCAGCGTATGGCCCCGGCCCGAGCGCTTCTACTTTCGCTTTGGCGAGGTGATCGAGACCGCACAGTACGAGGGGCGCAGCGACGATCCCGAGGCTCTCTGCGCAGTGCGGGACCAGACCCGGGCGGCCGTCGAAGAGGGGATCGAGTGGCTCCTCGCCGAGCGCGAGCACGATCCCGGGCGCGACCTCGTCGGGCGCTTGCGCCGCCGTTTCTGGCCCTTGCGGGGCTGAAGGGCGACCCGGCCAGTGCCAGCCAGGCTCGCTGTGGCGTGCGCCATTCTGTAGCATCGAGACCGACCATCATACTCCCGAACGCGGCGGCACTTGCTCCACCGGCGCCCCGCCCCTGCCGGCAAGGATTCCCCCGATGATCTCAGCCTGGGACGACTTCCCCGTCCATCAGACCTCCCAGCCGGTGCGCTTCGTCGGCACCAGCGACCGCAATTTCTACGACCGCTACTACTTCAACCTCCACGCCTCGAGCGACGAGCTCTTCATGATCATGGGCATGGGGCAGTACCCGAACCTGGCCGTCCAGGACGCTTTCGCCTGCGTGCGGCGAGGCGAGAAGCAGTACGTCGTGCGGGCCTCGAAGGAGCTGGGCGACCGCATGGACCTGGGCGTGGGTCCCTTCGGCATCGAGGTCGTGAAGCCCCTCGAGGAGCTGCGCTTCGTCCTCGAGGAGAACGAGCACGGCATCGCGGGTGACCTGCACTGGCGGGGCTCCATCCCCGCCGTCGAGGAGCAGAACCAGTTCCTGCGCCGCCACGGCCGGGTCTTCTTCGATACTTCGCGCCTCGCCCAGACCGGCACCTGGGAGGGCTGGCTGCGGGTCGGCGACGAGCGCTTCGAGGTGACGCCCGATCGCTGGTGGGGCACCCGCGACCGCAGCTGGGGGGTCCGCCCCCACGGCGAGCCCGAGCCCGAAGGCATCCACGCTGGTGGGCCCGGCTCCTTGAACGGCATGTGGAACTACTTCCCCATGCAGTTCGCCGACCACTCCATCCTCTACATCCGCAACGAGGAGAACGACGGCACCCTGGCTCTCCACGAGTCGCGCCGCATCTGGCGCGACTCCGAGAGGCCCATCGAGGAGCTCGGGCCCGTCGAGTACGAGCACCATCTCGAACCCGGAACCCGCATGATGACGGGCTCGCTCCTGCGCTTCCCCGAGGCCCCCGGAGGCCCCTTGGAGGTGAAGTGCGAGCCCCTAACCCACACCTTCATCGGCATCGGAACAGGCTACACCCACATCGAGCCCGACTGGCGTCACGGGATGTACCAGGGCCCCCTGGTCGTCCAGGGCCGAGAGTACGAGGTCGCAGACATCGCAACCCTGGGCCAGCTCATCCTGGTCGACCACTGCGCTCGCTACAGCTACCAGGGCAACGTGGGCTACGGCCTCTACGAGCACGGCTTCATCGGCCCCTTCGAGAAGTACGGCATGAAGGACCGGGCCGACGGCGCCGCATGAGCTCACCGATCCCCACAAAGATCGTGCCCAGCGCCAAGCCTGCGGAGATGAGCCCGGCGCAGGTCGCACGGGAATTTCGTGCCCTCCTCGATGACGGGATGCAGATCCGACCGGCCGGCGAGGCGAAGCGAGACCCCGAGAGCCTGCTCTCCCGAGGCTATACGCCGAAGTACAAGCTGGAGCTCTTCGACACCGTCTTCTATCTCACCAACGTGAGGCAGAACGAAGACATTCGTTTCTACGTCGCCTATGTCGTTCAGAGCAAGAGCGCGGGAGGCCGGAAGACTGCCTTCCCCCGCATCTTCTACAAGGACCTCTCCCTGATCTGGCGCGCCGCCTCCCATTTCATTCGTTCGGATACCGAGAACTGGATCGGCAAGGGGGACGTGCGGGCCTACATGGAGAACGGCGAAGAGCTCTACAGCTCGGCCGAGTCCACTACGGACCTGCCCCTCGAGATCCAGACCGGTCTCGAATCGTTGATTCGCCGGGGCGGCAGGATTCGCAGCGACCAGCAGGCCCTGGCGCTCGTCCTGCGGCGCGGACCCGATGATCGAATCGCGCCCTACTCGGACTTCAGCGAGCCGCGCAGAAAGGCCCAGTCCGATCCGCGCAACCTCATCAACCGCAACCGCCCGGTCGCGCGTTTTTCGCGGCACAACGATCCGCGCTCTCTGCGTTTCGTATCCGGCTTCGAGCCCGACTTTTCCTCCAAGGGGATCCTCGAGCTCAGCACATCGACGAGCAAGCTCTACGGCGGTGAGCTGCGCCGCTACCGTGTCCTCTCGCGCAACCGCAAGATCCAGTACTTCTTCATGGCGGGTCCCCATCAGGCCTGGGTGGTGCCGCCCCAGGCCACGACGGCGCAGCTCTCGAGCTTCGGGTTGCGCACCGTGGACGTCGTCGCGGACGACGACCTCTTCGTGCCGGGCTACGAGTACCACTACCTCGACGTCACCGTGGAGCCGCCCGAATTCTACAGCCAGATCCCCAAGGGCTACGCGGGCAAGACGAGCGAGCTGGACGCCTACCGCGCGGACGCCTCGCCCTGGCTCGAGAAGCTGCCCGTCGTCCGCGAGTTCCGCACAAAGGTGCTGAACGCGTAGGCGGGCGCCGTCCCGCGCTACAGGGAGCCGACGAAGTTGAAGAAGAGGCCGTGGTGGTCGTAGCTCAGGTCGGTGAGGTCGTCCGAGAAATTCGTGAAGTTGTAGCCGACGCCGACCTTGAAGTTGTTGAGTAGGTAGCGGTAGAGCATCAGCACGGCGCCGGCGCGGTGCTCGTCGAGGTCGGGCATGTGGAGCATGCGGCCTTCCGCGGTGCTCTCCCAGTTCTTCAGGAAGCGCCAGTCGCCCCGCAGTACGAAGAGGTGCGCGTTGTTGTCGAAGTACTCCGGGTTCACCCGGTCCAAGGACACCTCGCCGCGGCGGTAGGCGTACTTGGCGCCGACGGAGAGGGTGGGGGTCAGGTCGTAGGTGACGTCCGCCGAGAGGATGTGGCTGCGCTGCAGGAACTGGGCGGCGGTGTCCGCCCGGGCGACCTGGTCCGTGGTGGGCTTGTTGAAGAAGTAGGTGTACTTGAAGAGCGCGTTGAGGCGGTCGTGGCGCACCGGCCGGTACGCGTAGCCCAACACGGCCTCCGTGTAGCCGCCGTCGTAGAACTCGCCCTCGGAGCTGTCGCTGAAGGAGTGGTCGAGCTTGCCCAGCAGCCGCCAGTCGGGCGTCACCTGGAGCTTCAGGGAGTTGCGGAAGAGCCAGGTGGTCCGGTCGGAGAGGGAGCTGTCGAGGGCCTCGGTCTCGTCGTAGCGGTACTCGATGCCGCTCGAGAACTGCACCTTGTCGAAGCTGTAGCCCACGCTGACCCCACCGGCGTTGCGGTCGGTCTCGGCCTGGGTGCGCCGGTCGATCAGCGTGCCGAACTCCCAGTCGGCGCCCAGGCGCCAGCGCTCGCTGGGGGCGAGGCTGATCCCCATGGCGCGGCTCATGCCCGTCTGCGACTTCGAGTGCTGCCAGCGGTCCTCCTGGTAGACGCTCGAGCTCTCCGAGAGCCGCGAGCGGACACACGTGACGAGGTTGCCCCGGCGCGCGTGAAGGCCGTCGTCCCCGCGCTCGTTCTCGAGGGAGTAGCTGAGATAGCGCCGCGTGTGCTCGGTCTCCTGGATGCTCGTGCCCATCTTCACGGCGGGGCCCGAGTCGCCGTAGGAGACCTCTCCGTCGAGCTCGATGCGCTCGTTCAGTCGATAGGCGCCGCCGACACCGCCGCGGTTGTTGGCCTCGCGGCTGCCGCTCTTGTCCACCGTCGCCTGGCCGAAGGCGTAGCCCCGCCAGCGGCCGCCCGGGTCGAAGGCGCCTTCCACGATCAGGTCCGTGCGGTCGCCCAGCTGCTGGGTCGAAGGAACGAGCAGGGAGCCGTCCTCCCGCATGTCGCTCCGCACTCCGGCACTCAGGCTGATGAGCTCGGTGATCTGGTAGTCGAGGTCGACCTCGAGGGCCGTGGTCTCGAGACCCCTCTTCTCGACCGTCCGGTCCGCCTTGGCGGCCAGGTCGAGCCAGCGGGTCAGCGGTATGCCGAATGTGCCGCCGTACTGATCCGTATCCTTGAGGGTGGTCAGACCCGGAGCCGTGTAGCCGGCGTCGCGCCGCTGATAGTAGAAGTCGAAGCGGCCTCGGGCTGATTCGAAGAGGTCCGCGAAGCCCACGCTGAGGTCGGCGCGGTACGCGTAGGCGTCGGCGTCCTCGAGGCCGAGGCCGTCCGTGCCGAGGAAGTTGAAGCCGCCGTCGTCCGAGCGGAAGGCGACGGAGACCTGGCCCTCGCTCCGGCCTGCCTGCAGCTTGATCCACGATTCGTTGCTCTTGCGCAGGGTAAGGTCCGCCGCGTAGAGGCTGCTGTCGGTGTCGTCCTCGTCGTTGTGGTTCGCGGTGAAGCCCAGCTTCACGTAGTCGTTGACCCAGAGCTGTCCCTGGCCGCCGGCCGCCAACGTGTCCAGGTCGCTGAAGCCCGGTGTGTACTCGTACTGGACCACCACCCAGGCTTCGTTGCCGCTCAGGCCCTGGTCGCGCACCAGCAGGTTGTCGTCCACCGTAGAGGAAACGGGCTCGGAGAGCAGCAGGCGACCCTGGAGCCAATCGATGTCGTAGTCGAGCACCGGGCTCAGGTTGACCACGGCGGTGACGATCCCCGAGTCCTTGTCGCGGACCTCGATTCGCACCCGCTCGGATCCGATGAGGATGTCCCGGTGGCGCAGGTAGTAGAGGGAGCCGCCGGTGCCCCGGAAATCCTCCCAGCTCGGCACGGTGCCCGGGTCGGCGGCGAAGCCATCGAGGGTCAGGCGCTTCTCGCCGAAGCGGGTGGCGGCCTCGGTCTCGAAGTGGAGCTTCGCGCCGTAGAGTCCGCGCTCGACGAGGGCCAGCTCGTTGCCCGTGTACCCGACCCTGAAGTTGCCCCAGAGCGCGTGACTCTCGCCCTTGTCGAGGCGTGCGTAGAACTTCCCCATCGTGGGCGCGGTCTCGTCCACGGTGCCGTCGTCACCGAAGGTCGGGTAGAAGTAGTCGGGATCGATGCGGCGGAAGAGGGACACCGGTGTCTTGTCGAGGAAGTTGCTGAAGAGGTCCTTCACGGGCCCCTCGCGGGTGTCCGCGCTGGCGGTCAGCCTCCAGTCCTTGCCGAACTTGCCGTTCACGTAGAAGGCCAGGCGGCCGTCGGCGTTCGAGTCGCGGTCGTACTGGGCGTTCTCGCCTTCCAGGGCGTCCATGGGGCCGTTGGTCTTGTTGGCCGAGAAGGTGAAGTCCGCGATGCCCATATAGAACCAGTCGCTCTTCTGGAGCTCGAGGTCGCGCAGGAAGAGCTCGCCGTTGCCCGCCTCGTCGAGCACCGCGACCTCGACGGTGTGCATCCCCGGCGCCAGGGCGAGCTCGGCGACGAAGTCCCCGTTCTCGTCCACGGGCACCGGCGCACCGGCCAGGTACACGGTGTGCTCCGCGGGGATCTCGCTGCCGTCCACCCGGATGGTCCCGACGTTGCCCAGCGGGATGTTGCGCAGTAGCGGGCCGGTCTCGCCGTAGCCCGCGAGCAGCGGATCCTTCTCCCGACTCTTGTCCGCGAAGGCGGCGCGCAGCCCGGACTCCTCGGCGGGTGCCTCCTCGGACGCGCCGGCCTCGCCGTAGACCATCCAGAGGGACTGGGGGGCGGTCTCGTCGAAGCGGCCCTTGGCGTCGTAGGCGCGCAGAGTGAACTGCAGATCCCCGACGGGCCCGGCGAAGCGCTCGAGCTCCGGCGCCCACTCGGCGAGGCCGTCGCGGCCCACCTCGACCACCGCCAGGGGCTCCGACCGCAGGGACGCGCCCCCGGCGAAGATCCGCACCTCCGAGCGCTCGAAGAGGTGGGCGTAGTTGCTGAAGGCCTTGAAGCGGACCTTGGAGGCGCCGCTCGCGCTGCCTGCGTGGCCGGCCGGCGACGGGAGCGTCACGGCGCGTACGTCCGAGGTCACGCTGAGGCGGGGTACGAAGCCCAGGTCGTCGAAGCGGAAGCGGATGTCGGCCCGCTCGAGGGCCACGTCGGTGCAGCGCTGAATGTCCGCCGAGCTGCGGCCCGGGTCGTCGACGGGCTCGCCGTCGACGGTGATGCGCATGAGATTGAGCGCCAGGGGATCCTTGGCCTTCAGCTCCCGGGTGATGGGCGTGATCTCGATGCCGTCGAGGTCGTCCCGCACCGCGAGCTCGTCGTAGACCACCTGCACGACCACGTGCGAGGTCTCGCCCTGGATGAAGCCGCCGTTCACCACATCGTTGGAGTGGATGTAGCCCCGGCCCTCGTGTTCGACCTCGGTGTCTGCGAGGGCGAGCAGGGTCTGCACGCTCCCCATGGCGCGCCGCGCCCGCGCGGCGGAGAGGCCGATGTCATCGCCGTACACCATGGCGGTGCGACGATCGAGCCGTTCGTTGCTCGTGTAGCCGACGAAGCGCAGGCGCGAATTGGTCTTGCCCTCGACGCCCTCGAGCGCGCGCTGCAGGTCGTCCGTATAGCCCGGCGGCAGCAGGACCGCGCCGTCGTCGATCTGCAGCGGCTCGATTCCGCCCCCGGGCGGATCGTAGATCCGAGTCAGCAGCTCGGCGTCGCCGGCCTCGGGGCAGAGCTGCGGCTCGCCGGGGAGCTCCTGCAGCGGGTCGTCGTACCAGAACTCGACCTCGACCCGCCGATTCAGGGCGCGGCCCCGAGCCGTCGTGTTGGAGGCGACGGGCCGTGCGGCGCCGCGGCCGTCGCTGGCCACGGCGGAGCTCGGCAGGTCGAGCTTGCCCTTGATCGCCAGGGCGACCCGGTGGGCCCGAGCCTTCGAGAGGGCGAGGTGGGTACCGTAGATGCGCTCGCCGCGGCCCGTGAGGGGGACGTCGTCGGTGAAGCCGACGAACTTGACCGTCACGTTCTGCTTGCCGCGCAGGTTGTGGAGGGCCTGCTCGACCTGGCTGGTGAAGTCCGCCGGAACGTCGATGGCGCCGTCCGCGAAGTTGAGGGGCGCGATGAGGTTCTTCACCCGGGCGCGGCGCTCGTGGCCCTCGCGGAAGCGCATCTTGCAGACGGTCTCCTGCCGGCAGATCTTCACGCGCTTGATGTCCCGGGGAATGACCACCTCTTCGAGGGAGAGCTTGCTGCCGATCTCGTCGTACCAGACCTCGACCTCGACCCGCCGGTTCTGCGCACGGCCCTTCTCGCTGGCGTTGCTCGCCACGGGATCGCCGTCGCCCGCCCAGCCGAAGGAGATCGACTCGGGCGGCAGGGCGAGGGCGCTCTGGATGTACTCCGCCACCTCGCCGGCGCGCTCCCGGGAGAGTCCTTCGTTGTCGCCGTAGCTGGCGGCGAGGCCGGGTGACAGAGGCTGGTCATCGGCGTGGCCCACGAGGTGCAGCCGCACGTTGTCGAGGTGCTGCATCTCGGCGAGAACACCCCGCAGCCGCTGCACCGAGCTCGCGGGGATGTCTGCCACTCCCGACTCGAAGCGGATCGGCGGGACGACGTCCGTGAGCTTCACGGTCTCGATCTCGGGGGTGAAGACCTCGCGCTCTTCGAGGCGGTCTCCGCGCTCGGTGTCGAGCAGCTCGGGGTCGTGGGCCCATTGGTTCAGGGGCTCGTCGCTCGGCAGGTGCCGCTCGCCCACGTGGCTCGACTCCGCCTCCTCGGCCTTGGGGGTTCCCCCGAGCCAATGGGTCACCGACCCCCACACGGCGCGCCTCGGCCCGCTCAGGCTGTCGAGCACGGACGGTGCGCCCCGGCGCCAGAAGACTTCCGTCTCGATCTCGAGCAGGTAGGCGTCGAGTCCGGCCCAGGTCTGGGAGATCGCCTTCTTTACCGCGGCCACGCGCTTCTTCACCAGCTTCGGGTCTTCGACGTCGGCCACGTAGGAGAGGCGCAGTGTGGCGGGGGACTCGAGGAGCTCATCGAGGAGGAGCTGGATCCGGCCCTTCCAGTGCTCGCGCAGCTGGGTCGTGTCCGGCTCGAAGACCGCGTCCGCGAGGTCGAGCCCGACCACTCGGTCGATGGAGGCGCCGTAGTTGAAGCGCAGCGCCTTGCCCTGGGTGGCGCGCTTCACCTGGGAGCGCCGGGTGGTCATGCGATAGCCGCTGGGCAGGGTCCGGTCGTCCAGCTTGAGAATGAAGTTGCTGCCCCGGTCTTCGTTGGGGACGACCGCGCAAGTAATGTGGAAGCGGCCGTACGGGTCGGTGGTCGCGACGAGGCCCCGGGTCGTCACCAGGCGAACGCCCTGCAGGCCGCCCTCACCCTTGTCCTGGGTGCCGTTGCGGTTGGCGTCGTCGTAGACCTTGCCCAGCACGTCGGTACACGCGAAGGTGGGATCCGGAATCACCCGCACGGTCGCCGAGGCCTCGCCCGAG
>JAFDEK010000040.1 GCA_019310385.1 Deltaproteobacteria bacterium
CAGGGTCAGGACGTTGAGGAAGAGCGGTGACAACACACCGATGTCGCCGGGATGCTGCGACGCGAGACGCGAGAGCCAGCCATGAGCGGGCGTCGACGCGAGCTCGAGGCTGCCTGCCAGGGCCCGGTCCACGATCGCCTTGCGGGTATCCCCGTCCCGGCTCATCAGGAAGCGGAAGAAGCGGGCCAACGCCTCCCGGTCACCCCCAGCGGCAAGCTCGCGCAGCGGCGCCTCCAGAGCCGGAATCTCGAGGCTGGAGAGGTTGTCGACGATTTCGCCCGGCGGCCGAAAGCCCATCAGGGCGTCGAAGCGGGTCAGGGCGCAGAGCAGCTCGGGCTTGTGCCGGGGATCGCGGTAGTTGCGCTCCGGATCTTTGGCAGCGAGCCCGGCGGCCGGCGTTCTCGAGCGCAAAGCCCGCCCGCGCCCGCTCCGCATTGGGATGGGCCTGGAGCGAGAGCGGCTGCGCAACCGCCAGTACCTTGAGGAGGAAGGGCAGCTCGCCGCGGAAGCGACGCGCCGCGGTCTCGCCCAGCATGGCTGCCGGATGCCGCGCGATCCACTCCGCGAGGGAGGTCCAGCGCCCGTCGACCTGGATCTCCGACGAAGCCTTGGGATGGGCTCCCAGCCAGAGCTCGGCCTGGGCGCGATTCTCGGGATTCGCAACGCCCACGAGCTGCGAGAGGATCGTCCGAGAGCCCCAGGCGTAGTTCTGAACGGAATTGCGAAGCTCGAAGACGTCTTTCACGCGCTACTCGTCGCCCACTGTCGTGCGCTGTCGTGCGCTGATCAGGCCGCGTCACCGGCCAGGACGCCGGCTGCCCTCACGAAAGACGCTGGATCAGTCCGCTTCCAGGCCGCAGTCGCGAATCTTCTGCAGGAGAGTCTTGTAGCTCACTTTGAGCAGCTTGGCCGCCTGCTTGCGGTTCCAGCTGGTGCGCAGGAGCATGCGCTCGATGAGTTCGCGCTCGGCCTCCTGGGCCGCTCGGCGTCCCACCTCGCGCAGGGGCACGTCACCCGCCGTCTCTTCGATCTCTTCGAGCAGGTCGCGCAGTGCCATGTGGCGCCGGCCGCCGCCGGCCTGCTTCAGCTCGAGCTCATTCAGGATCGAGTCCTCGCTCTCGAGCACGACGATGCGCTTGATCAGGTTCTCGAGCTCGCGAACGTTGCCCGGGAAGTCGTAGCCCTCGAAGGCCCGGACCGCGGCGTGGGACAGCACGCGCTGGGGCTTGTGGTAGTGCACGCCGTAACGCCTCAGGAAGGTGTCGCAGAGCTCGGATACCTCCTCCCGTCGCTCGCGCAGCGGGGGAATCTCGATGCTCACCACGTTGAGCCGGAAGAAGAGGTCCTCGCGAAAGGTCCTGGCCTCCACCATCTCGAGCAGCGGACGGTTGGTGGCGCAGACGACCCGAACGTCCACCGTGACCTCCCGGTTCCCGCCGAGCCTGGTGAATTGCGCGTCCTGCAACACCTGCAGCATCTTCGCCTGCAGGGCCGGTGACATCTCGCCGATCTCGTCGAGAAAGATCGTGCCGCTGTGGGCGATCTCGAAGCGCCCGGCCTTGCGCGAGTTGGCGCCCGTGAACGCGCCCTTTTCGTAGCCGAAGAGCTCGCTCTCCAGCAGATCTTCCGGCAGGGCCGCACAGTTCACCTTGACGAAGGGAGCCTCGCAGCGGGTCGAATACTCGTGCACGGCTCGAGCGACCACCTCCTTGCCGACGCCGCTCTCCCCCTGGATCAGAACCGTCACGTCCGTATCGGAGATCTGCTCCATCACGTCGCGGATCTTCGACATGGCGGGGCTGAGCCAGAGCGCGGTGGGTTTCTTTTCCGAGCCCTTGTCCTCACCCGAGGCCGGGAGCCGTCCGCGACCGGTCACCTTGGAGAGGGCCTGCTCGAGCTCCTCCTCCTCGAAGGGCTTGTTGAGGAAGTCCGCCGCTCCGAGCTGCATGGCCTCGACGATGGCCGAGGCCCGGCCCACCACCGAGAGCATCACCACCGGAAGGTCGGCATCGAATTCGCGGATCCGCCTCAGGGTCTCGATCCCGTCGATTCCCGGCATCACGATGTCCAGGAGCACGGCGTCGGGCGCGGCGCCCCCTTCGAGCAGGGCGAGGGCGCTGCGACCGTCCTCGGCGGTGTCGACCTCGTAGCCCCGAAGCTCGAGCAGGCTCGCGAGATAGGTGCGGATGCCTTCGGCGTCGTCGACGACGAGGATGCGCGGGCCCGAGGCGCCCGTCCATCCTGCGCGGCCCGACGCAGGGCTTCGGACTCCGCTCGCGCGATCGATCGTGCGACGCTGCGATCCGGACCCCATGGGCTCAGCTCTCCTTCCCGGCGTGTTCGTGGGTGGCGGGCAAGGTGAAGGAGAAGCGGCTGCCGCCACCCTTGCGATCGTCCACGGCGATCGAGCCACCGTGGGCCTCGACGATGCGTCTGCAGATCGCGAGGCCCAGACCCATGCCCGCCGCATCGCCATCCTCGCCGCGCACGTAGGGCTCGAAGATGCGGTCGCGTAGATCCCCGGCGACACCCGGGCCTTCGTCGGCGACCGAGACCTCGACCCAGTGGCCGCCGGCGTCCGGGAGGGGCCGGGTCGCCACCTCGATGGCACCGCCGGACTTGCCATATTTGATCGCGTTCGCGATGAGGTTCGTGAGCACCTGCTCGATGCGAGTCCGATCGAAGCACGCGCCCAGTGCACCGGGCGCCAGGCGTACGTCGACGCGCAGGTCCCGCTCGTCGAGCATCGGCCCGAGCAGGCGGGTAACACCGTGAATGGTCGGCTCCAGGAGCTCCGCCTGGGGACATCCGGCGATGAGCTGCAGGGATTCACCGGGAGGGGCATTGACCAGGCTGTCGAAGAAGGAAACGAGGCGCTCGCAGCTCTTGCTGCTCTCGTTCACGAAGCGCCGCTGCTCGCTGCCGAGCTCACCCATCTCCTCCGAGAGCAGCAGCCGGTTGTAGCCCGAGATCACCGTCACGGGAGTGCGCAGCTCGTGGCTCAGCATGGCGAGCAGCTCGCCGCGCTCTTCGTCCCGCCGCCGCGCCTGCTCGCGCAGCGTCACCAGCTCGCGCTGGGCCTGCTCGAGGGCCCCGCCCATGCGCTGCAGCTCCTGCTCGGCGACCCGGACTTCCGTCACGTCCTCGAAGACCCACATCGTGAGACTCTCTCCCTCCCCTTCACCCGGCACTCCGGCCGATGCCACCCGAATCCTGCGATCCGGGGACCCGACGCCGGCCATGCGACAAAGCGCAGCCGGCGCGCCGGGGCGCGGGATCCCCTCCCCCGCGTCCTCCAGGAGCCCATCGAGGCTCTTTCCGACCAGCTCGTCTCCGGATCGGCGTCCCGCCAGCTCGGCCAGCCGCCGACTCGCCCAGGCGATGCGCGACCCCCGGCAGAAGGCCACGCCCTCGGCGATGGACTCCGACAGAGCGAGCAGCTCCCCAGAGGGCGCAGACCGGCGATCGGTGAGACGTGCGGCTTGGCCCATGGTCCCCTTCGGTCATCCTCGGTGACGACCGTGGTATCGTGGAGGCCCTTCCAAGCGCCGCGCAGAGAGCCCTCCGTGGGTTCTCATCGCCTCGTTGGGGGGTCTTCTTTAACGGGCTTTTCGCTACGGAGACGGGCACTTTGGCACCTGAGGCCCCTCCGGACGCGGCACGCCGGGTCGAGCAGCTCAGCGGACTCCTCGACCGGCACAACCGGCTCTACTACCTCGAAGACCGACCGGAAATCAGCGACGCCGAGTACGACGCCCTGTTCCGGGAGCTGCAGGATCTCGAGGCCCGCTTCCCGACGCTCCAGCGCGCCGATTCTCCCACCCAGCGCGTGGGCGCCCCGCCCGCGGAGGGCTTCGAGACCCACCCCCACCTCTCTCCCATGCTCTCCCTGGACAACGCCATGGACGCGGACGAGCTGGGCGCCTTCGCCGAGCGGATCCAACGCATGCTCGACCGGGAAGAGAGCGCAGCGATTCCGCTGGCCGCGGAGCCCAAGCTCGACGGCGCCGGCGTCGAGCTCATCTACGAAAAGGGTGTGCTGGCCCGGGGCCTGACCCGGGGAGACGGACAGCGGGGCGAGGAGGTCACCGCGAACCTGCGTGCCGTCCTGACGATCCCCCTGCGGCTTGCCGGGTCGGAGACGATCCCCGATCTGGTCTCCGTGCGCGGCGAGGTCGTGCTTCCCCTGGCCGCCTTCCGGCGCCTGAACGAGTCGCGGGTCGAGCGCGACCTCGAGCCTTTTGCCAACCCCCGCAACGCCGCCGCGGGCTCGCTACGCATGATCCACGACGTCGACCAGCAGCGCCTGCGTTCCCTCGAGTTTCGCGCCTACACGCTCACCGAGGGCCGACCGGCGCGCCTGAAGACCCAGATCGCGCTCCTCGAGCTGCTCGAGGGCTGGGGCTTCCTCGTCTCGCCGGGCTCGCAGGTCTGCCCGGACCTCCCCTCCGCGATCGCCTATCACGAGTCCCTGCTGGCCCGCCGCAGCGAGCTGCCCGTCGAGATCGACGGCACCGTGTTCAAGGTGGACGAGCTGGCCCTACAGGCCCAGCTCGGCACCGTATCGCGATCGCCGCGCTGGGCCATCGCGTTCAAGTTCCCGCCCGAGCAGGCCACCACGGTGATCGAGGCCATCGAGGTGCAGGTGGGCCGTACCGGCGCGCTGACCCCGGTCGCCAAGCTGCAGCCGGTGCGGGTAGGCGGCGTCACGGTTTCCAACACCTCCCTCCACAACCAGGACGAGATCGACCGCAAGGACGTGCGGGTGGGAGACCGGGTGGTGGTGCAGCGCGCCGGGGACGTCATCCCGCAGGTCGTGCGCGTGGAGCTCGAGGCCCGCGCGAAATCGAAGCTCGAGCCCGCGCCCTTCCGCCTGCCCGAGCGCTGCCCGGTGTGCGACGCCGAGGCGGTGCGCCTCGAGGGCGAGGTGGTGACCCGCTGCCCCAACATCGACTGCCCGGCCCAGCTCAAGAACAACCTGCGGCATCTGGCCAGCCGGCGGGCCCTCGACGTGGACGGCCTGGGGGAGAAGTTGGTGGACCAGCTGGTCGAGCAGGGCCTGGTGGGCCGGCTCTCGGACCTCTTCGAGCTCGACGCCGAGACCCTGGCGGGCCTCGAACGCATGGGCGAGAAGTCCGCCGCCAACCTGGTCGAGAGCCTGGAACGGGCCAGCCACACCACCCTCACCCGCTTCCTCATCGCCCTGGGCATCCGCCACGTGGGCGAGACCGTGGCCCTGCTCCTCGCCGAACGCTTCGGCGACCTCGACCCCATGCTCGCAGCCTCGGCGGAGAGCATGGCGGAGATCGACGGCGTGGGTCCCGTGATCGCCGAGAGCGTCGAGCGCTTCTTCGCCGATCCGCGCAACCTCGCCGAGGTCGAACGGCTGCGAAAGCTCGGCCTGCGCTGGGAGAAGCGCGAGCCCAAGGTCCCGTCCGCCGCCGAGACGGGCCCCCTCTGCGGCAAGACCTTCGTCCTCACCGGCACCCTCTCGGCGCCCCGGGACGAGTTCAAGCGCCGCATCGAGGAGGCCGGCGGCAAGGTCACCGGCTCGGTCTCCAAGAAGACCGACTACGTGGTGGCCGGCGAGGCGGCGGGCAGCAAGGCTCGCAAGGCGGAAGAGCTCGGGGTCGAGATCCTCGACGAGGCGGGGCTCGAGGCGCTGCTCAGCTGAACGCGCGTCAACGCGCCGCCGAGCCCGGGCGCCCCGGGCCGAATCCGGGCGGGGGGGCACACGCCCGCCCCCCCGTCACTTCAATGCACGCGCTCCGCTAGAAGAGCGTGTAGATGAAGGGCGCCGCCGCGGTACCGCCGAGCACGACGAGGAGGCCGAGCCCGAGGATCGAGATCACGATGGGCGCGAGCCACCACTTCTTGTTTTCCTTGAGGAAGTCGACGAACTCCCCCGCGATTCCACTGCGCTCTTCCGAAGCCTGGGCCACGAAGTCGTTCTTCTCTTCTTCCGACATATTCCCTCTCGTCGCCTCCGCGTCGCTCGAGCGGCGGGTGCGGGTTCTCAAAACTGTCTGAAATAGCTCTCTTTGGGACGCTCCGGCCGCGGGTCGACCCAATAGCTCGGCAAGTCGGGCTCGAAGCGGCGATTCAATACATCGCGTCCCGTCAGCCTGAAGAAGAGGCCCACGGGCGTGATGAGCAAGAAGAAGAGAGTCCCCATGATGACGTAGGAGAGTACGAAGCCGATGGGATAGGCGACGATCGTGAGGCCCACGTAGATGGGCAGGTTCGCCTTGGGGAAGACCAGGGAGAGCAGCAGAGCCAATACGCCAAGACCCGCAAAGCCCCCCGCCACCAGCGGCCGCGCCTCACCCAGGCCAAAGGAGAACACGAGGAGCTCGAACCACGCGAGCGCGGCCACGAAGCCGAAGCCGAAGAAGGCGATGAAGCCGAACTGCCGCAGCGTTCGCTCGTCGGGGCGGAGGTCGATCTCGACTAGTTTCGACATACTTCGGTCCAGTCCCCTCAGTCCAGCGCGAATTCTTTGAGATAGGCGTCCATGTCGATCTCTCGGGCGTCGGGCTGCGCCTCCTTGAGGAGCACGTAGCTCTCGAGAACGAGGACGTCCATGTTGGTGTGCATGAAGCAGCGGTAGGCGTCCTCGGGCGTGCACACGATGGGCTCGCCGCGAACGTTGAAGCTGGTGTTGATCAGCACCGGGCTGCCGGTCTTCTCCTTGAAGGCCTTCAGGATCTTGTAGAAGCGCGGGTGCCGCTCGCTGTCGATGGTCTGCACCCGCGCCGAGTAGTCCACGTGGGTGATGGCCGGCACCACCGAGCGCTCCTGCTTGAGCTTGTCGAGGCCCCTGGCGTCGGAGCTCTCCGCCTCGATGCGCTTGCCTTTGGCCACCGGAGCCACGAGGAGCATGTAGGGGCTGTCTTCGTTGGGGCGCATCTCGAAGTACTCGTCCACGTCCTCGCGCAATATGGCCGGCGCGAAGGGCCGGAAGGACTCCCGGAACTTGATCTTGAGGTTCATCACCTCCTGCATCTTCGGCGAGCGCGCGTCGCCGAGAATGGACCGGGCCCCCAGCGCCCGGGGACCGAACTCCATGCGGTCGGCCACGTGGCCGACGACTTTCTCGCTGGCGAGGAGGCCGGCGATGCGATCGAAGAGCTGCTCGTCGTCCTCGTGGTGCTCGTAGACGGCGCCCTTGGAATCGAGGAAGTCCTTGATGTCCGCGTCGCTGTTCTTGCTGCCCAGGAGCGACCCGTACTGGGCATCCCTTCCGCCATTGTCGCGCGGCTTGTCGAGCAGCTGATACCAGGTGAAGAGCGCGGCGCCCAGCGCGCCGCCCGCGTCTCCGGCGGCGGGCTGGATCCAGAGGTTCTCGAAGGGTCCTTCTCGCAGGATGCGGCCATTGCCGACGCAATTGAGCGCCACGCCGCCCGCCATGGTGAGGTTCTTCGAACCCGTCAGCTCGTGGGCCGTCCGCGCGGTGCGCAAGACGATCTCTTCGGTGACGGACTGGATCGATGCCGCGATGTCCATCTCGCGCTGGGTGATGTCGGCCTCCGACTTGCGCGGCGGCCCCCCGAAGAGATCATTCATCTTCGGCGAGGTCATGACGTCGTCGTAGCAGAAGGCGAAGTAGTCCATGTCCATGCGGAAGGAGCCGTCTTCCTTCAGATCGAGGAGCTTGTCCATGATGCGATCGCGGTAGACAGGCTCGCCATAGGGCGCCAGACCCATGAGCTTGTACTCGCCGCTGTTCACCCTGAAGCCCGTGAAGTAGGTGAAGGCCGAGTAGAGCAGGCCGATCGAGTGGGGGAAGTGCATCTCCTTCAGCATCGTGAGCTTGTTGCCCTTGCCGAGGGCGATGCTCCCGGTAGCCCACTCTACGACGCCGTCCATGGTCAGGACCGCCGACTCCTCGAAGGGCGAGGGGAAGAAGGCGCTGGCCGCGTGGGACTGGTGGTGCTCGGTAAAGACGTAACGCCCCGTGTACTTGCCGTGCAGCCCCTTGTCCATTTCGCGGGGCATGTGGAGCTTCTCTTTGAGCCAGAGGGGCAGGCCCATGAGGAAGAGCTTGAAGCCCGAAGGCGCGTAGGCGACGTAGGTCTCGAGCAGCCGCTCGAACTTGAGCAGCGGCTTGTCGTAGAAGGTAACGAGGTCGAGATCCTCGTGGCGGATCCCCGCCTCCTCGAGGCAATACTCGATGGCATGGGTGGGGAAGCGGTAGTCGTGCTTCTTGCGGGTGAAGCGCTCCTCCTGGGCGGCCGCGACGATCTCGCCGTCCCGCACCAGGCACGCGGCGCTGTCATGGTAGTACGCTGAAATACCGAGAATGTTCACCCACCACCTCTCACACGGCTCTTGACACTCTTCACACGCTTCACACGGCTCGCACGATCCTTGCGCCCCGTACCCGGTTCTCACACCCGAATCGCACGCTGAATCCCGGGCCAGGGAAGCGGACCGCCCCCTGGCTGTTTCGGCAGGCGAACGGAGGATTTTAACCGATGCCGGGCGGGAACTGCGAAACAAATGCCAAGGCTACGCTGTCCTACCCAGCCCCCCGCGCACCCGAGAGCGGCCGCGGCTCCGGCTCCGAGGTCGGCCCTGGCCCTCTGGCTCGGAGCGGCTGACGCGCTTCCGCTCCAGTGAGAAATACCAGCGTCCCTCGCGAAACTCCTCGGCCTCGCCGACCAGGCAGCTGCGCTCGATCCGCGCACCGAAGCGCGGGAAGTAGGGCCGGGACTCGAGACGCCACGACACCCCCTTTGGCAAGTCGATGCGCAGGCGACGATCCCCGGGCAGCTCCACCCAGGCCCTTTGGCTGCCCGGCGGACGAGACGCCTCCGAATCACGCTCCAGTGTCACCCGCACGCCCGGCTCCAGCGGCAGGGCGAAGCGCACGGGCCGTGCCGGACCCTCGATACTGTCACGCAGCTCGAGCCCCTGGTCGTCGAGCAGGAAGACGCGACGATGGAGCGTTCGCGGTGTCGCCCAGGCAGAGCAGGTGGCCTCGAGACGTCGATTCGCTTCGACTTGATGGACGCCCACCCGGGCGCGACCCCCGACACGGTGAGCCGCCCAGATCTCCGATTGCTCCATCCCGTCGAGCTCGAGGGTGGCGTGGGACCGGGTCGCCCGGCAGAGATCGCGCAGCGGGCCGGGGATGTACTCGCTGACGCCGGTATCCGTCACCACCCGCTGGCCTCCTGCCGACAGCTCGAAGGAGAGCGCATCGCAATGGGCGTGACCGGGCTGGTAGGTCGGCGCTGGAGCAGAGGCGGTGGCAATCAGGGCGAAGTCATCGCTCTCGAAACGGAACACCCCCGCGTCGCTGAGCACGCCCGGCAGGCTTGGCTCCAGGACCTCGACACCCAGGGACGCCCCATAGGCGGCGAGCCAATGGGGAGGATGTGCGATTCCGAAAGCCGAGTCCGAAAGCAGCGCGATCTCGCCGTCGGGATGGGTCCACACCTGGTGGGCCCCCAGCATGCGTCCCGCGCAGCCCTCCACCGCCTGCAGCAAGGGAGCCGGCGAGCGCTCGGGAAGCGCCCGCATGAGGTTCAGCAAGTCGAGCAGATTCTCGAGCAGCAGCCCGTGATACATGGGGCTCCCCTCGATGTGGGAGCCGTCGGGGAGAATCTGCTCTTCGAGCTCGCGGCGGAAGGCCGCTTCGTGGCGCAGCCATTCATCGGCCTGCCTGCCCTCGAAGAGCAGACCCGCGAACACCACCGTGAGGAGGTTCGAGAAGAGATGGTTGCCTTGGAGGCGCAGCTCCAGGTTCCGGGCCAGGGTCTCGACCTGGCACGCCATGGAGCCGCGCAGCAGCTCGGCGTCCTCCGCCCCCAGAGAGAGGCGCCCGGGAGTGAGCAAGAGCTTCGCCCACGACAGGACGCGCAGGGAGATCGGATGGGGGTGCCAGCCGACGCCAGCGCCGCAGTGCTCGATCCAGTCGCGCATCAGTTCCCAACGCGCCTGGGGCGAGAGCGACGGGGAGCGCGCGTAGTCGAACTGGTGCAGGTGATAGGCCCAGAGCGGCCCCTCGTCCATGAAGTCCCAGTCGACTCCGTCGCGAAAGCCGTGCTCACGCCCCAGCAGCACGAAGCGCCGCCAACCGTCGAAGGACGCATGGGCGGGCGCCGGCAGGAAGGGCTGCGCGGCCGCCTCCACGCGCAGCGCCGGCGCGGCGCCGCTGAGCTCGACGGGGCGCACGCCACCGCGCAGGACGTGGCCCAGCTGGGCCAATGCCTGCCGGGGGCGCAGGTGACGCAGCGTGCGCAGGAGCCTGGGAAGCGAACGGGGATTCAAGAGTTCTCCCGCAGCGCGAGGGCCCGCGCATAAATGTGTCGTCTCGGCACCCCGGTCTCTCGGGCCAGTCGGGCGGCGATTTCCCGGGGCCGGCTGCCCTCGGCGAGCAGCTCGCGGACGCGTTGGTCGACGGTCTCTGCGTCGGCCTCGGCCGGCGCGGCCCCCGGGGCCTCGGCGGTCTCCGCGCTTGCGCCCTCCACTACCAGGGTGACCTCGCCCCGCACCTGCTCCGCGAAGGCCTCGGCGAGCTGCCCGAGGGTCCCCCGCCGCACCTCCTCGTGGAGCTTGGTGAGCTCCCGGGCCACGCAGGCCCGGCGATCGCCCAGATGCTCCTGCAGCTCTGCCAACGTTGCTGCCAGACGCCGGGGCGACTCGAAGAAGACGAGGGCTTCGGGCCGGGCGCGATAGGACTCGATCCGATCTCGCCGCAGCCCGGCCCGCCGCGGCAGGAATCCCACGAACGTGAAGGCGCCGTCACAGAGTCCCGAGACCGCCAGGGCCGCGAGCACCGCGGAGGCGCCCGGCAGGGCCTCGACCCGGTGACCGTCCTCGATGGCGGCCGAGACGAGGCGTGCGCCGGGATCGGAGACCAGAGGCGTGCCGGCATCGGACACCAGTGCGACCACGCCCTCCTCTCGCAGCACCGCCAGGGCCCGGGCAATCCGGGAGGCCTCGTTGTGCTCGTGGAGCGAGACCGGACGCGCCGCGATCCCGTGGCGATCGAGCAGGACACGGGTCCGTCGTGTGTCTTCGGCGAAGAGCAGATCCGCCTCACCCAACGCTCCCAGGGCGCGCAGGGTGATGTCTTCGAGGTTTCCGATTGGTGTCGAGATGATGCGGACCATGCCCATCGGCTACTCTTGGCCATCTCCCCGGTCCCGCGGAGAGACTCTCGTTGAAGAACTCGTCGAGAAAGGTGTCGAGAAAGGTGTCTGGAAAGTCGTCTGGATCGTCTGCAAAGTCGCCGACCAAGCCGTCGACAGAGTTGAAGAATCAGTCGGAAGATGAATCGACCGGGGGATCAACCAAAGACCGTGCGGGCAGCGGCCTCGGGAAGCCCATGACGGGCGCTGGCGCCGGGCACGCGGACGATCCGCCGACCAACAGCCGCCGGGCCCTCGGCATCGAGGGGGAACGGCGCGCGGCCGACTACCTGGCGCGCCGAGGGTATCGCATCATCGATCGAAACGTGCGATGCGGCGGGGTCGAGGTCGACCTCATCGTGGGCCGCGGCCCCCTCGTGGTCTTCGTCGAGGTGAAGGCCCGGCGCTCCCAGCGCTTCGGGCCGCCCCACGGCGCGGTGGACGAGGCCAAGCAGGCGCGGCTCATGCGCGCGGCCTCGGCATGGCTGGGCTCCCATCCGGGCCGGGCCCGCCGGGTCCGCTTCGACGTCGTCTCGTGCCTGGCGCCCCAGGACGGCAGCACGAGCTGGCGCATCGAGCACCTCGAGGGCGCGTTCGACGGGAGCTGACGAAGGCTCTCTTCGGGGATGTCCGAGCGAGGGGCGCGGCAGAGCCTTGGCTCTGCCGCGCATCCCCGCGAAGCGGGACTAGCTCTCGCTCGTGTCGGAATCGGGCTCGGCGGCTTCCGGCTCGGGGGCTGCGCTCGGAGCGGCCGGCTTGGCCTTCTTGCCCTTGCGGCGGCGCTTCGTCTTGCCCTCGCCATCGGCGGAGCCCGCAGCGCGCTCTTCCTCCTCGGGCGAGATCAGGTGCGAGACGTCACGCACCTTCGAGTGCAGGCGGGCCTTCTTGCCCGTGAGGTCGCGCAGGTAGTAGAGACGCGAGCGCCGCACGAAGCCGCGGCTCTTGATCTCCACCAGGGTGACCAGGGGCGACTGAATGGGGAAGGTTCGCTCCACCCCGACGCCGCTCGACACCTTGCGCACCGTGAAGGTCTCGCCGACGCTGCCGCCCCGGCGACGGATGCAGACCCCTTCGAAGACCTGGATCCGCTCCTTGTCTCCCTCTTTCACCTTCACGTGCACGCGCACGGTGTCACCCACCCGGAAGGGCGGCAGATCGCGCCGCAGCGTTTCCTTCTCGACGAAGTCCAAGCGCCTCATCGTCCATCCTTTCCCTGCGCCGCCACCATCAAGTCGGGTCGGCGGCGCCTCGTTGTCTCGACTGCTTTCTCTTCGCGCCAGCGCGCGATCATTGCGTGGTCACCCGAGAGCAGAACCTCGGGAACCGCCTGGCCGCGGAATTCCGCCGGCCGAGTGTACTGCGGCCCTTCGAGCAGGTCGCCCCCAAAAGACTCGCTGAGCACCGATTCCGGGTTCCCGAGGACTCCCGGAAGCAGGCGCATCATTCCCTCGATCAGCGCCATGGCGGGGATCTCGCCTCCGCACAGTACGAAGTCCCCCAGCGAGATCTCCTCGTCGACCGCCAGGTCGATGGCTCTCTGATCCACTCCCTCGTAGCGCCCGCAGACGATCACCAGGTGCTCCGCTCGGGAGGCCTCCTGGAGCCACTGCTGGTCGAGCCTCTTACCCTGGGGCGAGAGCAATACCACCCGTGCCCTTCGCTCCGCACCCTTGACCCCCGCCAGCGCCTCGATGGCGGCCACCAGGGGCTCGGGCTTCATCAGCATCCCCGGGCCACCGCCGTAAGGGCTGTCGTCCACCGTGCGGTGGCGGTCCGTGGTCCATTCTCGCAAATCGTGGAGCGTGACTCGCGCCCGCTCCCGCTCCTGCGCCAGGCCGACGAAGGACTCGCCCAGGAAGGCCTCGAAGAGTCGGGGAAAGAGCGAAATGACGTCGATCTCGAGCATTTCCGCCCTCTCCTGGTCCTTGCTCGATCCCATCTCTCCGCGACTCAGTCTTCCCGCTCAGGCTCTTCCTCCCGGTCGATCAGCCCGGGCAGCATCTTCACGACGATGCGTCGCGCCTCGAGGTCGATCTCGGGGAGCAGCTCGCGAGCCGTGGAAAGGAGGTGCCGCTTTCCGGCCTCGTCCTCGACCACGAGCACGTCGTGGGCGCCGGTCTCCCAGATCTCCTTCACGTGGCCGATCGCGCTTCCGTCGTCTCCTTCGACTCGGCACCCCACGAGCTGGTGCCAGTAGTACTCGCCTTCGGGCAGCGCTTCCAGACGCGCTTCGTCCACCAGGACCAGTGACCCCCGCAGCGCCGTGGCGGCCTCCCGATCGTTGATTCCTCTCAGAGCGAGCCGCGCTTCGCCGCCGCGTCCGGTTCCGCCACCCGTTACTTCGTAGCGGCGCGCGCCGGTGTCTTCCCGGCTCTCGCCCAGCCACAGGTCGCTGCAGTCGAGCAGGTTGTCGGGGCCGTCTCCGAAGTAGCGCACCCGAATCTGCCCGCGCAGCCCGTGAGCACCCACGATCCGACCGAGAACGACGCGCTTGCTGCTGCTCACCACATCACTCGAGCGAAGAGCGCCGACTAATCGACGATCTCCAGCCGGCAGTCGGCGCCCGGTCCCGAGGCGGTGAGGACGGCCCGCATGGCCTTGGCTACGCGGCCCTGACGGCCGATCACACGCCCGCGATCCGATCCGTCGGTCTCCAGCTCGAGCAGTCGCCCGCCTTCACAGGGGGTTACTTTCACGTCTTCGGGCTTGGTCACGATCGCCTTGGCGATGAACTCGACCAGCTCCACGGCCTCTTTGCTGCGGTCTCCCATGATCAGGCCGAACCTCCCGCCGCCGCGGCGTCGCGACGCGCGCGCGCCACCAGGGACTTCACCGTGGGACTCATGGCCGCTCCCTTCGCCAACCAGGCATCGACGGCCTCGGTGCGCACGTTGATCGTCGCATCGGGGGTCTTGGGATCGTAGGTCCCCAGGAATTCGAGGGGCCGACCTCCGGTCTGCTTGCGCTCGTCGATCGCCACCAGGCGATAGAAAGGACGCTTCTTGGCCCCGAGGCGTACCAGGCGGATCTTCACCATCTTCCGCTCTTCCTTTGCTCCCTGATCACAGGCATTGCTGGATTCAGGCTGTTCCTTGATTCGGGTTGTTGGATCGAGTTGTCGGATCGAGCCTTCGGCCCGGATCCTGAAAAGCTTCGTTCGAACGCGCAGATACACCCCGCCGGCACACGCACCCCGGCCAGGAGTGGGCGGCAAATCTAGGGAAGGCCTGCCCGCGGGTCAACCGGGCTGGCGATGGGCCTGGGCTAGGGGTGGGCTTGGGCTAGCGATGGGCCTGGGCTAGCGATGGTCGAGCCCCAGGCGCTGGCGCTCCTTCTTCTCGGAGCAGGGGGCGCAGGCGTAGCGCACTTCGTGGGGGGTGCGGAGGCGCTCGTATTCGCCGTCGAGAGCGATGCGGCTCACGCTGGTCACCTCGTGGCCACAGAAATCGCAGCGGACCTCGCCGCTCTCGGTCGTCTCGTCGGACTCACTCATGCGCGGCGATTGTAACCGACTCTCAGGCGAAGAGCCGTGGGAGCCGAATCGCCGATCGCGCCCCTGAGGGCAGCGAGAATTTCGGGCGAGCGCAGCTGGAGTTCCTGGCACCAGACGCTCGACTCGACCTCGGCGTGCAGCACCTCACCCTTCAGCCCCACCGGCCGGCAGTGGGCGGCGACCTCCGGGCCGACGATCTCCTCCCAGCGCCGCGCGATCTCGGCGCTGCGGGCCGCCGGCGCGAGGTCGATGCCACTCAGGATCCGGCTCAGCGCCGCGGCCACGCCCTCGGGAGCGCCGCGCGCCGCGCGCTCTCCCTCGTTGGCACCTCGGCGACCCGCGTCAGCGGGCCCTGCGTGTCCTCGCCGGCCCTCGTCAGAGGGCCCTGCGTATCCTCGCCAATTCCCCTTCATCGCGAGAAGCTCCCCCTGCCGCCCATGCAGGCTAGTCCCGGTGGTCCCGGAAGACGAGGCCGGTGGGCACCTTCGGATAGAAAAAGGTCGACTTTGGGGGCATCACCTCACCGCTGCCCGTAACCCGAAAGACATCCTCGGGCAGGAGGGGGTTGAGGTAGAGCGCCACGCAGCCCACCCCCGAGCGCACGTCCAGAGCCGCGCGCTCGGCACTCTTGGGGAAGCTCACCGCCCCCTCGCGAATGGCCGCGGGCTCGAGACCGAAGACCCCGCCGAGCACCTCGCGCTCGAGGATGCGGACCCCCAGGTCCTCGCCCAGGGGCCTGTCCTGCCAGAAGAGCCGCAGCGAGTCGCCCCCGTCGTCGGCCACGAAGGCAGGGTGGCCCGCCAACGGCGCCAGGTGATCCGCCAGCAACGAGGAAACGCTCGCCCCGGCCTCCAGCGGCACCAGCCGGCTCTGCCAGTCGGGCAGGCTCGCCGCCCACTGCGCGGCGTCGGGCGCCGCAGCCACGGCGCTCGTGAGAAGCACCCGGTGGATGGGAAGCAGCAGGCTCCCGGGCGCGTAGGCGTTGGCGAAGTAAGCCAGGGTTCCCTCGAAGCGGGCTTCCGGATCGCGTTGGGAAGCCTCCGGGTCGCGTTGGGAAAGAAGTGCACGCTGCTCGTCACGGTACGCGAGGGCCGTCTCGTAGCGATGATGGCCATCGGCGATCACCGCGGACCGGTCCGCCATGAAGGAACGCACCGTCTCGACGCCTGCGGGATCGTCCAGGCGGGCCAGGACGTACTCGACCCCGGCGTCGTCCACCGCGCGTCCCACGACGCCCTGCACGAAGGCCGAGCTCAGGATCTCCGCGAGGACCTGCTCGCGATCCTCGTAGAGCAGGAACACGCTCGAGAGGTTGGCGCGCGCGGCCCGCAGCACCTTGAGCCGGTCCGCCTTGGGACCCGCCAGGGTGAGCTCATGGGGGAGCA
This sequence comes from Deltaproteobacteria bacterium, assembly GCA_019310385.1. GTDB lineage: Bacteria > Myxococcota_A > UBA9160 > UBA9160 > UBA4427 > JAFDEK01. The sequence goes on from JAFDEK010000040.1 coordinate 16,020, forward strand.
CCACCCGGCTCTCGTAGTTCTCGAGACCGAGCTCCGCGAAGAAGCCGATGCGCTCGAGTTTGCGCCCGTCTGGAGCCGTGAAGCGCTGGGCCATCACGTAGTAGGCGGGGGTTTCGTCGCCCGCGAGAATGCCCTCCCTGCGCCATGTGGCCAGGGTCTCGCCCACCTCGCTGTAGTCCGTCGAGGCTTCCTCGGCGAGGTTCCGGGTGAGCTCGAAGCGGATGGCGTTGTAGGGATCGCGCTCGTAGAAGCCCTCGCGCTCGTCGGCGGCGATGACATCGTAAGGGGGGACGATGACGCGCGAGAGCTCCACTCGGCTCGGGTCGTAGCGCAGAGCGCGGAAGGGTCGTACGGCGGTCATGCTGGGCGGCTTCTCCATCTTCGGCGGCGGGTCCGATCGCGGCCCCGGCTGGGGGCTTGAGCTTACTCCGCGGCCCGCCCCGCGGCCGCGAGAATCTCTCGATCGCGGGGACCCGGGCGCAGAATGCGCGGCTCGGGGCCGGTCAGATCGATCACGCTGCTGGGCGCCTCTCCCCCGGCATCACAGCCGCCGGGAGCGAAACAGAGAAGGTCTCCCTTCCCTTCGCACAGATCGGCCAGGGCCTGGGCCTCGTCCCGGGTCCTGGCCGCAGGGCTGCCGCTGGGATTGAGGCTGGTCGCGGTGATCGGGCCCAGGCCCCGCTCCCGAGCTCCGCGCGCCAGCGAGGCGGCCGCGGGATGGGCGCTACAGCGCAGGCCCACGGCGCCGTCCTCCCGCGCGATCCCGGCCGCAAAGCCGCCCTCTTCAGGCAAGAGCACGAAGGTCACGGGCCCCGGCCAGAATTGCTCCATGAGTGTGCGGGCGAGGGGCGAGGGCGCGAAGCCGCAGCCCTCGAGGGCCGCAAATCCGTCGACCAACAGGGAGATGGGCCGAGCCTCGGAGCGTCCCTTCCAGGCCCGCAGCTTCGCCACGGCGTCCGGAGAGATCGCTCTGGCCCCGAGACCCCACACGGTCTCGCTGGGAAAGGCCACGAGACCGTCGACAGCGAGCCGGTCGAGCGCGACCCCGAGCTCGTCCTCCAGATCCACCTCCGGACTCACTACCGGATTCACTACAGCGGCACCGCGACTCAGCGTCCGAGGGCGCGCGACGCGATGTCGCGGCGATATTGGACGCCCTCGAAGCCGATGCGCGAGACCGCCCGGTAGGCGCGGTCGCGCGCCTCCTCCACCGTGGCGCCCCAGGCCGTGACACCGAGCACCCGCCCGCCACTGGTCTCGAAGGCGCCGTCCTCGCCCCGGCGCGTTCCCGCGTGGAAGACCACCACCTGGGAATCGCCGTCGGCCGGGCCACCGTCGGCCGCGAGCCCTGCGATCACCCTGCCCTTCTCGAAGGCCCTCGGATAGCCACCGGAGGCCAGCACGACACACACGGCAGCGTCCCCCCAACCCACCTCGTGCCGCGTATCGAGGGCGCCGCGCGCTGCGCCGTCGAGCAGGGGAACCAGATCGCCCTCCATGCGCGCCATGAGGGGCTGGGTCTCGGGGTCGCCGAAACGGACGTTGAACTCGACCACCCGGGGATTGCCCGCGCTGTCGATCATCAGCCCCACGTAGAGCACGCCCACATAGGGACAGCCGTCGGCCGCCATCCCGCGGATGGTCGGATACACGATGGACTCGAGCACCTGCTTTTCGACCTGGGGCGTAACCACCGGCGCCGGTGAGTAAGCTCCCATGCCGCCGGTGTTCTCGCCCTCGTCGCCGTCGAGGGCCCGCTTGTGGTCCTGGGCGGCGGCCAGGGTCACGATGCGCTCTCCGTCCGTGATGGCGTAGTACGAGGCCTCCTCGCCCTGCATCCACTCTTCCACCACCACCCGGTCGCCGGCGTCGCCGAAGCGACGCTCCCCCATCATCTCGCGCAGGGCGGCCTCGGCCTCGGCGGGGGTCGCGCACATGGCGACCCCCTTGCCGGCCGCCAGCCCGTCGGCCTTGACCACGCAGGCCCCGCCCTGCTCGCGCACGTAGGCGAGAGCCGGCTCGAGGGAGTCGAAGGCCGCGTAGGCCGCCGTGGGGATCCCGTGCCGAACCATGAAGTCCTTCGCGAAGGCCTTGCTGCCCTCGAGGCGCGCCGCGGCGGCCGAGGGGCCGAATACCGCGAGACCCGCCTCGCGCAGGCGGTCCGCCACGCCCTCGGCCAGGGGGTTCTCCGGGCCGATCACCACCAGATCCACCGACTCGCGCCGGGCGAGCTCGAGCAGCCCGTCACAATCCGAGACCTGTACCTCGGGAAAGCAGTCGGCCTGGAGCGCCATGCCGGCGCTGCCCGGCGCGGCGAGAACGCGCTCCACCCTGGGACTCGCAGCGATCTTCCACGCGAGCGCGTGCTCGCGACCACCAGAACCAACCACGAGGACTTTCACGGGACAGGACCCTCCCGAGCTTCCATGCTTGCGCCTCGAACAGAAGCGCTCGAACGCCGGCGCCCACGATCCTAGGGCAGGGGGCCCCGGCGGGATACGAGGCCGGGCACGGTTCGAGGCCCCGGCGAAAGGTTTTACCGAGCGGCGCTGTCGAAGTCAATCGGGTGCAGGTGCGAGCGGGGGCACGCTTGGACGCGGTTAGACTAGTCACCATGTTCGAGAAGATCTTGACCTCGCTCGGGAGCCGGACCTGCCTGGTCGTCATCTTCGGCGCGAACGTCTTCTACAAGGCCCTGGCCGTCTTCGCGCCTTCGATTCACGGACACGGATTCGACTCGGACGAAGCGATCATCGGCCTGATGGGGCTTCGAAGCCTGGAGCAGGGGGAGCTCGCCCTCTTCTTCTACGGGCAGGACTTCGGCGGCGGCCTCGAATACCTCCTCACGGTGGCAGCCTTCAGCGTCCTGCCGCCATCGGTCAGCGTGCTTCGGATCGTAACGCTGGCACTGCGCCTGGCGGCGGACTGTGTCTTCTATCGAATCACCTGCCTCAGCTTCGAGGACCGGCTGCGGCGCAACATGGCGCTGCTTCTCTTCGTCACCATGTCCTCCTACTTCCACGGATACCTCGCCAGGAGCTCGGGCGTTCACCTCAACAACCTGCTCCTGGGGCTCGCGCTCGTCCATCTCTTCACGTCTTCGGCGAGGATCTTCGATCGTCCCCTCGCCAAAGGCGTCGCGATCGGGCTCGGCCTGTGGGTCTCCGACGCGATCCTGATCTTTCTGATCCCCGCCGTGGCGGCCGGGCTGGCCCGACATCTCGAGCAGCCCCGACGGCCCCTGCAGCGGGAGCTCCCAGGCCTCGCGCAGCTGCTGGCTGCGGCCACTCTCGCGTGCGGTCCGCGTCTCTACTACCTCGCGCTGCGACCGGCGACGTGGACCCTCAGCTACGAAGGCGGGGGGTTCTCACTGGCCCAGTGGCCCAGAATCCAGGAGCACCTGTCGGCGCTGCTCAGCACCACCCTGCCCGCCTATTTCTACGACGGCCTGGTCGCCGCCGGGCTCCCGTGGCTGGCCGCGCCGGGGGTCTTCCTGATCTGCGCGTCCTGCCTCGTTGCGAGCCTCGCGATCGCGCCGGCCCTCGTCAGAGGACCCCGCGCATCCTCCCTCGCCGCCGCCGAAGGCGGCCCGCGTATCCTCGCCGCTGCCGAAGGCGGCCAGCGTATCCTCGCCGCCTTGGTCCTCATGGCAGTGTTCTGGTCGAGCCTCGCAGCCCTGATCCTGAACGGGGAGGTCTACGACGCAGGGCTGCGATACCTCATTCCCATGCAGCCCTTCGCCGCCATGTCACTGGCGCTGCTCCTGGGCGCTCCCGGCGCGTATCGCGTGGGTCCGGCGGCTGTGAAGACCGCTTCGCTCGTCGCCGCGACTCTGCTGCTCGCGGTCCTGGGACTGATCAGCACGGGGCTGCTCAGCGCGCAGGAGGCCGAAGCCCGAAGCCGTGCCCACGCCGAGATCATCCGGATCCTCGAGGAGAACGAAGTCCACCACGGCTGGGCCGACTACTGGGCCAGCTACGACATCAGCTTCCGGACCCGGGAAGAGGTGAAGCTGGGCTCCTTCTACGTCGATCGGATCCCCGCCTATAGCGATGCAGCCAGGAGCGCCACAAGAAGGGCATTCGTGTTCCGAACCGCCCCCGCCGATTCGCCACAGGATCGCCTGATCCTCGAGATCAACGAGAGAGCCTTCGAACGTCTCTCGCGCCGCCTCGAGCAGTCGGACACCAAGACCTCGACCACCGAGGTGGGTCCCTATCGGGTGGTGATCGAGACGCCGAAGTGAGGCGAGTGGGCTCGGTGTCGGGGCGGAGCACCGAAGCCGCGGGATCGGTCGAGAATCAACCCCGTCCTCGCTATGCTGGCAGCATGGGCGCAGGTTCCGCAGAGGTGCTCGTCAACGGCGAGTCCGTGGAGCTTCCCGACGCCTGCACGGTGGAGGGACTGCTCTCGCTGCTCGAGATGGGCGGGGGCCGGGTCGCGGTTGCGCTGAATCGGGAGGTCGTTCCCCGCTCGCGCTACGCCTCGGTGACCGTCGCGGCCGGAGACCGGGTCGAGGTGCTCGAAGCCGTCGGGGGCGGTTGACGCCGGCGCGGGCGAGGATACGCGTGTCGCCTTCGCCTACAGGGACGGCGACGGCAAGGAGGAGGGCAAGAAGATGCCGGAGAGCTTTCAGTTGGGGTCGCACACCTTTCGTTCGCGGCTGATCATCGGAACCGGCAAGTACGAATCCTTCGAGCAGAACCTCGCCTGCGTGGAGGAGAGCGGCGCCGAGATGGTTACCGTGGCCCTGCGCCGGGTGAACTTCGACGCCGCCAAGGGCCCGCGCCTGCTCGACGTCATTTCGCCGAAGCGCTTCACCATCCTGCCCAACACGGCCGGCTGCTACACGGTGGAGGACGCCGTCACCACGGCGCGACTGGGACGCGAGCTCCTCGATACGGATCTCGTGAAGCTCGAGGTGATCGGCGACGAGCGCACCCTCTATCCCGACGTGGCGGGCACCCTCGAGGCCGCGCGCACCCTCGTCGACGAGGGCTTCACCGTGCTCCCCTACGTGACTGACGACCCCGTCGCGTGCCAGCGACTCGAGGCCATGGGCTGCGCAGCCGTCATGCCCCTGGCCGCTCCCATCGGCTCCGGCATGGGGGTCCGCAATCCCGCGAACCTGCGCATCATCCTCGAGACCGTGGAGGTGCCCGTCATCGTCGACGCCGGGGTGGGCACGGCGAGCGATGCTTCGGTGGCGATGGAGCTGGGCGCCACGGCGCTGCTCATGAACACCGCCATCGCCCACGCGAAGGACCCGCTGAAGATGGCCCGGGCCATGCGGCTCGGCGTCGAGGCCGGCCGCCTCGCCTACGAGGCCGGTCGCATTCCGCGGCGCCTCTACGCCTCGGCATCCAGCCCCCTCGACGGCGTGGCGAACTACTGAGCCCCTCACAGCGCTCACATCCCCCGCAGCCCGCGCCGCCCGGGTCAGAACGCACTGACGCGATTCTGTGTCTCGTGATCGATCGCGCGGTCGCGCGGCAGCCCCTGTGCCCGGCGGTGGCAGAGGCCCTCGCCGGCGGTGTGGACTGGGTCCAGATCCGCGAGCGGGAGATCGAGGCCACGGCCCTGCTCGAGCTCGCCGAAGCCGTGCGCGAGGCGGCAGCCCGCGGCGCCGCGGAGCGCCCCTGGTCGCTGATCGTGAACCGCCGCATGGACATCGCCCTCGCGCTCGGGGCCCAGGGCGTCCATCTTGGCTTCGACGCCCTGGGCCCCCGGGAGGCTCGGGCGCTGCTGGGGAAGAACGCCCTGGTCGGCGTGTCGGCCCACTCGCCCGACGAGGTCGGCGCCGCGGCCCGGGCGGGGGCCAGCTATGCCCACCTGGCCCCCATCTTCGCGCCTCTCTCGAAGCCGAGCAGTCGCCCGCCCCTGGGTCCGGCCGCGATCGCGGAGGCGGCGAGCCACGGAATCCCGATCCTCGCCCAGGGCGGGATCCGCGCGGAGCACTGCCCGGAGCTGCGGGCCGCCGGAGCGGCTGGAGTGGCGGTCACGGGCAGCATCCTGGCCGCGGAGGAGCCAGGCCGGGCCGCCCGAGAGCTGCGGCGGGCACTGGACGGCGCTTAGGGGACCTCCCCAGATCGGCAGGGGCGGTCCGGCGAGTCCCCAGAGGAACGAACCAAGCCGCCACGAGCGGCGACTCTCGAAAGACAAGAACGTGTCGGAACGCCCACTGTTGACCCGCCACGCTCGGCCGCGTATCGGGTCGGGGGGTGAGGGGGGCGCTAAGGTGCGATGCACCGGCCCGCTTTCGACGGCGCTCCCCGGCTCACGGCCCGGGGGCGAGGAGTGGAGACAGTGAACGAAGCCCATCTCGGATCCACGCGGTCGCGCAGCGCACAGGCGCTGCTCGTGTTGGCCGCCGCGATTCTCACCGGCGCCGCCGACGCCACGGCCCGGGATCCCTTTCTGCGACGCACGGCCACGGTCGAAGCGGTAGAAAAGGTCGGCCCCAGCGTGGTGAACATCACTACCGAGCGCGTCGTCGCGCGGAGCAGCCCCTTCCGACGCTACTCCGCGAACCCCTACTTCGACCGCTTCTATCGCGACTTGTTCGAGCCCCGCGCCAGCCAGACCGTCCAGAGCCTCGGGTCCGGGGTCATCATCGATCGGGAGCGCCATGTGCTCACCAACGAGCACGTGGTCGCGGGAGCCAGCCGCATCCGCGTCAGCCTGTCGGACGGCCGCGAGTTCGACGCGTCCCTGGTCGGCGCCGACCCCAACAACGACCTCGCGGTGCTGCTGGTCGAGACGGACGAGGCGCTTCCCTGGGTCGCCCCGGGCAGCTCCCAGGACCTCCTGGTCGGTGAGCCCGTGATCGCCATCGGAAACCCCTTCGGGCTCTCCAACACCGTGACGACCGGAGTCATCTCGGCCGTCGATCGCTCCTTCCACGCCAACGATCACGTCTACCACGGCTTCCTCCAGACCGACGCCTCCATCAATCCGGGCAACTCCGGCGGCCCCCTGGTCAACGCCGAGGGCGCGCTCATCGCCATCAACTCCGCGATCTACAGCGGCGCACAGGGGATCGGCTTCGCGATCCCCATCGACGTCGCCAAGCGGGTGATCGACGAGCTGATCGAGCACGGGGAGATCCAGCCGGTATGGCTGGGCCTCGACTTCCAGGATCTCGACCCAGCGCTGCAAGAAGTGATGGAGCTGCCCGAAGGCGTCTTCGGCGCCCTGGTGAACCGGGTGCGCCCGGAAAGCCCAGCCCGCCTCGGGGGACTCAAGCGGGGCGACCTGGTGACCCAGATCGACGGCCACGTCGTGGGCGGTGCCCGCGACTTCTTCCAGATTCTGGAAACCGTCACGGCCGACCAGTCTCTCGAGCTCGAGATCTGGCGCAACGGCTCCTTCATGACCAAGCAGGTCGTGGCGAAGGAGATCCCGCCGCAGCACATTCGGGAGCTCGCACAGCAGCGCCTGGGGCTCTCGCTCGCCCGGAATCCGGAGGGCGGATACGTGGTCGAGAAGGTGCGCAGGGGGAGCGCCGCGGCGAGGATCGGCATGCAGCCCGGGGATCTCGTACTCCAGGTGAACGGTACGGCGCTGCGCGAGGACGAGGACCTGAAGCGGGCCGTCCTCGACCTGCGAGGCCGGCCCGCCGCCCTCGTCGTGGTTCAGCGGGGAGCCACCCGGTACCATGTGCGCATTGTCCTGTCTTGACACCAGTCGGTTACGGGATGCGGCCGTTCGAGTGAGCTGATGGGGAACCCTGTGCGCCGGCATGGGGTCGAATGAGCGATCTGCGCGACGGGCGTCGCTCGCGCGCACGGCGACGGAATGGAAACACGCAAGCCGGCCGGTACCCGAGCTTCGGCTAGGCCACCGACCCGCGATGGAGACGAAATGCTTCGCTCGATGAATCCTCTCACCTGGACGCTCGCGTCGATGCTGGCGATCACCGCCTTCGGCACACTCGATCCGGAGCGCGGTTGGAGCCGCAATACCGCGGCCGCCATCGACCTCTTCGGGAGCGAGAAGGAGGAAAGGGGTGAGGAGGAGACCCCGGTCTTCTGGGAGCGGGCGAAGGATCCCAAGCCCATTACTCCCATCGGCGCGCCCAGCACCTTTGCAGACCTCGCCGAACGCGTCTCCCCCGCGGTCGTGAACATCCGCACCCAGCAGACCGTCACCGGGGGCGGCCACGGAATGCAGAGTCCCTTCGACGAGTTCTTCGGGGGCAACCCCTTTCACGGTGGCCCTTCGCCCCGGGAACACAAGCGCCAGGGCGAAGGCAGCGGCTTCGTGATCTCGAATGACGGCTACATCGTCACCAATGCCCACGTCATCGAGGATGCCGACCGCATCACCGTGGCCTTTCTCGACGGCAAGGAGCTCGACGCCACGGTGGTCGGGCGGGACCCCAAGACCGACATCGCGCTGATCCAGGTCGAGACCGAGGAGAAGCTGGTCGCGCTTCCCCTCGGCGACTCCGAAGCCATACGCCCCGGCGACTGGGTGGTGGCGATCGGCAATCCCTTCGGCCTCGAGCACACCGTCACCGCCGGAATCGTGAGCGCGAAGCACCGCATGATCGGACAGGGCCAGTACGACGACTTCATCCAGACCGATGCGGCCATCAATCCGGGCAACTCGGGCGGCCCCCTCATCAACCTCGCGGGCGAGGTGATCGGCATCAACACCGCGATCAATCCCCGGGCGAATACCATCGGCTTCACCGTTCCCATCAACATGGCGAAGCAGATCCTGCCCCAGCTCCGCAGTGACGGCTTCGTCACCCGCGGATGGCTCGGGGTGGTCATCCAGGGCATCACGCCGGACCTCGCCACGGAGTTCGGCCTCTCGGAGGAGAAGGGAGCCCTGGTGTCCCGGGTGCTCCCCGACAGCCCGGCCGCGGCCTCGGGCCTGGAGCTGGGCGACGTGATCGTCGACTTCGCCGGCACCCCCATCGACGATTGGCGCGAGCTTCCGAAGGTCGTGGCCGCAACGCCGGCAGACCGGAAGGTCGACCTCGTGGTCGTGCGCAAGGGCAAGAAGAAGACCCTGCAGGTGCAGATCGGCAAGCAGGAGGAGCCCGAGCTCGCCCACGCAACCCGGCCTCAGACGGGACTCGCCGAGTTCGGCCTGGCGGTGCAGGACCTCACGCCCGAGATCGCGCAGCAGCTCGGCGTCGAGGAAGACGACGGAGTCGTGATCACCGACATCGAGTCGGGCAGCCCCGCAGAGACCGCGGGGCTGCGCCGGGGAGACGTCATCATCGAAGTCGACCGCAACGACGTAGCCGACACCAAGGTATTGAAGAAGAAGCTGGCCGCCGCCGACGACAGCGTGCTCATGCTGATCCGCCGCGGTGACGCGACGATCTTCGTTCCCATGAAGCGCGCGGGCTGAGCAAGCCTCGCGATCCAAGTTCGAAATCGAAGATCTGACCGCGAGAGGCGTCTGAGACGCCTCTCGCGGCATTTTGCGCTTCTGCTGCCGTCCCGTGGAACGCCTGCCCCTTGACGCCGCGCATCTCGTGAAAAAGATACGCGCCATGCAATTCGAAAAGCTTACGATCAAGAGTCAGGAGGCCCTGAGCGAAGCGCAGTCCCAGGCGGTTTCGCGGGGTCACACGCAAATCGAGCCCTGCCACCTGCTGCGCGCTCTGCTCGAGCAGCCCGAGGGCAGCACGGTACCCGTGCTCCAGAAGCTCGGCATCGCCCTGCCGGCTCTTCAGGGAAAGGTCGAGGAGCTCATCGCGCGCATTCCCAAGGTGACCGGTGGCGCCCAGCCCCAGCTCGCAGCCGCCACGGCGCGCGTCCTCGAGGCCGCCTTCCGGGAAGCGGAGCAGTTCAAGGACGAGTACGTCTCCACCGAGCACATCCTGCTCGCCATCGCGGAAGACAAGAGCGATCCCGCCGGCGAGCTGCTCCGGCAGGCCGGCGCGGTCCGCGAGGCGCTCCTTCAGGCGCTGGAATCGGTGCGCGGCGGTGCGCGCATCACGGACCCCGACCCCGAGTCCAAGTACCAGGCCCTCGAGAAGTTCGGCCGCGACCTCACCGATGTGGCGCGCTCGGGCAAGCTCGACCCCGTGGTGGGCCGCGACGAAGAGATTCGCCGCGTCGTCCAGGTGCTCTCGCGCCGCAGCAAGAACAACCCCGTGCTCATCGGCGAGCCCGGCGTGGGCAAGACCGCCATCGCCGAGGGCCTCGCCCAGCGCATCGCCGACGGCGACGTTCCCGAGACCCTCAAGGATCGGCGCGTGGTGGCCCTGGACATCGGCGCCCTCATCGCGGGCGCCAAGTACCGGGGCGAGTTCGAGGACCGCCTCAAGGCCGTGCTGCGCGAGGTCGCGGAAGCCGAGGGCCGCATCGTCCTCTTCATCGACGAGCTGCACACCATCGTGGGAGCCGGGGCCGCCGAGGGCGCCGCCGACGCGGCCAACATGCTCAAGCCCGCCCTGGCCCGGGGCGAGCTGCACTGCATCGGCGCCACCACCCTGGACGAGTACCGCAAGCACGTCGAGAAGGACGCGGCTCTCGAGCGGCGCTTCCAACCGGTCTTCGTCGGCGAGCCCAACGTCGAGGACACCATCTCGATCCTGCGCGGTCTCAAGGAGCGCTACGAGATCCATCACGGCGTGCGCATCCACGACGGTGCCCTCGTCGCGGCCGCGACCCTCTCGAACCGTTACATCACCGACCGCTTCCTGCCCGACAAGGCCATCGACCTCATGGACGAGGCCGCGAGCCGGGTGCGGGTGCAGATCGACTCCAAGCCCGAGGAGCTCGACCAGCTCGAGCGCAAGCTCACCCAGCTGGAGATCGAGCGCGAAGCCCTCAAGAAGGAGAGCGACGACGCCAGCGCGGCACGCCTCGAGAGCGTTTCCCGGGAGATCGCCGACCTGCGCGGCGAGTGCGACGCCATGCAGGCCCGTTGGCAGAACGAGAAGCAGGCCATCGCCAACGTGCAGGTCCTCGCCGAGCAGCGCGAGACCCTCGAGCACGAATTCGAACGCGCCCAGCGCATGGGCGAGCTCGAGAAGGCCGCGGAGATCCGCTACGGCCAGATGGTCGAGCTGGAGAAGCAGATCGGCGAGAAGCAGGAGGCATTGAACCAGCTCCACGACGCCGGCTCGCTGCTGAGCGAAGAGGTCACCGCGGACGAGATCGCGGAGATCGTCTCCAAGTGGACCGGCGTGCCCGTCTCCAAGATGCTCGAGAGCGAGCAGGCGAAGCTCCTCCAAATGGAGGAGCAGCTCCACCAACGCGTCGTCGGCCAGGACGACGCCCTCCGCGCCGTTTCGAACGCAGTGCGCCGGGCCCGGGCCGGGCTCCAGGACCCGAATCGTCCGGTGGGCTCCTTCATCTTCCTCGGCCCCACCGGTGTGGGCAAGACCGAGACCGCGCGGGCCCTGGCGGAGTTCCTCTTCGACGACGAGAACGCCATGGTGCGCATCGACATGAGCGAGTTCATGGAGAAGCACTCGGTGTCGCGGCTCATCGGTGCGCCCCCCGGCTACGTGGGTTACGAGGAGGGCGGCTACCTCACCGAGGCGGTGCGCCGGCGACCCTACGGCGTGGTGCTCTTCGACGAGATCGAGAAGGCCCACCCGGACGTCTTCAACGTCTTCCTGCAGATCCTCGACGACGGCCGCCTCACCGACGGGCAGGGCCGCACGGTGGACTTCCGCAACGTGGTCCTGATCATGACCTCGAACGTCGGCAGCGAGCACATCGTGGAGCTGGGCCTCGAGCAGCAAGATGAGATCGAGAAGCGGGTCACCGAGGCCCTCCGGGCCCAGTTCAAGCCCGAGTTTCTCAACCGCGTCGACGACGTGATCATCTACCACCAGCTGCAGCGCTCGGAGATCGGCCGCATCGCCGAGCTGCAGATCGACCGGGTGCGGGGGCTCCTGAAAGAGCGGCGCATCGAGCTCGAGGTCAGCCCGGCCGCCGAGGAGATCATCGCCGAGCGCGGCTACGACCCCCACTACGGGGCACGCCCCCTCAAGCGGGTGATCCAGCGAATGATTCAGGACCCCCTGGCCATGCGCATCCTCGAGGGCGAGTTCCCAGAAGGCTCCAAGGTGAGGGTCGACGCCAGGCGCGGCGCCGACGCGGCGCCCGCCGGCGAGGCCCTGGAGTTCAGCAAGGCCTAGCCCGGGCCATCACGCAGCCGCCTCGCTAGGCTGGTCGCCGGGTGTCGATCCTGTGATGATCGCACCCTTCGACCCATCCCGGGGAGGCGGAGTCCGTGTACGAGATCTTGCGTGAGGTCTGGAACGAGCTGACGGCGCCCGGCGCACCCTTCGAGGTCAGCGAGATCGAGGTGCGCGGCGTACCCGTCAAGGCCTACGCCAGGGCCCCGGCCACGCTGCGGGAGCTCTGGCTCGGCTCCGCGCTCCACGGCGACAAGGACTACCTCGTCTACGAAGACGAGCGCTGGACCTACGCCCAGGCGCACGCGGAGGTGGCCGCGGTGGCGGGATGGCTGGCCGCCCACGGCGTCGAGCCCGGCGATCGCGTGGCCATCGCCATGCGCAACTACCCGGAGTGGATGCTCAGCCACTGGGCCAGCGTCTCCATGGGCGCCACGGTCGTGGGGATGAACGCCTGGTGGACCGGCCCCGAGCTGCTCTACGGCGTGCGAGACGCCGAGCCCAAAGTGATGATCTGCGACGCCGAGCGCCTCGCGCGATTCCTGCCCCACGCCGCCGAGGCGCCGCGCTGCACCCTCGTCGCAGTGCGCGTCGCAGCGCGCGCCGGCGCGCCGCCGCCGGAGGGCGTGATCGACTGGTCCCAGCTCCGCCTCTCCGGCGCCTCCCTGCCCGAGGCCGAGATCGACCCGGACGACGATGCCTGCATCTTCTACACCTCCGGCACCACGGGCCATCCGAAAGGAGCGCAGCTCACCCACCGTGGCTGCACGAACAACGTCTTCAGCCTGGCCTTCGTGAATCTCTGCCAGGCTGCGGCCCTTGACCGAGCCGCGGCGCTTGACCGAGCCGCGGCGCTTGCTCGTGACGCGGCGCTCGCGCGGGCCGGCAGCGAGCGGCCGGCCGCCCAGAGCGGGCCGCCGCCCCAGGCCGCGGCGCTGATCACGACGCCGCTCTTCCACGTCACAGCCAACAACTGCGTCGCCCAGTCCATGACCCTCGCGGGCGGAAAGCTGGTCCACATGTACAAATGGGACGCCGGCGAAGCGCTGAAGCTCGTCGAGCGCGAAAATCTCACCATGGTGAGCGGCGTACCCACCATGGTGCGCGAGCTGATCTCCCACCCCGACTTCCCCAAGTACGACACCTCCAGCCTCAAGGGCCTCGGCGGCGGCGGCGCTCAGCTGCAGCCGGATCTCGTGAAGAAGATCGCCGCCCAGGGAGGTGGAGCCCAGCCCAACACAGGCTACGGGATGACGGAGACCTGCGGGATCATCACCGCCGTGGCGTCGAAGTTCTTCGTGGGCAAGCCCGCGAGCGCGGGGCCCGCCATGCCGGTCTTCGAGGCCAGGTGCGTGGACGCGGAGGGCCGGGAGGTCGGCGTGAACGAGATCGGGGAGCTCTGGGTGCGGGGCGCCCAGGTGATCCGCGGCTACCTCAACCGCCCCGAGGCCACCGCCGAGACCATCACCGAGGGCTGGCTCCACACCGGCGACGTCGCCCGCATCGACGAAGACGGCTTCATCTTCATCGTCGACCGCATGAAGGACATGGTGCTGCGCGGCGGCGAGAACGTCTACTGCGCCGAGGTGGAGGCCGCGATCTTCGACCACGAGGACGTGGACGAGTGCGCGGTGTTCGGCGTGGCGGACGACCGACTGGGCGAGGAGGTGGGCGCCGCGGTGGTGCTACGCGAGCGCAGCGCGCTCTCCGCAGAAGCGATCCGGGAGCACTGCGCCCCGCGCCTGGCCCGCTACAAGATCCCGCGATACATCTGGCTGCTCTCCGATCCCCTGCCCCGCAACGCGAGTGGGAAGTTCCTGAAGAAGCAGCTGCGCGACGAGCTCGACCCCAGCGAGGCTGTCTGACCTGCCCCATCCGGCGCCGAAAAGGCCCCGGCCACCCCTGTTCCTGCCGATTGGACTGGAAAGGTCGCGGAAATTCGCTAGGTTGGCTTTGGTAGCTTCTGGTCCGGTCCCCCCCCTCGGACGCCTCGGGTCGACGCCCGACATGTGTATAACGGGAGGGAGCGAGCGTGAAGCAGCTGTCCGGACTGGACGCCGCCTTCATCTACGCCGAGACCCAGACCACCCCCATGAACGTCGTCGCCACCGTGGTCATCGACCGCGGAGATCCGCCGGAGAGGCTCTGCTACACGCAGATCCACGAACGGCTGAAGAAGCGCCTTCCGCGACTCCCCCTCTTCCGTCAGAAGCTGCTCGAGACGCCCCTCGGCCTCGATCACCCGGTGTGGGTCGAAGACCTGGACTTCCGGCTCGAGGATCACCTGCTGCGGGTGATTGCGCCGCCTCCCGGAACGCGCCGCGAGCTCGCGCAGGTCGTGGCGCGAGCGGCTGCGACCCGCCTCGATCGATCGCGCCCGCTATGGGAGCTGTGGGTGGTGGAGGGTCTGGAGTCGAACCGGATCGCGCTGGTCATCAAGGTTCACCATGCCGCCCTCGACGGTGTCGCGGGCGCCACCATGTTGCTCAATCTCTTCGACTGCGTCTCGGATGACCCGCCGGCCCGCACGGACCGGGTCGCGCAGGAATCCAACGAGTCGCCTTCGGCGGTCGACCTCATGGGGCGGGCGCTGCTCCGCCTGCCCGAGCGGTCCCAGTCCTGGGTCGACGGCGTCCGGACCACGGGCCAGTCGCTGGCCCGCATTGCGAAGCAGCGACTCCAGCGGCCGGAGGAGGAGGTCAGCGCCTCCTGGCCTCTGGGCGCGCCGCCGACGCGCTTCAACGGGGCGGTGTCGCAGCGCCGCTCCGTCGCCTACGCCCGGGCGTCGAAGAAGAACGTGCGCGCGATCCGGGCGGCGCTCCTGGGCACGGTGAACGACGTCGTCATGGCGGCGTGCGCTTCGTCCTTGCGCGCCTATCTCGACGCGCGCAGCGAGCTGCCCGACGAGCCTCTGGTGGCGTCGGTCCCGGTGTCGACGAGACAGCTCACCGACGATCCCGGGGGCAACCGCATCTCGGCCATGCTGGTCGGGCTGCCGGTGCACATCGCCGATCCCTTCCAGCGCTTCGCATGGCTGCGGCAGGCCACGGCCCTCGCCAAGGGCGCCCACGCGAGGCTCGGCCCGGACACTATCGGCTCCCTGGCCGAGTTTCCACCGCCCACCTTCACCTGGGCGGTGGCGCAGCTCTACTCGCGCTGGCAGCTCGCCGCACGACACCGACCGATCCAGAACCTGATGATCTCGAACGTGCCCGGCCCGCCCATGGAGCTCTCCATGTGCGGCGCCCGGGTCGAGTCGATCCATCCCCATGGCCCGCTGCTCGAGGGCGCCGGCCTGAACATCACGGTGATGAGCTACGCCAACCACATCGACATAGGTGTCCTGGCCTGCGGGAAGGCCGAGCCCGAGGTCGACGAGCTGGCGGACGGCGTGGCCGTCGGCATCGAGGAGCTCACGAAGCTGGTGCAGCGCGGCGGATGGCACGCGCAGATGGTCGATTTTCTCGCCACCTGACTCGCCACCTGACTCGCCACAACAGCGGGCTCGGCTTCGCGCGCCACGCGAGGGGTGCCCGGAACGAAATCGCGCCGGCCTCGAGGCTCCGGGTTCACCGGAGTCGAGACCGGCGCGTCTCGTACATCAGCACGCCGGACAGCGATCGAAGCGAATCAGCTGCGAGCGCGCCGCCGGATCATCGCCAGGCCTGCCAGGGTGGTGAGGCAGGTGGCGCCGAGCAGTGCCGTTGCGGGCTCGGGAAGCACCGCCGACCCGAAGCTGGTAGGCACCACAACACCAATATTCGAGACTTCTTCGAGGCCCGGCCGAAAGAACGGAGTCACCTGGGCCGCGGACCCCGTCATGTGCACCGTCAGGGTACCGATCAAGTAGGCGTTGCCGTCGCCGGTCGCGGTGCTCTGCAGCGTGAAGTGGCCGATCGTGCCGACGAAGTTGCCGGGCTCGATGGGATCCACCGTGCCCAGGCCATCGCCCGTGGTCGGATTCGAGCCCGAGGTGTTCAGGATCGCGTCTCCGCCGCCTAGCCCGATGACCGGCTTGGTATCCCCGAAGGTGGGACCGAATGCCACCTGACCGGAGCCGGCCCCGTACGCCTCGTTGAAAATGAA
>JAFDEK010000136.1 GCA_019310385.1 Deltaproteobacteria bacterium
AACCAGCACGGACACAACTATCGCCTGGAAGTCACTGTACGTGGCGAGCCCGATCCGGTGACGGGCATGGTGATCAACCTGACCGAGCTCAGGGACATTCTCGAGCGCGAGGTCATGGTGCGCTTCGACCACAAGGATCTCAACCGCGACACCGACTACTTCGAGAAGCGGCCCCCGACGCCCGAGAACCTCGCTTGGGTGATCCACCAGGTCCTGATCGAGGCACTGCCCGCCGGGATGTTCGACCGCCTGCGGCTCCATCAGGAGAGCGACCTCTACGTCGACGTCGTAGGAGAAGACGTCGTAGGGCAAGGCGCTGTCGGGGCCGGGGCATGATCGAACTCACCCGGCGCTACGAGCTGCCCGCCGCCCACGTCCTGGCCAGCCCGGCCCTCTCCGAGGAGGAGAACCGCCGCATCTTCGGCAGGTGCGCCAACCCGGGTGGTCACGGGCACAACTACTGGGTGGAGGTCACGCTGACGGGTCCGGTGGACGAGGTGACGGGTGAGATCATTCCGCTCGACCTCCTCGACGAGATCTTCGACACGAGCATTCGCAGTCGCTACGGCCACCGCATGCTCAACGAGCTCGAGCGCTATGCGCTGCGGGTTCCCACGGCGGAGAACATCGTGAAGGATGTCTACGGAGAGCTCGCGCCCGAGTTCGAGCGGCGCAGCGGGGCTCGCCTCCTGCGGGTGAAGCTCACCGAGACGCCGAACAACCGCGCGGACTATGGCGAGGAAGAGTGAGGGGAGCGGAAGGATGAGCGACTCGGACGATTCCATGCAGGAGATGGTGAGGGGTATTCTCGTAGCGCTGGGCGAGGACCCGGACCGCGATGGCCTGCGCAAGACCCCGAGCCGCGTCGCCGACGCCCTGCGCTTCTTCACCCAGGGCTACGAGCGCGACCCCGTCGAGATCCTCAACAACGCCCTCTTCGAGGTCGACTACGACGAGATGGTCGTGGTGCGGGACATCGACTTCTACAGCCTGTGCGAGCACCACATGGTGCCCTTCTTCGGCCGCGCCCACGTGGCCTACATCCCCGACGGCAAGGTCGTGGGCCTCTCCAAGCTGCCTCGCCTGGTGGAGATGTACTCGCGCCGCCTCCAGGTGCAGGAGCGCCTCACCATGGAGGTGGCGCAGACCATCGAGCGCGTGCTGCAGCCCAAGGGCGTGGGCGTCGTGGTCGAGGCCAAGCACCTTTGCATGATGATGCGGGGGGTCGAGAAGCAGAACTGCTTCGCGGTGACGAGCTCCCTGCGCGGCGTTTTCAACAGCGACTCGAAGACCCGCGCCGAGTTCATGGACCTCATCCGCCACCCCAAGAACTCCTTCGCCTGAACTCTGTCGCCTTCAGCTCCCCGTGGACAGCCACAGCCGTAGCAGATGCCGCTTGCGCTCTGGCTCTGCGTGATCCTCGTACGCGGTGCGGGCGTGCAGGACTACGTGGTTGGACAGCCACTGGATGTCGCCGGGCTCGAGCTGCATGTCGAGGTAGAGCTTCGGATCGCAGGCGATGGACTCGTAGGTGTCGAGCAGGGCACGCTCGTCTTCGCTGAAGGGCGCTACGTCGTCGTGGCGCTGGGCGGAGCGAAAGTAGTCGCTGTGGTAGAAGGTGCGCAGGCGGCCCTCCGAGTAGCGGCAAGGCGCGATGGGGAGGTGGCGTATCTCACCGCTCGCGTCTTCGTTGCGCACGTCCACGGCGAAGGGTTCGTAGAGGCGCGCCACCAGGTCGGGGCGCCGGGCGAGTAGCTCGTTGTAGACCGTCACGCTGCTCACGATGCGGCTGGCGCCGCCGCGGGGCGCGGCCCGCAGGCAGAGCAGGCCCACGACGTCGGCCGCGTCGCAGTGGTAGGCGATGTCGGCCCGGGTGCGATACAGGCGCACCCACGGGTCGGCGTCGTCGTCCCCCGTGTCGGTCACGTGGCCGAGCAGGTCGCCCTGGGGATTCTGGGCCCCCGGCCGGCCCATGTGGAGCCCGAGGCACCAGAAGAAGCGCTCGCAGTCGTCACGGCTCCAGCGCTTCACCGGCAGGCCCGAGACCACCAGGAAGCCGCGCCCGTGCTCGATTTCGCTGCGCCACCGGGCCAGCTCGGCGGCCAGGGTGGGGAGGGGAAAGTCCGCGGCGGTCAGCTCGGCCGTGGGCTTGCCCGAGGCCCGGGCGGCGGCGAGTGCCCGGTCGAGCTCGCTCACCTGGGCGTCGTTCAGGCGGGTGCGCCAGTCGCGTTTCCCTCTCAGCTCCGGACTCAGCTCCGGTCCGCGCCACGCCGCGGGGCCGGCCAGCGCTGTGACGCGCGGCTCTTCATGGGGCCGCGCGAAGTAGTGCAGGCTCTGCTCCGCGTAGCTCAGATACGAGGGCACGGTGCGCCTTCCCCGCTTCTGCGCGCTGCTATCCCTGCCGGATGACCAGGCTCGCGTTCACCAGCAGCCGGTTCGCCTCCTGGAGTGCGCTGCGGCGGTTCTCGATCCAGTCGCGCAGGATGCGGCTGCGCTCCGCGTCCAACATGCGGTCCCGCTCGCCGGCGATGCGGTCTTCGAGCTCACTGGCCTCGGGCTCCTCACGCTCCAGGAGCTGGACCAGCACGAGGCGATTTCCGACTTCGAAGATCTGCGGCGAGCTCGCCGCGTCGAGGCTCAGGGCGAAGGCCGTGGTGACGAGGTCCTGGGACCCCCCGAGGCCGGGTACGAAGCCATCGGAGCGGCGTGCGAAGAGCCCCGTGCGATCGATGCTCAGCTCGAGCTCCCGCGCGGCGTCCTCGAGGGAGGCGCCGCCGCGGATCGCCGATGCCAGCTCTTCGCTTTGCGCTCTGGCCGCCTCGAGCGCGGCCTTCGCTTCGGCTGCGTCGCGTGCGAGCTCGAGGCCAGCCTCCTCGAAGGGCGTCGTCTGCTCCTCGATCCGCTCCTCGACGAGAATGAGGTGGAGGCCCTTGAAGCTCTGGACGGGATCGCTGACCTGGCCCACCTCGAGGGAGAACGCGGCCTCTGCGAGCTCGGGGATGCTCTGGCCGCGGGTAATCAGGCCGAGATCGCCGCCGGTGCCCTTGGCGCCGGGGTCATCGGAGAGCTCCTCCGCCAGGGCGGCAAACTCCTCACCGGCCTCGATGCGGCCTCGCGCCTGCTCGGCGCGCTCCCGCACGGCGGCGGCGGTCTCCTCGTCGGCGTCCCGGGCGAGTTCGAAGAAGATCTGGCGCACCCGCGCCTGCTCGGGCCGGGCGAAGCTGTCGATGCGCTCGTCGTAGTCGGCGCGCAGCGCGGTCTCGTGGGCATCCAGGTAGGCCTGGACCTCCTCGTCGGAGATTCCGCTCTCCCCCGGCAGCTGATTGAGGTCCAGCGCCACGTAGGCGATGCGGATCTGCTCGAGCCCGTAACGGGCGGCCTCGCGGGCCTCGGCATCGCTCACCTGGGCCTGGGAGAGGAGCAGGCGCACCATCTTTGCGCGCAGCAGATCCATCCGCATGGTGTTCAGGAAGGCGCGTTCGCTGCCGAAGTTCCACTCCACCCAGCCCTGGAAGGCCTCGCGGTCGAAGCGGCCATTCTCGTCCCGCAGGGAAGGCTCGGAGATGATGGAGTCCTTGATCTCCTGGCGACTCACCGCGAGCCCCAGGTCTCGGGCGGCGTCCGCCAGAATCGCGGACTCGATCATCGAGCTCAGGGTCTGAGAATCGATGAAATCGCGCGAAGTCTTGGGATCGAACTGGTCGCCCAGGCCCGCGCGCAGGCGGGCCTCCTGCTGGGCTCGGGTGCGCTGGAAGTCGGCGACATCGAGGCGGATCTCGCCGAGCTCCACGACGGCGTTGCCGCTCGGCTGGTTCTCCTCGAGGGGTCCACCGAGGCCAATGAAGAACACGAATACGACGCCGATGGCTCCCACGAAGAGCGCCGTGAGCCAGCGTTGTCCCTTGCGAATCTGGTCGAGCACACCCTCTCCTTGAGTATTCTACTTGCGGGTCTACCTGCCGTTCTCTGCCGTTCTATCGGCCAGCGCGCCGCCGATCCTCGAGTGGATCGGGTTCTTCGAGCGAGCACCCGAGGGTACGGAGCCGGGATCGCCTGGGCAAGGATCGTCGACGTCTCGCCGGCGTTCCCGCGCAGGGTGTCGCGATGGCTCGGTCGGGATTCTCCTTGCTGTCTCTGGGGGCGACTGGTATCGTAGTGTGGGGTCGTCCCGCAGCTTCAAAGGTCTTGTGAATTCGAGGACTTAGAAAGAACTTCTGCGGGCCAGTATAGCATGGGGTGATGAACCCACGACGATCCCGCCGTGGGGCACGGTACCGCAGGTGAGGAGGCGCCAGTGATTCTCGACACCGTTCTGGGTTGGTTCTCGAGTGATCTCGCCATCGATCTAGGGACAGCCAATACCCTGGTCTATGTGAAGGGCCGCGGGATCGTGGTCTCCGAGCCCAGCGTGGTCGCGGTCTGCAAGGACGGCCGCGGACCCGACAAGGTGCGTGCTGTCGGGACCCACGCCAAAGAGATGCTCGGCCGAACGCCGGGCAACATCGTCGCGATTCGGCCGATGAAAGACGGTGTCATCGCAGATTTCGAAATCACCGAAGCCATGCTGCGTTACTTCATCACGCGCGTCCATGACCGCAAACGCATGGTGCGGCCCCGCATCGTCATCGCAGTTCCGTCGGGCATTACCGAGGTCGAAAAACGTGCGGTCAAGGAGAGCGCGATCCTGGCCGGGGCGCGAGAGGTCTACCTCATCGAGGAGCCCATGGCGGCCGCCATCGGCGCTGGGCTTCCCGTCACCGAGCCCTCCGGAAACATGATCATCGACATCGGCGGCGGGACCACCGAGGTCGCCGTGATCTCCCTCTCCGGCATCGTGTATTCGAATTCGACCCGGGTGGGTGGCGACAAGATGGACGAGGCGATCATCAACTACGTCAAGCGCAAGTACAATCTGCTCATCGGAGAGCGCACGGCGGAGCTCATCAAGATCAAGATCGGGACGGCTTTCCCGATGGATGAGATCAGGAGCCTCGAGATCAAGGGCCGGGATCTGGTCGCGGGCGTCCCGAAGACCATGGAGCTCAAGTCCGAGGAGGTGCGGGAGGCGTTGAACGAGCCCATCAACGCCATCGTGGAGAGCGTCAAGATGGCGCTGGAGCGGACCCCGCCCGAGCTATCGGCCGACATCGTCGACAAGGGCATCGTCCTGGTGGGCGGTGGCTCGCTGCTCGCCAATATCGATATCCTGCTCAGGGAGACGACGGGGCTGCCGGTGATGCTGGCCGAGGATCCGCTCACCGCCGTCGCCCTCGGAACCGGGCGCTGTCTGGACGAGCTGCGCCTGCTCAAGGAAGTAACCATCCGGTCCTAGTTCTGGGAGCGTGAGCTCGCGCCGAAGGGCTTCCCCCCCGGGCCTGGCGCGGGGAGTGCGGAGCGGCGCGGGGAGAAATGCCGGAATTCCTGAAGCGACTACGCGCCTTGATCGCCTTCGCGGTGCTTGCCCTCGTCGCCACCATTACCATGCTCGGAGACCGTCCGGGGTCGGGCGGGGCGGTGCGCGATCTGCCCTGGTGGCAGGGCCTCGTGCTCGAGATCACCGCGCCCGTCCAGAAGCTCGCCGCCGCACCCATCGACGCCGTGCTCGAGCTCTGGGATGGCTACATGGATCTTCTCGACGTGCGGGACTCGAACCAGCGGCTTGCACTCCGTGTGGCTGAGCTCGAAGAAGAGAGCCTGCAGTACCGCGAGGCCCTGGTGGCCAGCGGCCACCTGCAGCGTATCGCGGCCATGCGAGATGAATTCGAGATGCCGATGCTCCCCACCGAAGTCGTGGGGCTCGACGTATCGCCCTGGTTCCGCTCCATCCTGATGGATCGCGGGAGATCTCACGGCGTCCATGCGGGTAATCCTGTCGTCACCCACGAGGGGGTGGTGGGCCTCGTCACCGCGGTGTCTGCTCACGCAGCAAAGACCATGCTCCTGCTGGACCGGCAGAGTGCCATCGACGGCATCGTGCAGCGCAGCCGGGATCGGGGGATCGCGCGGGGGCGCGGGAGCGGCGAGCTCGAATTTGAATTCGTCGTACGCGGCGGCGACGTTCAGTCCGGCGACGTGGTGATCACATCGGGCCTCGGTGGTGTGTATCCCAAGGGCTTGCGCATTGGCGAGGTGGTGGAGCTGTCGGATCCGGCCGGTCAGCTGATGCAGGTCGCCACGCTGCGTCCGGCGGTGGATTTCGGGCGTCTCGAGCAGGTGTTCGTGATGCTGCACCGGGGCCACACCATGGAGCTGCTCTACGCCGACGACCTTCCGGCCGACCGCAGCTTCAGCGAGCCCATAGCGGCACCGATAGCCGCTCCCGAAGAGGCCGGGGAAGGCGAGGCGCCGAAGCCCGCCGAGTCGGCCGAGAGCGACTCGCGGCCCTCATGAGCGGAGGCGACGGATCGGTGGGGCCGGGGGAAGTCGAGGGGCGCTGCAGGGGGACCGGGTGAAGCGGATCCTGGGAGTGCTGGCGGTGGGTCTGGTCGTGCTGGCGCTGCAGGGCGCTCTGGCGACCATTCTGCCCCCTTCCCTGTGCCCGGATCTGGGGCTCCTCTACGTCCTCGCCGTAGGCCTGTGCTGGGAAGGAGCCGCCAGCGGCCTCGTGGTTGCCGCCGTGCTGGGCTACACGGCCGACATACTCTCGGGTTCCATGTTCGGGCAGCATGCCCTGTTGCGGCTGATGGTCTTCTCGGCCACCTCCCTCGCCGGTCGCAAGCTCAACCTGCGAGGTGCCCTGCCCCTGATCTCCTTCGCCGCGGCCGTCTGCGTGGTCTATGCCCTGGGCGCGGGGTTGCTCACGGCCTTCTTCTGGGGCGATGAAGTGCTGCGTCCCCGTTGGCTCGCCGACCTGCTTCCCCAGACTGTCGCGACGGCCGTGTTGGCGCCGTGGACCTCCTCCGCGGTGGCGTGGCTGTGGGCCTGGCTGGGTGACGACGGGGCAGGCCGCAGGTCGCTCCAGCTCGACGCGCGAGGTCGTGTCACGTGACCAGCGGCTACCGTGAAGGGCGTCTGGGCCCGGGCAGCGAGCCGGCCGTCGAACGGCGGATCGGGCTCGTGGCCCTGGCCATCGTGGCGGCGTTCTCGATTTTTGTGCTGCGCCTCTTCCAGCTGCAGATCGTCGAAGGGGCCGAGCTGCGCAGCCGCTCGGAGCGCAACTTCGTGCGGACGGTTCGACTCGAGGCGCCCCGCGGCGACATCCTCGACCGAGAGGGCAGGGTGCTCGCGACCACCCGCCCCGCCTACCGGGTCCAGGTGATTCCCAACGAGGTGGGGGGACGTCAGCTCACCTACGGGCTGCTGGGCGAGATCCTCGGCCGCCCGCCAGTCGAGCTTGCGGAGCGGGTCGGCTCGCCGCGGGGCCGGGCGCGCTTTCAGCCCGTCGTTCTCGAGGGCGATCTCGCGTACGAGCTGCTCGCCCAGGTGGAGAGCCACCGCTACGCGCTTCCGGGCGTGGTGACGGACATCCAGCCGCGGCGTCACTACGTGGAGCGCGAGCGCGCCTCCCACCTGCTCGGCACCATCGGTGAGATCGAGGCGCGGCAGCTCGCCTCCGACGACTTCGAGGGCTACCAGGCCGGTGAGATCGTCGGACAGTTCGGTCTCGAATCGCGCCTGGAGTCCCATCTGCGGGGCCGCGCGGGGGGGCTCAACCTGGTCGTGGACGTGTCGGGACGCGAGATCGAGGTACTCGAGAAGATCGCCCCGGTTCCCGGCGGCCGGGCCGTCCTGACCATCGACCTGGACCTCCAGCGAGCCGCCGAGGCGGGTTTCCTCGCCGAGGAGGTCGACGGTCTGGACAAGATGGGCGCGCTCGTCGCTCTCGACCCGCGTTCGGGCGAGATCCTGGCGCTGGTCTCGCGGCCCGCCTATGACCCGAACTCCTTCGCGGGAGGCATCGATTCCCAGACCTGGCTCGAGCTCATCGGGCACGAGTGGAAGCCCCTGCGCAACCGCGCCCTCTCGGGACAGTACCCCCCCGGCTCCACCTACAAGTCCATCGTCGCCATCGCGGGCCTCGCCGAGAAAGAGATCACGCCCGAGGAGACCGTCTTCTGCCCCGGCCACTACCGACTCGGCCGCCGCATCTACCGCTGCTGGAAGCGCGGCGGCCACGGTGAGGTGAACCTGCTCGAGGCCCTCAAGGGCTCGTGCGACGTCTACTTCTATCAGCTGGGAGTGAAGCTGGGGATCGACCGCATCGCGGAGTACGCCCGCCGCTTCGGCCTCGGACGGGCGACGGGCATCGACCTGGGCGGGGAGAAAGGGGGCCTGATCCCCACCAAGGCGTGGAAGGAACGGGCGCGGGAAGAGCCCTGGATCAAGGGCGAGACGGTCTCGGCCGCCATCGGCCAGGGCTTCAACCTCGTGACGCCACTTCAGCTCGCCGTCGCCTACGCGGCCATCGCCAACGGCGGCATCGTCTACCAGCCTCGCCTGGTGAAGCGTCTCGAGACCTGGGAGGGGGAGCTCGTGGCCCAGCCCGATTCGGTCCCGCGGAGCCGGGCCATGGTGTCGTCGCAAGTTCTGGATGTCGTGCGCGAAGGGCTCATCGCCGTGGTTCAGGGCGAGCGCGGAACCGGTGCCCGGGCGCGGGTCGAAGGGGTGGAGGTGGCGGGCAAGACCGGCACCACCCAGGTCGTGAGCCTCGACCTGGTGAAGGACCTCGAGAAGGAGGATATTCCCGTCCGCTACCGCGATCACGCGCTCTTTGCCGCCTTCGCGCCGGCCGAGGCGCCTGAGATCGTCGTCGCGGTGTTGGTCGAGCATGCCGGTGCGGGAGGGGGCGCCGTCGCCGCGCCCATCGCCCAGCGCGTGCTGGCCCGCTACTTCGAGAAGCAGCCGGGCCGGTTCGACGCGGAGGTGAACACCGAGAGCGAAGGCCAGGGAGAAGTCCAGGGCGAAGGCCAGGGAGAAGTCGATAGCGATGTCGGGGGCGAGGGGGCTGCGGAGGGCGCGGGCGCCATCGCGGTCGCGACCGGAGAGGAGGGCTGAGGGCCGTGGAAATCGATCGCCGCTCGGTTCAGAACTTCGATTGGGTCTTCCTGGGTATCGTATTCGTGCTGATGGCCGCAGGCGTGGTGAACCTCGTCTCGGCGACCCATAGCGGTGTCGAGGGGGGCGTCTCGGACATCGTTCGCCGTCAGGGATTCGCCATAGCGGTCAGCGTCGGCGCAATGCTCGTCGTCCTGGCCATCGACTACCGCCACTTCGAGAGGCTGGCGCCCTTCCTCTTCGCGGCGAGTCTTGCCTTGCTCGGCGCCACCCTCGTCATCGCGCCCATTACTCGCGGCGCCCAGGCGTGGCTCTTCCAGGGGCGCTTCCAGCCTTCCGAGCTGGCCAAGATCGCCATGGTGCTCGCCCTCGCGCGCCACTTCAACCGCAATCCACCGGGCGACTACACCAGCCTGCGGCAGCTCGGCCCGCCGCTTCTGATCGTCGCCCTTCCGGTGAGCATGATCCTCGCCCAGAAGGATATGGGCGTGGCACTGCTGACCCTCTTCGTGGCCCTGACCTTCCTGCCCTTCGTGCGGGTTCCCCTGCGCGCCTGGGCGGCGCTCGCGGTGGCGGCTTCCGGAGCGCTCGCGGCGCTCTGGGCCTTCGGACTCAAGACCTACCAGCAGCAGCGAATCCTCGACTTCCTGTACCCCGAGCGCGACCCCCTCTCCTCGGGCTACCAGGCCATGCAATCGCGCATCGCCGTGGGCTCGGGCGGGCTCTTCGGCCAGGGTTGGACCGAGGGAACCCAGACCCAGCTTCGCTTCCTCCCGACCCAGCACACCGACTTCATCTTCTCGGTGCTCGCCGAGGAGTGGGGCTTCGCGGGCAGCTGCGCGGTGCTCGGCCTCTACTGCGCGATGTTGCTGTGGGGGCTATGGATCGCGCGCAACGCCAAAGACGGCTTTGGCGCACTGCTCGCCGTGGGGCTGGTGGGCACTCTCTTCTGGCCCGCGGCCATCAATGTCGCGATGGTGCTGGGCCTGGCCCCGGTCATCGGGGTGCCCCTGCCACTCTTCTCGTACGGAGGCTCGGCGCTCCTCGCCGCGGGGATCTCCCTCGGCCTGCTGCTCAATGTCTCCATGCGCCGGTACGTCTTCTGAGCCACGGCCGGGTCATCGAAACACCCCTCCGGCCAGCCCCAAACGGCGCGAGGCCTGCGCGAGCTGAGTAAGGGTGCGCGAGGCGCGAAGGCTGCGCCGGAATTCAGAGCAGCTTGTTGACCATCTCGCCGATGGCTTTGGGGCGGGGTCCCGTGAGCTGGTCCACCACCTGGCCATCCTTGAAGGCAAGGAGCGTGGGAATGGACCGAATGCCGTACTGAGCCGGAGTTCCGGTGGAATCGTCGATGTTGAACTTGACGATCTTCACCCGGTCGCCGTGCTCGTCTGCCAGCTGCTTGACGGCGGGAGCAATGGCGCGGCAAGGGGCGCACCACTCAGCCCAGAAGTCGACGACCACCGGCTTGTCGGACTTGAGAACCTCGGCATCGAAGGTCTCGTCGGTTACTTCTGCGACTCCTGCCATCGTACTTCTCCCTGTTGCGGGGCTCTCGGCCGCCGCGGACTCGATCTGAACAGCCCGGCGCAGCATAGCAAGCCCGCCGGGGCGCGTCGTCGGCCGCCTCTCCGCGCTCTCCGCGGCGACGCTTCTGCACTATAGTTCCGCGCAAGGTGAGCACGTCGATCTCGCAGTCAAGTCCCCCGCCGCAATCGGATCTGTTCGCTCGGGTGCAGAGCGCCATGGTGGAGAGCGTGCGCGTGGAGCGCGCCACGACACTGCTCTGCGGCTCCAGTGCAGAGGCGGAGCCGCGCAAGTGAGCCGCCGGCCCCCGCACATCGATCGCGGCAAGGTGAGCACGGTCTCCGCGCGGGGCCGCGGGAGCAAGGTGCGCACCCGGGACGAGGCTACGCCCTACCACGAGGGGGCTTCCTTCTCGGAGTTCCTGGCCGGACTGCCCTCAATCCTCGGCGCCAGCGAGCTGCGCGCTGCCGTGGATGCCTGGTCGCGTGCCTGGACCCGCCGCAAGACGGTGGTCTGGGGCTTCGGCGCCCATCTCATCAAGGTGGGCCTGGCGCCCGTCGTGGTGGATCTCATGGAGCGGGGCGCCATCAGCGGCCTCATGATGAACGGCGCCGGCTGCGTTCACGATCTCGAGCTCGCCATGATGGGGCGAACCAGCGAGGACGTCGCCGAGGCCCTCGACGACGGCAGCTTCGGAATGGCGCGGGAGACCGCCGAACGCCTGAACCGCGCCATCGGAACGGGTGCCGAGCAGGGCCTGGGCATGGGGGAGAGCGTAGGCGGCGAGATCCTCGAGGGTCGCTATCGCTACAAGCAGCGCTCGGTGCTCGCCACCGCGGCGCGTTTGGGAATCCCCGTGACGGTTCACGTGGCCATCGGGACCGACATCCATCACATGCACCCGGGAGCGGACGGTGCGGCCCTCGGCGCCACCAGTCACCGCGATTTCGAGACCCTCACCGGTCTGGTCGCGACCCTCGAAGGGGGCGTGGTCTTCAACGTGGGGTCGGCGGTCATTCTGCCCGAGGTCTTTCTCAAAGCGCTCTCCCTGGCGCGCAATCTCGGCAACCGGGTCGAGCGCTTCACGGCGGTCAATCTCGATTTCATCCGGCACTATCG
>JAFDEK010000004.1 GCA_019310385.1 Deltaproteobacteria bacterium
CCGGCCGCCGCGCCCACCCTCTCGGACCTGCGCTTCGTGGAGCGAATGGCCAGGCGCATCCGCAGCGCGGCCGCAGCGCCCGGTGCGGCGACTGCTTCGCCCGGAAGGGCCGCCTAGCGGTCCCGCACAGGGAGCGCGCCTCGCCCAGGGCCGCCGGGTGGCGTAGCCAGCAGGCTCAGCCCCCTACGTCCGAGTCGTACCAATAGCGGAGATCGACCGCCGAGCCTTGCTCGACGCCGCCGGCTTCCAGCAACTCGAAGACCTGCACGTCCGCGTCGCGCGGCAGCGCGGCGGGCGTATCGGCCTTGGCCGCCCGGGCGCTCTGGTCGAAGTTCGCGAGGGCCTTCTGGGTGTCGAACACGAGAACGCGCGTCGGCACGGGGACATTGGCGTCGGCCCCGTGGCGTACGACGAGGAAGAAGCTGTTCTTTCCACTCGAGTTGTCGTGAACGACGCCGAAGCCGAAGCCGGGCGGTAGCTCGTAGGGCATGTCCGTGGCGCTCGCGATCACCGCGTAACCCGCGGCCTTCTCGAGCTTCGCCTTCTCGCCCGGCCGCTCTTGCTCGACCGCCGCCACGGCCCGACCCCGGGTCATGAGCGCATGGGAGCGCTTGGCTTGTTTGCTCCTCGGAGCGATGCCTTCGCAACCAACCGAAGCGACCAGCAAGGCCAGAACGAGGACTCCGGCCAGGGGGGCGGAGATCTCGTTCTGGAGCTGGGAAGGGCCGGGGCGATTCATGCTGGCTCCGTGGCTCCGTAGTTTCGGGGACCCGACTGCGCAGGAGTTCAGGGCGGCGCCCACTATAGCGACGGAGCGGCGGCGGGGCTCGGTTCTCGAGGCCGGTACGAAGATTCGGCGCCGGGCACGAGGCAGCTTCCCATCCCGGGGTTCGGGTGTCATGATACCGACAGGGGTCCGGGTCTGTGCTTCTCCCACAGGGAGCCACACGCCCCTGAGCCAACCTTGGAGGCTCTCGGATTTCGTGACGAGTCAAGAAAGCTTTGGGAGTCTCTGCCAGCGGGTCTGCGACACCCGGGGCTGGGAGCTGCAGCCGACCGGCGTCGTATTACGCTTGGGCGACGGGCGGCACCAGGTCGTCTCTCTGGAGATATTCGAGTACCAGGACGAGAAGCTGGTGCGTCTGCTCAGCGAAATCGGGAGCGCGGAGGAGCTGGGAAGGGAACGGCTCACCATGGCGTTGAGCGCCAATGCCGAGCTTGCCCACGGTGCTCTCGCGTTCAGGGACGGTCAGCTCTGCATGACCGATACCCTCATGCTGGAAGACATCGAGACGGAGCAGCTCGAGGCCGCCATCTCGTATCTCGCCGAGACCGCCGACTTCTACGAGCGGAGCATCTTCGGAACCGACGAGCACTAACCCCGCAGCACCGCGGCGAGTCCGGCTCGCTCAGGCCCGCCCGCGTGATTCTCCGCGAACGAGGGCGCGAGCGATCAGGTGGGCCAGCCGCAGCGGCTCGGGCCACCGGGCTTTGTGGAGGGTGGCTTGCAGCAGCCGCCGGGCCGCCTCCGGCTCGACGCCGGCGGCCGCAAGGTAGAGTCCTTCGT
Source organism: Deltaproteobacteria bacterium (assembly GCA_019310385.1). Lineage (GTDB taxonomy): Bacteria > Myxococcota_A > UBA9160 > UBA9160 > UBA4427 > JAFDEK01. The sequence goes on from JAFDEK010000004.1 coordinate 1,568, forward strand.
CGATTCGCGCGGCGGGCGGCGTTCGCTCGAGGATTTCCAGGCGCTCTGGCAGCCCTGCGGCGTGCAGCGCCTCCCGCAGCTGGCTCCGCCCCGGGTCCTTGCGGTTGACGACGAGCACCGGTCGCTCGAGGCGCGCCGCCACGGCCGCGATGTCGACGATCCCCAGTCCGCCGATGGTGATCCCGCCCAGCATGAGGGCTTGGGTGGAGGCGTGGAAACGCAGCCCCGAGATCCAATCGACGATGAAGTCGGTGGCGTCGGCACCGTCCACCTCCATGGAGTGGATCGCGACGCCCTCGGTGAGATCCGCCCCTTCCATCATTACGGCGACGACCGGTACCGGGTCGCTCTGCCCCTTGGAGAAGGGGCCGTCGTCGATGCCGATCACATGCGGGCGTCGGGTCATCTCTCGAGCTCGCGCGCTGTCGTCTCGCCGGGGCCGCTGGCCCGTTCGGATAGCAGCTTCTCCAGGAGCCCCTCCATGCGCTGGATGTGGGAGCCCGCCCAGTACACGCGATCGCAGTGCGTACAGCGCTGGAAGCGGTCGTGGCGCGCGAGTACGCGCGCGGGGACCTGACCGTCGACTTCTCCTCTCGACGCGGCTACCAGGGGCGCGTTGCAGCGATTGCAACGCGTGAAGGGGCGGGCGGCGCCGCCCAGATCGAAGGCCTCGACAACTTCGCGCAGCTGCTCGAAGGGACGCTCGGCCGCAACCACGTAGACGCCCGAAACCCGCCACTCCAGCGGCAGGGCACGATCGCGGGTGAGGATCTGCCGTCCCTGCTCGACAGCGCGCCGGGCCAGCTCGCCGTCGGCGATGTGTGCCTCGTAGGCGACATCGAAGCCGAGAATGCGCAGCCAGCGCGCGAGACGGCCCAGCATCGCGTCGGCGAAGAAGCGGGGCGGCGACCCGCCATCCACGCCCCGGACCCGGACTTCGAGCCCCACCCGTCGTCCGCAGGTGCAGTGGATCGTGCGGCCGAACGCGAATAGCGCGACGTCGTACTCCCGGTCACACCCCGGACAGGGAACTCCCATGACCCTTCCTCGACCCTGGGGCGACGCGATTTCCGGCCCGGAACCCGCCCCTCGATGCGCGGCCCGGGCCGTGTGTCCCCATCCCGGGTCATGATACTATTTCGCGGTGCGATTGAATTGTGTTCCAAGGAGTCCACCGATGATTCGAAGAAGTTTTCTGCTCGGCCTGCTGGCTGTGCTCTTCGCCGCGACCGCAGCCGCGGCGCCGGTGACCTACGTCCTGCAGACGCCCGGCATCGTCTGAGGTGGCACCTCCGCGAAGGCCCGTGCGGCCGTCAAGCAGGTAGAAGGGGTGAGCCAGGTCGAGACCGACATGGATCACCACACGGTGACGGTGGGTTTCGACGACGGGGTGGCCTCCCTGGACCAGATCGTCGGCGCGCTCAACGACGCCGGCTACGTGGTGAAGGAGCGTCGGGAGATTCCTTGATCCGGGCGGGCGTTGCGGACGCGGCGCGCGCGCCGGCGCTTGGCCCCGAGCCGGCAAGGTCGCAGGCCCGGAAAGGTCGCAGGCCCGGCGGGGTCGAGCAGCCAGGAGTGGCGAGTCCATGGCGGAGAGCGGCTGGAAGGTGTTCGATCTCGAAGAGCTCTTGCAAAAGAAGAGCTCGATCGAGGCGCCCTATCTCGAGTTTCTGCGTGTCCCCGCCTTGAGCTGCGGTGTATTCACTCTGAAGGCCGGCTCCAGGGACATGCAGAATCCCCACGATGAGGATGAGGTCTATTATGTCGTGAGCGGGTGCGCCCGGGTGCGGGTCGGAGAGGAGGAGCGTGCGGTCCGATCGGGCTCGATCCTCTACATCCGCGCCACCGCGGAGCATTCCTTCTTCGAGATCGAGGAGGACATGACCATGCTCGTCTTCTTCGCCTCGGGGGGTCCCAGCGACGACAACGAATGAGCGCGCGGCCTTGGTGCCGCGCCGGCAACGATGCTCGAGAGTGACGCGCCCGGCGGGCGATCGATCACGGAGGTTCCAGAACGTGGACAGCAATGCCAAGAAGACCGCCTTGCGGATGATTCCCTACGGCTTGTACGTGTTGACCGCCGGCTCCGAAGACGGACGCGTCGCCGCGGCGACGGTCAACTGGGTCACCCAGGCCTCCTTCGAGCCGCCCCTCGTGGTGGTGGGCGTGAAGGCGGACTCCGAGACCCATGCCCTCATCAAGGACACCGGGAGCTTCGCGCTCAACGTGCTGGGGAAGGAGCAGCAGTCGCTAGCTTTCGCCTTCTTCAAGCCCGCACAGGTCGAGGGCAACACGATCAGCGGCGAGCCTTTCCGCACCGGCAAGAGCGGCGCGCCCTTGCTCGAGAACACTCCCGCCTTCGTGGAGTGCAATCTCGTGGGCAGCGTGGAGAAGGGCGACCACTCGGTCTTCGTTGGCGAGGTGGTGGAGGCTGGTGTCGCGGTGCAGCCGCCGGGACGCCCCGACCTCGCGACCCTGCACCTGAGCGACCTCGGCGAGAAGACTTTTTATGGCGGCTGAGGGCTCTTGCCGCGGCTGAGGGCTCTAACCGCGGCTGAAGGCCGCGCACCCGTTTCCAACCGATTCCGCGTCTCGAGGAGGAGTAAGTGGAGATCACTCAGCACCCTGCGTTTGCGACCTTTGCCTTCTGTGCAGCGTTTCTGGTGCTGAAGATGCTGGTCGTGGGTCACATCTCGGGCATCTGGCGCATTCGGAAGCTCGCCTATCTGAATCCCGAGGATGCGAAGGCCTTCAGTCAGATCGAGGAAACCCGGCTGGAGGAGGATCCCGACATCGCGCGCACCCTGCGCGCCCATCGCAACGACCTCGAGAGCACCCTGCCCTTTCTCGCCATCGGGCTCGTCTACCTCGCCGTCGATCCCTCACCCGGTCTCGCCAAGGGGCTGATCATTACCTTCACGGTATTCCGTACGCTCTTCTCGGTCTTCTACCTGGCCGCCATCCAGCCCTGGCGGTCCCTGAGCTTCATCGTGGGCGAGCTGTGTGTGATCGTGATGCTGGGTCAGATATTCTGGTGGGCCGTCGCGGGCTGAAGCCGTCCGCCTGCCTGCCTGCCTGTCGCTACGTCTCGTAAGGGAGAGCCGTGAACGAGCCCCGCGACCCCAACGCTCCCTTGCGCGGTCCGACCTTCGCGGTCGTGGCGCCGGCGCTCGGGGTGGTGGTCGTCCTCATCGTCCTGGCCTTGCGTAGCTGTGCGCCGTCGGGCTCGCAGGAGGCCGAGGTCCCCGAACTGGGTCGCCTCGTGTCTCCCGCCGCCCTCGAGCTGGCCGCGCGCGAGCGGACAGCGGGATCCGTCATCCCGTGAGGCGAGCCCGAGCCCCCGTGGCGGCTTCTGCGTCGGCCGGGCTGCTGGTCCTGGTCGCCCTCGTCGCCCTGCCGCTGCTCCGCGCCGACGCCCAGGTGGTCCCGGCCGAGCAGGAGATCCTGCCCCTCGCCGAGGCAGACCGGAAGCGCCTCGAAAAACAGCGCGACCGGGTGGCCGAGCTGGCGCGTCGCCACATCGGAACTCCCACCGGCGGCGGCGCCACGAGCGATCTGCGCATTCTCCAGGAGCTCATCGACAGCAAGGTGGTACGCCGCGACCAGGTCTACGATCTCCAGGCCATGGGGGTGGTGCTGGGGGACGTCATGGTCCAGAACCTCGGCCTCCACTGGGTTGTGGTCGTGGACCGATACGGGCGCAGCCGTGCCCTGCGCAGCCCCCAGCGCGACGATCTCGTCTTTCCCGTCACCATGATCTCGAAGCGCGTCGTGGCGGGGGTGCCGGTGGAGGTGCGCAAGCTCTACGAGTCCATTGCGGCTTCTTTCGCGAGTCCGGGCTGAGCGCCGGGGTCACGCCGACACGCCGCTGACAGCGCCTCGTTGCCGCACTCAGCGGAGGATGCGGAAGGCCTCGGCCCGAGGGCTTCCCGCCCCTTCGACCTCTTCGGGCGGAGCGACCTCCTCGAGCGGGGCGACCTCGCAGGCTTCGACCCGGGCGTGCTCGGGCCCGCACTTCACGAATTCCAGGGCGGCGAGGACCGCGGCCTTCGCACCTACGAGCTCGGCCTCGACGCGGCCGTCGGGCAGGTTGCGCACCCAGCCCTGCAGCCCCAGCTCCTCGGCGCAGCGGCGCGTGGACTCCCGGAACCAGACCCCCTGCACTCGGCCCGAGACGACGACGCGGGTGCGGACCCGCCTCATTCCGCGCTCCAGCTCGGCGCCACGGCGGCCACCATGGCGAGATCGCTCTCGCGCACTTTCTGCATGTCGAACTTCCGGGCCTTCTTCGCTGCCTGCTTCCTCGCCGGCGCCTCTCGCGCGGCCTTCTTCTTCACCGCCATGCCGTCACCGCCCTGCCCCGTGACATCGAGTCTAGCGGCCTCGATCCCGGCTCTCCCCCCGCGTAATCCGGGCTAGTCTCCTGCGCGTGGAAGCCCAGCACGCCACCTTCTCCCTGGTGACTGCCGCCGCGGCGGGCATGGTGGCCCAGATTGCCGCCCGGCACCTCCGCATACCGGGGATCGTCGTGCTGCTCGCCGCGGGCGCCGCCCTCGGGCCGGATCTCCTGGGCTGGGTGCAGCCGCGCGACCTCGGAAGCGGGTTGTTCGCCATCGTGGACATCGCGGTGGCGGTGATCCTCTTCGAGGGCGGCCTCAACCTGCGCATCTCGCAGCTGCGACGCGAGCAGGCGGCCATCCGCCGCCTCGTTACCTGGGGCGCCCTCGTGACCCTCGCGGGTGGCAGCGCGGCCGCCCACCTGTTGCTGGGCTGGGGCTGGCAGCAGGCGATCCTCTTCGGAAGCCTGGTCACCGTCACCGGACCCACGGTGGTGGGGCCCTTGATCTCGGAGCTGCGCCTCAAGACGCGACCGGCCACGGTGCTCGAGGCCGAGGGCGTCCTCATCGACCCGATCGGTGCGATCCTGGCGGTGCTGGTTCTCTCCATCGCCCTCGAGCCCGAAGCCGGTGCGCTGGCCGGGGGCCAGGATCTCGCGACGCGGGTGGGTGTCGGGCTGGTGGCGGGTGTCGCGGCCGCCTACGCGCTGGCGGGCCTGCTGAAGGCGCAGCGGATCCTTCCCGAGGAGTACGTCAACGTATTCGTACTGGCCGCAGTGCTGCTCCTCTTCCAGGGCTGCGAAGAGCTGGTGTCGCACAGCGGGATCCTGGCCGTCACGGTGGCGGGCGTGGTGCTCGGGAACCTGCCGGCCGCCGTCGATCGCGACCTGCGCGAGTTCAAGGACCAGCTCACGGTTCTCCTGATCGGCCTCCTCTTCGTTCTGCTCGCCGCTGACGTGCGCTTTGCCGAGCTCTACGATCTCGGCTGGATGGGTCTCGGGGTGGTGGCTGTGCTGGTCGTGGTCGTGCGGCCGCTGGGCGTGTGGCTCTGCACCCTGGGCACCGAGCTCAGTCTGCGCGAGCGGCTCTTCATTGCTTGGGTCGCGCCGCGGGGCATCGTGGCCGCAGCCGTCGCCTCCCTGGTCGCCAGCGCCCTCGAGAGCAGCGGTATCCCGGGTGGCGGCGAGATCCGGGCGATGGTCTTCGTTACCGTCGCGGGAACCGTGACCCTGGCCGGGCTCACGGCGGCGCCCGTGGCGGGCTGGCTCGGTGTGCGGCTGCCCGGCCGTGACACGGTCGCGATCCTCGGCGCTGGGCAGCTCGGGCTGGCCCTGGCGAGGGAGCTGCACAGCGCAGGTACGCCCGTGGTGTTCATCGACTCGAATCCGCAGAACTGTCGGCACGTCGAAGAGGCGGGCTTCGTGGTCGTGTACGGCAACGCGCTGCGTGAGCAGACCCTGCGTCGCGCGCGCATCGAGCGGGTCGAGAGCGTCGTTGCGCTCACCGCCAACGACACCTTGAACGGTGTCTTCGTCGAGCGCGCAAGAACGCTATTCGGTGTACCCCGCAGCCTGGTGGCGGCCGGTCGCGTGGACACCGGCCTGGTTGCCGAGGTGGTGGAGCGGCGCGAGACCAACGCGCTCTTCGAGGGGCCCCACGACGTCGAGCGTTGGGACGGGCGACTACGGGGCGGAGAGGTGGAGATCCAGCACTGGACTCTGGGCGAGGGGGAGTCGGACGGGGAATCGGACGGGGAATCGGAGGGGGACAGGGAGACCTTCCCCCAGCCTGCGGAGGTGGGGGAGCGCTTCGTCGTGCTCACGCTGCGCCGGGGCGAGAGCGCCTTTCCCATGTCGGCCGGCAGTACCCCCCGGCCCGGCGATGTCGCGACGGTCGCGGTGTACTTGCCGGAGCGGGAGCGGGTGGCCTCCATGCTCCGGGAGCGGGGCTGGGAGCCGGCATGAGACTCTTCCGAAATCCGGGGCTCCGGGCCCTGCTCTCGTCAGGGTCGGGCTCGCCGATGCGCACCGCATTGCAGCTCGGCCTGCTGGCTCTTCTTTCCCTCGTTGCGATCAGCTGCCGCGAAGAAGAGGAGCCGCGGCCCAGCGTGCTCCTCGTCTACATCGACACCCTGCGCGCCGATCACCTTGCGAGCTACGGCTACCCGCGCGAGACCTCGCCCTTCTTCGACCGGCTGGCCCGGGAAGGTGTCCGCTTCACGCGCGCCTATGCGCCCTCACCGTGGACCTACCCCTCCTCGGCTTCGCTCATGACCGGGCTCTATCCCGCGACCCACGGCGCCATCCGCCCCGGAAAGGTGCGCAAACGCTTCAAGGACATGGCCCCCATCAAGCTGGCCCCCGAGTTCACCACCATGGCCGAAGTGCTCGAGGGCGCCGGCATCCGCACGGCGCTCTTTGCGGCGAATGCCTATCTGGGCTTCGGAGTGCAGCAGGGCTTCGGCACCTACGAGTTCACGAGCGCGAAGGCCGCGGAGCAGAGCGATTACGTGATCCGCTGGCTGCAGGGTCTCGGGGCGGACGAGCGCTTCATGCTGGTCGCCCACTACATCGACGTCCATGCCCCCAATGCTCCGCCCCTCAACGACGTGAGCGAGTTCTACGAGGGCGAGGGCGAGCTGAACGAGGCGGAGGCGCGCTACTACGGGCGGATGCAGAAGCAGTTCGGGGACGGTGCGCCGGAGGCCCTGCCGGGCTTCGAGATCTTTCGCCGCAATCGCCTGGCCCTCTACGACGCGTCGATACGCCACGTGGACCGCGAGGTGGAGCGGATCTGGGACACGCTGGCCGAGCTCGGCCGCAGCGAAGACACTCTCGTCATTCTCACTGCAGACCACGGAGAGGCGTTCTGGGAGCACGCTGCCCTGGAGAAGGCGCGCGAGGAGTACCCGCGCGATCGCCACGGCATGGGGCACGGCCACAGCTTCTTCGAGGAGCTGGTGCGTATTCCCCTGATCCTGCGCCACCCCTCCTTCCATGGCGGGGACACGATCCCGGTGAAGGTCTCCCTCGTGGATCTGCGGCCCACGGTCCTCGACTTCATGGGGGTCGACGATCCGTCGCCCGTCGAGGGGCACTCGCTGCTGCCCTGGATGCGAGGCGTGCCGGCGCCGAAGCGACCCCTGCTATTCGATGCGGTCGCGTACGGGCGCAACAAGTCTGCAATCCTCTATGGGGGGCGCAAGCTCGTGGTCAGCGAGGGCGCCCCGCCTCTGCTCTTCAACCTGCGCGAGGATCCCGGCGAGAGTCGCGATCTTGCCGCCGAGGATTCCGCAACGCTGGAGCGCCTGCGCGTCGAGCTGGCAGAGCGCCTGGAGCGCTCCCGGGAGTTGGGCGAGCGCATTCGTCGTGGCGCGGCCCTGGAGACTGGCGAGCTCTCTGCGGAGCAGCGCGAATCATTGAAGGCCCTGGGATACCTGGAGGAGGATTGAGAGATGAGTGAAGCCAAGTCGAGCGCGCGCGAGAGCTTCGACGCCATCGTAGTCGGATCGGGGCTCGGAGGGCTGTGTACGGCAGCCTACCTGTGCGCGTCCGGCCGACGCACCCTGGTGCTCGAGGGCCACTACATCGCCGGCGGCAACTCCCAGGTCTTCCGTCGCAAGCACGGGGGGCGGGAGTTCGAGTTCGACGTCGGCATCCACTACATCGGTGAATGTGGGCGCGACGGCTCGATTACCGCTGTGCTGAACGGGGTGGGTCTGGCCGAGCGGGTGATCTTCCGGCCCCTGGACTCCGATGGCTATTCGAATCTGCATCTGCCCGACTTCTCCTTCCGTATCCCCTTTGGCTGGGACCGCTATCGGGCCCGGCTACTCGAGACCTTCCCGGGCGAGCACGCGGGGCTGACGCCGGTTCTCGACGTCATGCAGGGGGTCGCCGAGGCGAGCCACCGGCTCGGCCGGGGCGAGCTGGACTTCGCCGACATGGCCGACGAGTCGCCGATCTTCCTCCAGTGGGGCCTGCGGCCGGTGACCGAGCTCTTCGCCGAGCACCGCATCTCGGACCGGGCCGCCACCGTGCTCCTGGGCGAGCAGGGCTGCTACGCGGTTCGCCCCTCCGAGACGCCGGTGGTGATGGCCGCGGGGCTCACCGATCACTTCTTGCGCGGCGCCTATTACCCGGTCGGAGGTGGCCAGGTGATCGCCGCCCGGCTCGTCGAGGCCATCCGCGCCTACGGGGGCGAGGTGCGTACCCAGTGCCCCGTGCAGCGCATTCGCGTGGAAAAGGGAAGAGTACTCGGTGTGGTCGCGGGCAAGAAGAACCAGCGGCCCATGGAGATCGACGCGCCCGTGGTGGTCTCGGGTGCGGACCTGAAGCGAACCTTCAGCGAGCTGGTGGGTGAAGAGCACTGGGCCCCCGAGAGCCTCGAGCGAGTTCGCTCCCTCGAGATGGCGGTGCCCCTCTTCTGCGCGTATCTGATGTTGGACGTCGACCTCGCCGACCTCGGCATGACGAACAGCAACCACTTCATCCTGGGCGACTACGACCTCGAGGGAATCTACGACGAGCTGGACCGGGGCGAGATCTCCTCGAAAGCCATGTGCTACCTCACCGCCGCGAGCCTCAAGGACCCCGCGAGCCGCAACATTGCGCCCGCCGGCTACACGAACCTGCAGATCATGACTCTCGTGCCGCGCAGCTATGACGTATGGGGCGTCGAGCGCGGTCCCGCGGAGGGCGGCCGCTACCACCGCGATCCCGAGTACCGCAAGCGCAAGAATGCGTTGATGGATCAGCTGATCCAGAGCTCGGAGCAGCTCATCCCCGATCTGCGCAAGCACATCGTGTGGAAGGAGGCCGCGACGCCGGTGAGCCAGGAGCGTTTCACCCATTCCACCGGCGGCACCTCCTATGGCGTCGAGATGTCGTGCAGTCAGGTGGGACCCATGCGGGTGGGTCCGCGCACGGAGATCGAAGGCCTCTTCCTGTGCGGCGCCAGCACGCCCTCGGGCCCGGGCATCTCGGGCGTCATGCGCGGCGGCGTGGCGACCGCGGCTGAAGTGCTCGAGACCGATCTGCTGAAGCCCATCCTGGCCGGCGAGGTCTTCGGTGACCGAAGCGCGTTGCCGGAGCTACGCGAGGACTGGGATGCGTGGCGGGAGAGCCACTGAGCCGGCGAGCCCGGTAGCGGTTTCACGACGGCTCGTCGGCGTGGGGCGACCGTCGAGTCGTGGGCCCGATCCGGCCAGGCGAGTTCGATCAGTCTGCGGGCCGCGGTGCGGCGGGTGTCGTGCTCGCTGCCGCCGCCGGCTCGCAGAGCGCGTAGTCTGCGACCTCGCGTTCGGTCGCCTGGGAGATGCCGTCGCCTTTGCGTTGAAACACCACCCGGTGTCGAACGCCGCTCTCGAGCTGCAATTCCAGCTCCTGGGGCGGACGGCTATCGAGCCGCACCCGGTAGGCGCCGGCGGGCAGCTGGAAGAGGTCGTCGGCTCCCAGGATCCCCCGAGCCAGTGGCTCGCTCTCTCCGGCTCGCCAGACTCGGAAAGGGGTCCCCACGCTGGTGCGCAAGGCGTGGCGCAGCTGGTCGGCGCTGCCGGCGGTGACGAAGACCCCGCCCGAAGCCCCCGCGATGGCGCGTAGGCTGGCGAGGTCTTCTTGCGCGGCGTCGCCGAGTCCGAAGCCGATCACGTGCACCGGGATGGGACCCATGGCCTGCAGGTCGTGTGCTGCGGCCGGTGCATCCCCGCCGCAGCTCTCGATGCCGTCGGTCACGAGGACGACGGCCCGCTCGCCCGCGAAGGACTCGAAGTCGCTCGCGATCTGCTGGAGCACGTAAGCAAGGGGCGTCTGCCCCATGGGCTCCAGGCCCGCGATGGCAATCCGGATCTGCTCGCGGTTGTTGGTGCCGGCGGCGACCAGGAGCTCCGTGTCCTGGCAGTCGCGTGCCTCGCGGCCCTGCCGGTGGCCGTAGGCGCGCAGGGAGAGCAGCAGGTCGGGAGGCAGCCAATCGAGGGAGTCGCTCGTGATCTGTTGGGCGATGGCGAGCTTGGTCTGCTCGCCCAACCGGCCCCCCATGCTCCCGGAGGCGTCGAAGACGATCTCGACGGCGCGCCGGGACACGGAGAGTGCGGGCTTGCCTCCCGCGGTGGCTTCGACCTGTAGCTCGGCACAGCCGGGTGGGCGCACCAGAACGCTGATGCCGCGGCTTGCCTGGTTCCCGGCGAGACTCACCGCGGTGGCGACGATTTCGTTCTCGCCCTCGCGCACGGGGACCCGGGCCTCGAAGGCGCCCAGACTCAGCTTGGCCGCGATGGGCCGTTGCGATCCATTGACGCGCAGGGTCACCTTCTCGACGCCCGTCGTGCGCAGGTTGCGAAAGGCCTTCGGTAGGCGCCTCGGCTTCTTCACGTGGACGAACTCGCCCATGGTCGAGCCGGCGATCTCCTGAAGGATCCCGACTCCCTCTTCGTCCTTTCCGAGCTTGACGGTGTGGATCACCACGCCTTGCGTTCGGGCCTCGTCAGCGGCCTCGCGGGTCTCGTCTTCGTCTGACTTCCCGTCGGTGAAGAGCAGGATCACCCGCGAAGCACCTGCACGGCCCCCTGACTCGAAGCCCTCGAGCGCCTCGCGTATGCCCGCCGCGATGTCGGTGGTGCCCACCCGTCCGAGTGTGCGCAGAGCCTCGACCACCGCGCTGCGATCCTCGCTGAGGGGCGACAGGAGAAGCGCTCGGTGGTTGAAGCCCACCACACCGAGGCGCACGTCGCTCCAGGCCGGGATGCTGTCGACGAGGCGGACAACCCCTGTCTTGCGGTGGTCTTGCGGGTCGGTGCTGCGCAGGCTCTTCGAGGTGTCCATCACGAAGAAGAGGTCGAGTTGCTTCACGCCGCCGTGAATGGAAGCGCCGCCGCGGACCTGGATGGAGGTCTCGTCACCCGTGAAGACGGAGTCCGGCCGGGGATCGTGGATCTCGACCTCGAGCTCGCCGATGGGCTCGAGGGGAATGGAGCGGAACTGCCCCTGGGCCGCGGGTGCAGCCCCGAGCAGCAGGAGCGCGAAGCTGGCGAAAACGAGTGTTCTCACGGGGCCATGGACCTCCCGCCCGCCGAGGGCGCTCTTCACCTCGACGCCTCAGCGTGCCACCGTTGCTCCGTCGACCAGCATGGATTCGCCCGAGACGAAGGAGGCTCGGTCCGAGCAGAGCCAGACCGCGGCCTCGGCGATCTCCTCCGCTTTGCCCAGACGGCCGCCCGGAAGGCTTCTCAGGATCATCTTCTCGACCTGGGGCGAAAGCTCCATGGAGGAGCGCAAGGCGGGCGTATCGGTGCTGCCGGGAAGGATCGCGTTGATGCGAACGCCCGTCGCGGCGTTCTCGACCGCGGCCGTCTTGGTGATGCCCAGCACGCCGTGCTTGGAGGCGCAGTAGGCCGCGAGGGCGGGAGTGGCGATCAGACCCGAGCCCGATGCCATGTTCACGATGGCGCCAGCGCCCTGTTGCTGCATCAGCGGGATTTCGTGCTTCATGCACAGGAAGACGCCGGTAAGATTCACGTCCAGGGTGCGCCGCCACTGAGCGAGATCCATTTCGTGAAGCGGCGCCATGGGGCCCGTCATGCCCGCGTTGTTGAGCGCGCAGTCGAGCCGCCCGAAAGCTTCGACGCTGTACGCCACGAGGCCCGATACCGCGTCTTCATCGGAGACGTCGGCGAGAAAGAAGTTCGCCTCGCTGCCCGCGTCGCGGATCGCCTCGCAGACGGCGTTGCCCTTCGCGTCGTCGATGTCGGAGACCACCACGCGGGCGCCCTCGCGCGCGAAGGCCCGGGCCGCGGCCTCTCCGATGCCCGAACCCGCTCCGGTGACGAGAGCGACCTTGCCTTCGACGAGTCCCGCCATTGCGTGCTCTCCTTCGCGGGGGCCGGATGCCGCAGCGTCTCATGCTCCGGCCCTGGGCGGAACAGGGTAGGAGATGCCCGTGCGCTGTGGCACCCTGTCCCAGGCGTCGGCAGCCAGGGGTGAGGGCGGATTGGGTAGGGAGCTATCGCGGCGCGAGCTGTTTCGCAGGGCCACGCTCTACGGCGGGTCGGCCTATCTCGCCGCTTTGCTGCCGAGGCCGCGCGCCGCCGAGGCGGCCCGAGGCCCGACGGGTGCCGAGACCTTCAGCGTCTCTCAGTGGCGCACCGTGGAAGCCATCACGGCGCGGATCATTCCCAGCGGCCCCCGTGGCCCGAGTGGTGAGGTCGAGCCCGGCGCGCTGGAAGCCAACTGCGTGAACTTCATCGACAAGCTTCTCGCCAACGAGGATGAGGAGCTGCTCGAGGTCTACGAGGAGGGCATCGAGGGCATCGACGTCGTGGGCAAGCGCCTCTTCGGCAAGGACTTCAATTCCCTCATGAGCGACAACCAGGACCGCATTCTCGCCGAGCTCGAGCGGGGCAAGGCGAGCGGCTGGCCCGCGGGCGCCCAGCGGGACTTCTTCGAGACCGTGCGGCTCCACACGATCCTGGGCTTCCTCGCCGACCCGAAGTACGGCGGCAACCGCGACTACGCGGGGTGGAAGCTCATGGGTTATCCGGGCCCCGCCCATCACGAGGGCGGTTACTCCGAGCTCGAGCAGCAGGGCCTGCGGCCTCTCCGCACGGTCTGGGGCGACGAGCTCTGAGCGCGCAGGACGCAAAAGCTTCGCTCGCGGCGGCCGCGGCGGCTGACCCTTCGGGCGAGCCCATCGAGGCGGGAGGGGCTGCAGCCGGCGTCGGGCGTGGGGAGCCGGGGGAGCAGCCCACCGAGCTCTCGGTCGGGAATGCGCCTGGGGATGCGCCGGGCAGTGCCGCCCAGAATGCCCCCAAGAAGAAGATCTTCGACGTTTGCGTCATCGGCACCGGCGCGGGTGGCGGCGTCATGATTCAGCAGCTCAGCGAGGCGGGCTTCGAAGTAGTGGCACTGGAGCGGGGTCCGGAGATCGAGAGCTCTCGCTTCAGCGAAGACGAGCTCGAGGTCGTGGTGCGCGACCGCCTCTTCTCGCCTCATCAGCTCGAGACCTACCGCGCTGATGCCGAGAGCCCCGCCGTGCCCGGCCGCTACAACGCAACGGCGGATTGCCTGGGCGGCTCCATGACGCTCTGGTCGGGCTGGTCGTGGCGTTTGCGGCCCGACGAGTTCAAGGTGCGCGATGTCGAGGGTCGGGTCGACGACGCGAGCCTGGCCAACTGGCCCATCGGCTACGAAGAGCTCGAGCCCTGGTACGAGCAGGCCGAGCAGGACTTCGCCGTGGCGGGCGCCGCCGGGAGAAATCCCTTCGAGGCGCCGCGCAAGCGGGGCTATCCCCTGCCCCCGCACCCGGCGCGCCGGGCGGGCGAGCTCTTCGAGCAGGGTGCGGTGAAGGCCGGGCTCACGCCTTTCCCCCTGCCGGTGGCAATCAACTCGAAGCCTCACGCGGGTCGGCCCCGCTGTCTCTACGGCGGTGCGTGCACGGGCTTCGGGTGTGAGGTCCACGCCAAGTCGACCTCTCTCGCGGTCTGCTTGCCGCGGGCGCGCAAGACCAAGAAGCTCGACCTGCGCACCGACGCCGAGGTCTTCGAGATCGTGGTCGGGAGCGACGGCCGCGCGAAGGGTGCGCGCTACTTCGACGCCGAGGGGGCGACCCACGAGGTATTGGCGCGGCAGGTCGTCGTGGCGTGCAACGCGGTGGGGTCGGCGCGCCTGCTCCTGCTCTCCACTTCGAAGCGCTTTCCCGACGGCCTGGCGAATTCGAGTGGTCTCGTGGGACGCAACCTCATGCTCCACCACAGCGCCCTGGTTCGCTGCCTCGTCGACGGTCCGACCCGCGCGGTCACGGGCATCGAGGCCACCCGGGCCGTGGACGACTGGCACCCCAGCGACGATGGCCGCGGCTTCATCCGCGGAGGCGTCGTTGCCGAGGTTTCCGCCTTCACGCGGCAGCCCATCGTCTACGCTCTCACCGAGCCCTCCAGGCGCGGCGGCGCGCCGCGCTGGGGTCACAAGTTCAAGCGCTACCTGCGCGACTTCCCACGCACCATGGTGATCGGCAGCGTGCTCGAGGACCTGCCCGTCGAGAGCAATCGGATCGACCTCGATCCCGGCGTGAAGGACCGCTTCGATCTGCCCGTGCCGCGTATCACGCGCCGGCAGCACGCCAACGACATCGCGATGAACCGCTGGTTCCGCGCCCGCCTGCTCGAGCTTGCAGCGTCCTGCGGAGGCCGGGACGCGACCTCCTTCGAGATGCCCGGGGTCGCGTATGTGGACGAGAACGACGCGGTGAAGGGCAGTGCGCATCTCATGGGCACCTGCCGCATGGGCGAGCACGCGCAGTTCTCGGTGCTCGATCGCTGGTGCCGCGCCCACGACGTCCCGAACCTCTGGGTCGTGGATGGGAGCTGCTTCCCCACCTCGGCGGGCTACAACCCCACTCTGACCATTCTCGCCAACGCCTATCGGGTGGCGAATCGCCTCATCGTCGAAGCGCGGCGGATGAACCTGTGAGAAGCTCTTGATTCGAGAGACGGAATGGAAATGCGCACGAGACTGATCGCCTACCTGGCACTGGCGGCCCTGTTGACGGGCGCGGCGGCACCCACTGGGGCCGCGCAATCTACTGGGGCCGCGCAATCCACTGAGGCCGCGGCGCCCGCCGGCGGCGAGGGCGATGCCGCGGCCCGGGCGCTCCTCGAGCGATCCTTTCGCAATCTCTACGCTGACGACTACGTGCAGGTGCTGCGACTGAGCACCTCGTTCCGGGGCGGGCGGGAGATCTCCCGGGTGGTTCAGGTGACTCGTCGCCAGAGCGAGGTCCCGGGCAAGGCGCTCCTGCGATTCACCTGGCCGGAGAGCATTCGCCGCACCTCGGTGCTCATCCTCGAGAACGAGGATCGGAACGACGATCTCTTCATCTATCTACCGTCCCTGAAACGGACCAAGCACCTGGCCTCGAGCCAGCGGGGAGACGCCTTCTTTGGCACGGACCTCGCCTACGAGGACGTCGAGCCGAAGACCAGCTCCGACTGGGAGATCGAGGCTGCGGGTGCGGGGAGTCACGAGGACCACGCGTGCCGCATTCTCGATCTGCGCCCGCGAGCCACCATCGAATCGACCTACGAGCGCTTGCAGACCTGCATCGAGGACGAGCGCGGTGTGGCGCTGTGGACGGACTTCTACCGCAGGGGCGAGGTGGTGAAGCGCCTCGAGACCGACCCGGCCGACATCCGCCCCATCGCGGGTCGCTTCATCCCCTTCACGATGTGGGTGAGGACACCGGCGCGTCGCTCCCAGACCCGGGTGTCGACCGAGAGCTACGAGCTGCGCGACGAGATCCCCGACAGCCTCTTTTCGACGTGGAATCTCGAGGCGGGCGACGCGCGGCGCGATCGCAACCGCGCCGGCGAGCTGCGGGACACCGAGTAGCGGTCCGGGGCTCTTCAGCGCCCTGCTAATCGGTGAGACGTCGCCCGGCGGTGAAGCCGCCGTCCACCACGAGGGAGTGGCCGGTTACGAAGGAGGCGTCGTCGGAGACGAGGAAGAGGGCCGCAGCGGCGACCTCTTCGGGCTTTCCCGCGCGCCCCAACATGTGGGAGCGCACGAACTTGTCGCGCATCTCCTTGAGCTCGTCCATGTGGAGGATGGCGGTCATGGGCGTGTCGATGAGGCCCGGGCACAGGCAGTTGACGCGGATGCCGAACTGACCGTAGTCGATTGCCATGTTCTTCGTGAGGAGGACGACGCCGCCCTTGGAGGCGTTGTAGGCCGCCTGGGACGGGAAGGCCTCGAGGCCCTCGATGCTGGCGAGGTTCACGATGCTCCCCGAGCCCTGCTCGAGCATGTGCTTCACGACGTGCTTCGAGGCGATGTAGGTGCCCTTGAGATTGATATCGATCACACGGTCCCACTCGCTGACCTCGAGGTCGCCGACGGTGCCCGCGGCGCTCACGCCCGCGGAGTTCACCAGGATATCGATGCGGCCGAAGCGCTCCGCCGCGGCCCCCGCGGCGGCCTCGACGGACGCCTCGTCGCGCACGTCGCCCTCGCTGAAGTGGGCCTCGGGGTCGAGGGCGAGAAGCTCCTGCCATAGCTCGTCGGCGGGCTTGGCGATGTCGAAGCCCGCAATCTTCGCCCCCTCCCGGGCGAAGCGTTTCGCGCACGCCATGCCGATGCCAGAGGCCGCGCCGGTGATGAATGCAATCTGACCTTCGAGGCGTCCCATGCTCTCTCTCCTTGCTCTCGCGCTTCGCTGCAGCGCTCGGCTTGCTCGGGTCCGGTGCCGGGGCGACGGACGCCACGGCGGGACCGTGAGCATCACAGAGGCCCGGAGCGGGGGCAAGGCGGCCAAGATGCGTATCCTCGCCCGCCGCCGCGAGGCGGCAAGATGCGTATCCTCGCCCGCCGCCGCTTCGCCCGGGCCCCTGGGGCGGGCTAAGCTTCCCGATCGGCCCCGCCACCCGGTCCCCGCGACCACTCCCACCGGCGTAGGTCTCACGGAGCAGGAATCCAGCCATGACCCAGAAGCTCAACAAGTACAGCGCCCGCATCACCCAGGAGAAGGCCCAGGGGGCCTCCCAGGCCATGCTCTACGCGACTGGCCTCACCGATGCCGACATGGACAAGGCCCAGGTGGGCATTTCGAGCGTCTGGTACGAAGGCAACTCCTGCAACATGCACCTGAACGACCTGGCCGCCAAGGTGAAGCAGGGCGTGGTGGCCGCGGATCTGGTGGGCATGCGTTTCAACACCATCGGGGTCTCCGATGGCATCTCCATGGGGACCCGGGGCATGAGCTACTCCCTGCAGTCCCGTGACCTCATCGCCGACTCCATCGAGACGGTGATGTGCGCCCAGTGGTACGACGCCAACATTTCTCTGCCGGGCTGCGACAAGAACATGCCCGGGTGCCTGATGGCCATGGCTCGGGTGAATCGTCCCGCGCTGATGGTCTACGGGGGAACGATCAAGCCCGGGACCAGTCGCTCGGGCGATCCCCTCGACGTCGTGTCGGCCTTTCAGTGCTATGGCGAGTTCCTGGCCGGGAACATCGACGAGGAGGAGCGCGGCCAGATCGTGCGACGCTCCTGCCCGGGGGCTGGGGCATGCGGGGGCATGTATACGGCGAACACCATGGCGTGTGCGATCGAGGCGCTGGGGATGTCTCTGCCCTACAGCTCGTCGACTCCGGCCGAGGATCCGGGCAAGCTCGAAGAGTGCTTCCGGGCTGGCGAGGCGATCCGCATGCTGCTCGAGCGCGACATCAAGCCCAGTGACATCATGACGCGCGATGCCTTCGAGAACGCCATGGTGGTCGTGACGGTGCTCGGCGGATCGACCAACGCCGTTCTTCACCTCATCGCCATGGCGAAGGCCGTGG
Source organism: Deltaproteobacteria bacterium (assembly GCA_019310385.1). Taxonomy (GTDB): domain Bacteria; phylum Myxococcota_A; class UBA9160; order UBA9160; family UBA4427; genus JAFDEK01. Next base: position 19,234 of record JAFDEK010000004.1, read on the forward strand.
GGGTCGAGCTGGGGATCGAAGACTTCCAGAAGGTGAGCGACCGTACGCCCTTCCTGGGCGATCTGAAGCCCAGCGGGACCTACGTGATGGAGGACCTCCACAACGTGGGCGGAACGCCTGCGCTGATTCGCTACCTGCTCGAGCGGGGCGTGCTCCACGGCGACTGCCTCACGGTGACGGGCCAGACGCTGGCGGAAAACGTCGAGGGGCTTCCGGGCCTGAGTGAAGGGCAGAAGGTCATTCGCCCGTGGGACGACCCGATCCTCCCCAATGGCCACATCCAGATCCTGCGCGGCAATTTCGCGCCCGATGGCGCGGTGGCGAAGATCACCGGCAAGGAGGGGCTCAGCTTCTCCGGGCCCGCCCAGGTCTTCGACCAGGAAGAGGAGATGCTGGCCGCCGTCGAGCAGGGCAAGGTGAAGAAGGGCAACGTGATCGTGATTCGTTACGAGGGGCCCAAGGGTGGGCCGGGCATGCCCGAGATGCTGACGCCGACCTCGGTCATCATGGGGGCCGGGCTCGGCCAGGACGTAGCGCTCATCACCGACGGCCGCTTCTCGGGGGGCTCCCACGGCTTCATCATCGGCCACGTGACGCCCGAGGCCCAGGAGGGCGGCCCGATCGCCCTGGTGCAGGACGGCGACCTGATCAGCATCGACGCCAAGACCCAATCCATCGAGGTGGACGTCAGCGACGACGAACTCGCCCGCCGCCGCGCCGCCTGGACCGCGCCCCCCCTACGCGCCACCCGAGGCACCCTCTACAAATATATCAAGACCGTAAAATCCGCCTCCGAAGGCTGCGTCACCGACGAATAACGCAAGGTCGGGGACGGTCCTTAACGGAAGGCGGGGGAAATGGGGGGGGACGTTCCTTCCGAGGTTCCGTTCTGACGAGGCGTCACATCGGAAGTTCGGAAGGAACGTCCCCCCGTTTGTGGGCCTTCCGTTAAGGACCGTCCCCCCCGCTTGCGTTAGGAGAGGGCGCCGCCGTCGCAGCGGATTTCGGCGCCGTTGATGTGGGCGGCGTCGTCCGAGGCCAGGAAGGCGATGACGCTGGCGGCGTACTCGGGGCCGCGGAACTCGTCCAGGGGCATGACGCGCTGGAGTAGCGCGACGTCGGCGCCGTCGGGCAGCTTGAACGCGCTCGTGATGGGGGTGGAGACGCTGCCCGGGCACACGGAGTTGGAGCGCAGCCCCTGCTTGCCGTACTCGACTGCGAGGCCCCGGGTGAAAGACAGCACCCCGCCCTTGGCGGCCGCGTAGGCGGCCGTCCAGGGGTTGCCGCGCAGGGCCGAGGTGGACGACATGTTGACGATGTTTCCCTTGCTCTCGAGCAAGTGGGGAATCCCGGCCCGACACATCAGAAAGACGCCCGTGAGGTTCACGGCGATGAGCTGGTCCCACTTTTCGAGAGAGTGCTGATGGGTGTTCTCGAAATAGAGGATGCCCGCGATGTTGCACAGGGAGTCCAGGCGGCCAAAGTGCTCGACGGTCTTCTGCACCGTCGCCGCGCTCTCCTCGCGGCTGCTGACGTCGCAGGTCAGCGCAATGGCGTCGGCGCCCAGGGCTCGCGCCTCTTCGGCGGTGGCCTCGACGGCCTCCACCTGGACGTCCGCGCACGCAATAGAGGCGCCTTCCTCGGCCATGCGTAGGACGGTGGCCTTGCCGATCCCCGAGGCGGCACCGGTGAGAAGGACGACTCGGTCTTCGAAGCGTCGCATGAATGCTCCCTTCATGTTGGCGGCGTGAACTTGCGCAATTTGCGCTGGAGGCTCTGCCGGTGGATTCCGAGGCGTCGCGCCGCCTCGCTGATGTTACCCCCGCAGCGGGCCAGCACGTACTCGATGTACTCGCGCTGGTGGCGGTCGAGGCTCTGGAACTCTTCGGGGATGTTCGAGGTGTCGAGGCCGCCCATGAGCAGCGCGCGCTCGAGCTCGTCGATGTCGACGGGCTTGGTGAGGTAATCCACTGCCCCCTGCTTCACGGCCTGCACTGCCGTGGCGATGCTCGCATACCCGGTGAGGATGACGACCCGCGTCTGCGGCGAGCGCTCCCGGATGACCGCGATGGCGTCGAGGCCGCTGTCCTGACGCAGGCGCAGATCGACCACCGCATAGCCGATACCGGCGAGATCGAGGTCGTAGAGGGGCTCGATGGCGTTCACGTGCTCGACGTAATAGCCCCGGTCGCGGAATTCCTCCGCCAGGGTGTCGGCAAAGCGGTGGTCATCCTCGACGATGAGAAGCCCGGGGCTTTGCCGAGCGGCGGCTTCCCTTGCCCTTCCTCCGAGCTCGCCGTCGCTCCAGATGTCGTCCTGCTCTCGGTCTCTCATCCGACGGCCTCTCGGGTGGTGAGGGCGGGCAGCGAGACGCGCGCCGTTGCGCCGCCACCCCTGCGATCCTCGAGGACCAGCTCGGCCCCCACCGCCTCCACGAAGCTGTGAACATAGTAGAGTCCGAGTCCTCCGCCCTCGGGCTTGGTGGTGACGAAGGGCTCGCCGAGGTGCTCGCGCACCACCTCGGGCCAGCCCGCTCCGCGGTCGTGTACGCAGACGTCGATGCGGTCACCGCGGCTGCGCACTTCCACGTCGACGTGCTCCTGGGCAGGCGTGGTTTCCTGGGCGTTCTCGATAAGGTTGAGGAGCGCATGGGAGAAGGCGAATTGGGGGAGCAGGGCGCGTCGCGGCATCTGATCCTGTCTCTCGAAGTGCACGTCGGCCAGTGCCTCTTGGGCCGCCCCGGTCACGCTCGCGCAGACGCTCTCCACCAGCGTGTCGACGTCGACGGCTTCGAGCTCCAGGGCTTCGGGCCGCAGCTGCGAGCCCGCCATGCGGCGTAGGATGTCCCCGCAGCGCTCCAGGGCTTCGTTCGCCAGCTCGAGGTCGGGGTCGCTCGCGATGTTTCGATTGCGCGCCAGGCGCGTCAGCCGAAGCTGAGCGGTATTGAGAGGCGTCGCGAATTCGTGGCAGGTGCCGGCCGCCAGTGCGCCCACGGCCCGGAGGCGGTCGACGCGGGTCTTGCGTTCGCTCAGCAAGGCGAAGCTGTTCTGCAATGCGATCAGCGTGCGGGATAGCGAAACGGTGAGCAGCCAGAACGCCACCGCGATGGCGAGCTGCGCGGGGATGAGGACACGCGGGGGAAGCAGTGCCTCCTCGAGGCCAGGGGGAATGTGGGGCCGGAGCTGGATGAGTCCCAGACAGGCGAGCAGCAAGCCGAAGAAGAAGAGGCCGAGTCCACCCTCGAGCAGCAGGGCGCCGAGGGCCACATGGACGAAGAGAATCGGGGCCAGGGGATTCCACGCGCCTCCCGTGATGCCCAGCAGCCCGGTCAGGGCCGCGACGTCGGCGCTCAGCTGCAGCAGCACCAAGCCGGGCTGGACCCGCCCGCCTCGCAGCAGGTAGACCCGGGTGCCGGCGTTGAGGATCACCAGTGAGGCCGTGATGCCGAGGAAGGGGGGGAGCAGACGCGGCTCGAGGAGCCTCAGCTCCAAGGCCGGCGCGACCGCGAGCAGCTGGGCCGCCACGGCGATCCAGCGCAGGCGCACGATCCACACGAGCTTGGCGGCAGCGTGGGTGGGCGCAGCGGAGATGGGGGGCTCGAGGAAGGAGCGGATGGTTTCGGACATTTCGACGGGGACCGGGGTTGCGCGCGGGGCTGCGGCGACGGGCAGCGTAGCGCAGGCGCGTGTCGGGCCGGTGGCGCTCGCTTCGAGCGTAGGGGTATAATTCTGACGATTCGTCAGATTGCCTTTCGCGTCGAGTCGGCGACAGATCGGTGAAACCGGAAGGGCTCGAAGCTCGTAAAGAGCCCGTCTGGCATCGGGTTGGCGGCAGAGCGAAGGCGTCGAGGTGATCGCCTCGTCTGGCGAGCGGAGGTCGGGTCGTGATGCGAGCGGACACGAGAGGCGAAGAGCCGGCCGCAAAGGGCGGCGCCAAGGGTCTCGTGGATCAGAGCGGTCGCGTGCTGGGACCGCGCGCCCAGGAGACCCGCCAACGACTGCTCGACGCCACTTCTTCGCTGCTCGCCGAGCAGAGTCTGCGCGAGCTGCGCGTGATCGACATCGCGCGCAAGATCGGCGCGGCGCCCGCGACCTTCTACCAGTACTTCAAGGACGTGGAGGGCGCGGTTCTCACTCTCGCGGATCAGGCCAGCGACGAGATGCCGGCGGTGATCACGCTGATCGAGGGGGACTGGGAGGGCGAGGCAGGAATGGAGCGGGCGCGTAGCGTCGTCGACGTCTTCATCGCCCACTGGGACGCCTATCACGCCATCCTGCGCGTGCGCAACCTGGCCGCCGACGAGGGCGATGTCCGCTTCCGGGCGGTGCGTGCCCGGGCCATGCGGCCCGTCATCGCGGCCCTCGCGAGTCGCGTCGCGGCCGCGCAGGCGGCAGGGAAGCTGCGCAGCGGCGATCATCCCCACGCTGCCGCGGCCGCCATGGCGGCCATCCTCGAGCGCCTCGCCGCCTACCACCGGGAGCTCGAAGTATTCGGAGTGACCCGGGAGGACCTGGTCGAAACCTCGGCCCATATTCTCTACCGCACGCTGACGGGTGAGAGCGCTCCCTGACGGCGGGCACCCCGAAGCCGAGGCCCGCGAGGGCTCGAAACACGTCTCTTCGCCGGAGCCCGAGAGCGCCCCATGACTGAGAAGCCCGTTCGCATCCTTCCCCTGGTCAATGACGAGAACCGTCACTTCTGGGAGGGCGGCGCCGAGGGCGAGCTGCGCTTCCTCTGCTGCGACGCCTGCAGCTACTACGTGCACCCTCCCGCGCCGGTGTGCCCGGAGTGCCTCGGCCGCGAGCTCTCGCCTCGAGCGGTCTCGGGTCGGGGAGTGGTGCACACCTACACGGTGAACCACCAGCCGTGGATCCCGGGCTTCGATCCCCCCTACGTGGTCGCGATCGTCGAGCTGGAGGATCAGCCCGGCCTGCGTCTTACCACGAACCTCAGCCACTGCGAGATCGACGCGGTCTCCATCGGCATGCCGGTGCAGGTCTGCTTCGAAGAGATCGCCGACGACCTGTACCTTCCTCTCTTCGAGCCCGCCGCTGGCGCCTTCGAGCCCGCCGCTGGCGCCTTTGAGCCCGCCGCTGGCGCCGATTCCCCGCTGCCCTCCGCGCGGCTGCACCGCCCGACGCCGCCAAAGAGCGCGCGGGGCATGCACGCGGGGCTCGAGGGCAAGGCGGCCCTGACGGGCATCGGGCAGTCCCAGGTGGGACGGCGCCTCAATCGCGACCCCATGGAGCTGACCATCGACGCCTGCCTCGAAGCCATCGCGGACGCCGGGCTGCGCCGCGAGGACATCGATGGGCTCTCCACCTACCCCGGTAGCGGGATCACAGGCGCGCCGGGCTTCACCGGCGCCGGAGTCGTCGAGGTGCAGGACGCCCTGCGCCTCGAGCTGAACTGGTTCTGCGGCGGGCCGGAGCTGCCGGGTCAGCTCGGCTCGGTGATCAACGCCTGTGCGGCCGTGGCGACAGGCCTCGCCCGTCACGTGCTCTGCTTCCGAACGGTCTGGGAATCGACAGCCCAGGGTGGCGGTCGCCGGGCTGGGATCGGCGCAGGCGGCGGCGGGCGCTTCCGGGCCAGCGGCAACATGCAGTGGACCCTGCCCTTCGGCGCGGCCTCGGCCGCGGTGTGGATCGCCATGATGGCGCGCCGACACTTTCACGAGTACGGAACGACCCGGGAACAGATGGCGCAGATCGCCCTCAATGCGCGCCGCAACGCGGGGCTCAACCCCAAGGCGATCTATCGCGACCCCATGAGTCTCGCTGACTACATGGACGTGCGCATGATTTCGACGCCCTTCTGCCTCTACGACTGCGATGCGCCCGTGGACGGCTCCACGGCGGTGATCGTGTCGGCCGTCGATGCCGCGCGGGATCTGCGCAGGCCGCCGCTGCGGGTCGAGGCCGTGGGCTCGGCGATCCACGGCCGGCCTTCCTGGGATCAGTGGGACGACCTCACCACCATGGCGCTGCGCGACGCCGGCGCCATGCTCTGGCGACGTACGGCCCTGGGGCCCGCGGACGTGGATGTCGCCGAGCTCTACGACGGCTTCAGCTTCATCACCATGGCGTGGCTCGAAGCTCTGGGCTTCTGCGGCCAGGGCGAGAGCGGCGATTTCATCGCGGACGGAAAGCGCATCGCCCTCGACGGGGAGCTGCCGCTCAACACCCACGGCGGCCAGCTCTCGGCCGGCCGCCTTCACGGCTACGGCTTCCTCCACGAGGCCTGCGTGCAGCTCTGGGGCGAGGGCGGGGAGCGCCAGGTGGGCGGGGATCCGCGGGTCGCCGTCGCGGCCGCGGGCGGCGGGCCCCTGGGCGGCTGCCTGCTGCTCTCGCGTTCCTGAGGCCCCTCTCTTCGACCCAAGGGCCTGCGCTTGGGCCGGCAGTTGCGCAATCCTGCGCTTCGCCTGCGCGATACATGCGTGTGCTGACGCTCACATTCTCGCTACGGCGGGGAACCCGTCGTACCGATGGATTTCAAGGGGACTCGCGGTCGCGCTTCGGCGCCTTCCGCCGGGTCGTCCGAGGACCGCCGGGGCCTTCGAGTACCACCGGGGCTCCCACGGAGAGTCGCATGCAGAGGTCGGGGCGCGCTGGCGCCGGATTCACCATGATCGAACTCATGATCGTCATCGCGATCGTGGGTATGCTCGCCGCCGTGGCGATTCCCAACTACCTCCGCTTCCAGATGAAGGCCAAATCCTCCGAGGCCAAGGTGAATCTGGCCGCGATCCACACCGCGGAGGAGTCCTACTTCTCCGAGTTCGGCACCTATCTGCCTGCCACCGCCGAGCCGCCGGCGATTCCCGGCACCACGCGCACCGTTTTCGACATCGCGAACCCAGGCTTCCTGACCCTGGGCTGGCAGCCGGAAGGGACGGTCTTCTTCTCCTACGGGGTCGCGGTGTCCGGAGACAACACGGCGTACACGGCCGACGCCGGCGCAGACATCGACGGCAACAGCACGCCCCAGTACTGGGGCGTCGCGAAGCTCGATGCTGGCGGCTCGCCCGTTGCAGCCGAGGTCGGTTGCCCGGTGGCGACCCTCAGGCCCAGCCAGGTCGGCCCCTGCACGCCCCAGGCGGGCCAGAGCGTCTTCTAGCTCCCCGAGCAAGTCCAGCACCCCAGGCTAGACTCGCCGACCGACGTCCGCTTGCCGCTCCGGTGTGCGGGCAGGACCATGGCGCGCGCCCGACGCTCGGCTCGGGTGGTGTGCGCGAGGGCGCTGTGTGGCCCGAGGCCGGAGGAGAGGCATGACGGAGGATGGCGGTTCCCGAGACGAGCGAGGCAGGGGAGCAAAGTTAGGGGAGCGGGCCGCCTGGGCGTCCCTGATCGAGGGTCTGGAGCGGCGTCGCACGGCCGCTCGCGCCATGGGGGGTGCGGAGAAGCTCGCAAAGCGCCACGCCGAGGGCCGGCTCGACGCGCGCCAACGTCTGGAGACGCTGCTGGACCCGGGGAGCTTTCGCGAGCTCGGTACGCTCGTGGGCGCCATGGATCGCGTGCTGCCCGGTGTGCCCGCCGATGCCCTGGTAGCGGGTACCGGGCGCATCGAAGGGCGGCCCGTGGTGGCGGCCGCCGAGGACTTCACGTGCAAGGGCGGCTCCATCGGCCTCGGCGCCCATGCGAAGCGCATCCGGATCGCGAAGCTCGCCGCCCAGGAGCGCGTTCCCCTGGTGATGCTGCTGGAAGGCGCCGGAGAGCGTGTCACCAACTCTCTCGAGCGCTACCCCTACGCGCCCAACGACCTGCAGGCGCTGGTCGAGCTCTCGGGCATCGTGCCCTCGGTTGCGGTCGTCATGGGGCCGTCCGCGGGCCACGGCGCCCTCACCGCGCCTTTGATGGACTTCGTCGTCATGGTCGAGGGCGCCGCGATCTTCTCCGCCGGGCCGCCCCTGGTCGTGGAGGCGACCGGCGAAGAAGTGAGCATGGAGGAGCTCGGCGGCGCCAGGATTCACACTGGGCACAGCGGCGTCGCCCACAACGCGACCCCGGACGACGCGGCAGCCCTGGCGCTCGTGCGTCGCTATCTCGCCTACTTTCCATCCAGTGCCTGGCAGCGCACCCCTCGCAAGGTCGACGGTGACCTGGGCGAGCGCAGCCTCGACGCGCTCCTCGACCTCATTCCGCCCAACCCGCGCAAGCCCTACGACATGCGCAAGGTGGTCGCGCTGCTGGCCGACGAAGGCAGCGTCCTCGAGGTGCAGCCCCGCTTCGGGAGCTCCATGGTGACGGCCCTCGCCTTCCTGGGCGGTCGCTCCGTCGCCATCGTGGCGAACCAGCCCATGGTGAAGGCGGGCGCCATCGACCGGGACGCCGCCGACAAGGCCGCCCGCTTCCTGGAGATCGCGGATGCCTTTCATCTGCCGGCAATCTTCCTGGCCGACAACCCGGGCGTGATGGCGGGCACCGCGGCCGAGCGCGAGGGCGTTCTGCGCCACGCGGCGCGCATGTTCGCCGCCCAATCGCGCATGCGCGTGCCGAAAGTCCACGTCACCCTGCGCAAGGCTTACGGCTTCGGCAGCTCCCTCATGGCGATGAATCCCTTCGATCGCCAGACCCTCAGCCTCGCCTTCCCGGGCGCCACCCTGGGCGCCATGCCGGCCAAAGGCGGCGGGGCCGCGGCGGGGGCCGACAGCGCGACCCAGGAGCAGCTCGACGTCGGCGAGTCGGCCGGGCCCTGGGCTACCGCGGACACCATGAGCTACGACGAGGTGATCGATCCCCGGGAGCTGCGCAACGTCCTACTCGACGCTCTCGAGCTGGCGTCGGGCCGAGACGCCGAGTCGCCCGGTCCGGCAGTGCGTCCGGGCCTGCTTCCTTGATTCGCAGTTCACTGCCCGCTTCGGGGTTACGCGGGTCATGGTTGCGTGGGATCGACAGCCCGGCCCTGACCTGCGCGGTGACGCTGATCGCGTACGCGATCTTCGTCGCCGCCCGGCTCGCGAATCACGAGTCCGACCCCTCGATATTCGTGGTGGCGGGTGACGGTTTTTCGAATCCCGCGGAGGCGCCGGACACCTTGACGGTGCTCCCGGACTCCGCAGGCTACGACGGTCAGTTCTTCTACCGGCTGGCCCTCGATCCCTTTACCAGCGTGCAGAAGGACCACGGCATCACCCTCGACGCCCCGGCTTGGAGACAGCAGCGCATCTTCTATCCGCTTCTGGTGTGGTGCCTCGCGCGGGGCGACCCGGCGCGGACCGCGATCTGGATGATCGGGGTCAACCTCGTCGCACTCGCGCTGGTGGGCTGGCTCGCGGGGCACCTGGCCCAGCTGCTGGGCCGGCACGCCGCGGCCGGCCTTCCCGTCGCCTTCTATCCGGGCTTTCTCTATTCCCTGTCGCGTGACCTCGCAGAGCCCGTTACGGCGTCGCTGGTGCTGCTCGGCATCGCCCTCTTCCTGCGCGGTCGCCACGCGGGCGCTGCCTTGGCGACGTCCCTTGCCGTGCTCACCCGTGAAACCTCCCTGTTGGTTCCAGCCGGGATGGGAATCGGCCTGCTCTGGCAGGCGTGGCGAGCGCGTGGCGAGGCGCGCTGGCAGACAGCTCTCTATTATCTTGTGCCCCTCTTCGTCTATGCGGGAGTCCAGGTCCTGCTCGCCCGGGCTTGGGGTCAGCTGCCGGCGGGCTACGGAGACCATCACTTCCACATTCCCTTCGCGGGTATCTGGGAATTCGCGTCTGCCAACAGCGCGCCGCAGAATCGGCACCAACGCGTCATGCTCTTCGACTTCGTGTTCGTGGTCGGCTTCTCCTTCGCTGTCGCGCGGGCCAGCATCGCGGCCAGGGGCCTCGAGGCTCTGAAGATCTCCTGTCTACTCTATGGAGTGTTGGCCGTGTGCCTGAGCGGGGTCATCTGGTCGACGGATCTCGGGTTCCTTCGCGCTCTGACCGAATACTGGCTCCTGGGAGCCGTGCTCGTCGTGGCGGTCGGGCGGAGCCAGCCGCGTCTCTGGTGGAGCTTCTGCGCCGCCACGGCGTGGATCTGGCTGGTCGTCTACAGGACGCGGACGCATTGGATATGACCGCCCTGCCGCTACTCCGCGGGGACCTGGAAGGCAGTCCCGGGATCGGGTCTTGAAGGGAGTCCTGTATTGAAGAAGGGTCCCCGCATCGCTGCGCTCAGGGCTGCGCTCTTCGTCGCGTCCTTTGCACTCTCGCTTCTCGCGCTCGAGCTTGTAGTGACACTCACGGGCTTCCGCTACTCGCCCGTCCAGATCGACGTGCAGGGAGGCGGCACCGACTGGCGCTACCGCCATGCCTTCGAGGACGACCACTTCGAGTTCGACCCGCAGCAGATCTGGCGGCCCAGGGCTGGCGAGAAGGTCTTCAACGGCCAGGGGTTCCGGGGCCGGGAGCTCCACGGCTCTGCGGGGCCCGGAGAGCTCCGGCTGCTCGCGCTCGGCGATTCGAATACGCTCGGCTGGGGCGGGGCGTCCATTCACTGGCCGGGCTATCTCGAGGAGGAACTCGAGCCCGCTGATCTCGAAGTCAACGTGATCAACGCGGGTGTGTGGGGGCATTCCTCCTACCAGGGTGTGGCGCGTCTCGAGGCTTATCTCTCCTTCGAGCCCGACGTCGTGCTCATCAGCTACGGGGCCAACGACGCCCATCGCGTCTATGTGAGCGATGCGCGCTACGTGGAGCAGGCCGCCCGCTCGACCCTGCGTCGCTTCCTCTACCGCTACTCCTTTGGAATCGGCCAGCTCGCCCTGAAGGCACTCGACGCTCTCGAGGGTGTGGACTCTCCTGCCGAGGGCCGGGAGCTCGTGTTCCGGGTCAGTCCCGAGGAGTACCGCGCGAACCTGAGCAAGATGGTGCAGATCTCGCGCGCTCAGGGTGCCCGGGTCTATCTCCTGACCCGCCCCTACACGGGCGAGTCGCCGAGTGAATCCTGGTGGAAGAGCTTCGCTCCCCACTACCGGGAAGCCACCCGCGAGGTGGGGCGCGAGCTCGACGTTCGCGTGATCGACGTCTACCAGCTCTTCGTGGATCGGCCCCAGGACTTCGCGGACGAGTCGCACTTCACGGAGTCGGGCTATCGCCGTGCGGCGCGGCTGATCGGCGAGCGAATCGCGCCCGAGCTCGAGGCGGCTCCGGCGCGCCGAGGCCCGGCCGCGCGGGATTCGATCAATACAAGTCGGCGCTGACCGCGACCTGGGCGGAGTCGCGCAGGCCGTCGAGATAATCGCGCAGGGCCGCGTCGCCCTTGCGCCGGCGCCAATCGCTGCCCACCTGCTCGGCGACCTCCTCGAAGGGGGGCACCCGGGCGGGCTCTCGATCGACCAGCTGAATCACGTGGACGCCCGTGCCCGAGCGAATCGGCTCGCTCACCTCACCCACCGCGAGCTCGAGGGTGCTACGCAGGGCGGTGGGGCCGACGTACTCGCGTAGCTTCGTGGCGGGGAGCAGCGTGTCGGGCAGTGGCGAGACCTCATCGTCACCCAGCGCCGTCTTGACCTCTCCCCACGTTTCGCCGGCCGCGAGGCGGTCGCGAGCGGCTTCGGCCTTCACCCGAGCCGCCGCTTCACCCCCTTCGCCTCCCACGCGGAAGAAGATTTGGCGCGCTCGCAAGCGGCCCGGGTTCGTAAAGAAGTCTCCGTTCTCCGCGTAGAAGCGGCGCAGCTCGGCCTCGCTGGCCTGGCGTTGCTCCGCCTCGGCGACCACCGATGCGATGAGGCTGGAGGTGAGGTTGGCCCGTACCCGGCGATCGACAGAGACAAGGCCGAGATCGACGGCGCGCTGGACGAGGAGCTCCTCCTCGATCATGCGATCGAGAACGTGGACGCGAGCCTCGGGGCTGATCGGGGATCGGGTGTCGCTCTCGAGGCCGGCGAGCAGACGCTCGTAGTCATTCCGACGGATCTCCACCCCGTTGACCCGGGCCACCACCTCAGGAGGCAGCTCGCCGTCGCGCTCAGGGGCATCGAGGAGGCCGAGTGCGGCGAGGGCGAGGCCCGCGCTGGCGCCGATCCCCAGGAGCAGGGTGGCCCGGCCTTCGCTCCTGCTCTGCCCCGTCTGGCCCAATGCTGTCCCCTATCCTGGCCCTCCGCCATGAGGCGGCAAGATGCGTATCCTCGCCCGCCGCCGCGAGGCGGCAAGATGCGTATCTTCGCCCGCTGCCGAGGGGTGACCCCTCGACCCGCGGCGCGGTAAGAGTAGAGGGTCGCGGCGCTGCTTCAATGCGACCCTGCGACGGGCCGCGATGACGCGGGGAAGGGGAATCGATGGCAGGTCTGCGAGATCTGAAGGGGCGGGTAGCGGTCGTGACCGGGGCCTCGAGCGGGATCGGGGCCGCCCTCGCCCGGGAGCTGGCGCGCCGGGGTGCGCGGGTCGCCCTGGTGGCGCGCCGGGAAGATCGTCTGGAGGCCCTGGCTCGTGAGATCGCCGAGGCGGGCGGCGAGGCTTCCGTGCATCCCTGCGACGTGGCCGAGGGCGGCTCCGTCGAGGCGGCGGCGAAGGCGGTGGTCGAGCGCTGGCAGAAGATCGATCTGCTGATCAACAACGCGGGCTACGTGCGCCACGTCCTCTTCGCGGATCACGCCGTGGACGATATCGAGCGCATGATGCGCACCAACTACATGGGGGCCGTGCACTGGATCAAGCAGGTCCTGCCCGGCATGCGCGAGCAGGGGCAGGGCTGGATCGTGAATGTCGGCTCCTTTGCGGGCAAGGCGGGACAGCCCGACGAGTCCGCGTACTCGGCGACCAAGTTCGCCCTCGCGGGGCTCTCCGAGGCCCTCGGGCCGGAGCTCGCGCCCTACGGGATCTCGCTCCTCTGCGTGCACCCGGTGCTGGTGCAAACCGAGATGTTCACGCCCGAGGTGATGGCCCGGATGCCTCGCGGCAGCGAGAAGCGCTTCATGACGCCCGAGCGATTCGCGAGCGAAACCCTCGCGGCGCTCGGGCGCGGCGACGTGGACGTCGTGATCCCCCGCCGTTTTCGCGGCGTCCTCCTGCTGCGCGCCCTGCTCCCCGGCCCCATGCGCCGGGTCATGGGGCGCGTGAAGATGGCCGCGCTGCCCGAAGCCGGCCCCTGAGGCAAGACGCCACAGCCCCGGGCCCGGAGGGCTGGCTGCGGCCAATCCGGGTCTGCGGCACACTGGAGCCATGATTTCCTGGGCCTTTCTCATCGTCACGCTCATCGGAGCGCTCTTCACTTTCAACGCCTACGTCCCCCACAAGCGGACCGGGCCCCTCATCGTTCCCAGCTTCTTCGCGGGCTGGTTGACCTCGGAGCTCTCGGGCCACCACTTCGCATGGCAGCTCGGCGCCACCGTGCTCTTCGTGTGGGCCGGCGCACTGGATGCCTGGCCCGGCTGGGTGGGCCTGGGAATCACCCTGGCGTCGTGGGGAGGCCTGCTGGCCCTCGTGCCCGTGTCGCGCGCGGCGGCGCCCGTGGTGGAGGCCGCCCTCGCGGCGGGTCTCGGGAAGAACTACAAGGATCAGGTCCGGCCGGAAATTGCCGAGCGCATGAATCGGCCCTTCCGAACCGGAGTGCTCCTCAACCCCTTCAGCTTCAGCGATCCCGACGTGAGCGTCACCCGGGACATCCCCTACCTGCCAGACGGTGGGCCCAAGCACCAGCTCGACATCTATCGGCCCAAAGCGGGATCGGAGCGGGCGCCCGTGCTACTGCAGATCCATGGCGGTGGTTGGACCATCGGCAACAAGCGCGAGCAGGCCCTGCCGCTCATGAATCATCTGGCGGCCCGGGGCTGGGTCTGCGTCGCCGCGAACTACCGACTGAGCCCGAACGCAACCTTCCCCGATCACCTCATCGACAACAAGCGCGCCATCGCGTGGATACGCGAGAACATCGCCGAATACGGCGGCGACCCCGACTTCATCGTGGCCACCGGTGGATCGGCGGGCGGTCACCTCTCCTCCATGGTGGGCCTGACCGCCAACGACCCCGAGTACCAGCCGGGCTTCGAGGATGTGGACACCCGTGTGCACGGCTGCGTGCCCTTCTACGGCGTATTCGACTTTACGAACGAATACGGCCTGCAGTCCCAGTCGGGGATCGACTACTTCCTCGAACGCTACGTGATGAAGAAGAAGCTGGCGGACGACACCGAGGCCTACCGGCGCGCCTCACCCATGCACCGCATCACGCCCGACGCGCCGCCTTTCTTCATCATCCACGGCAGCCACGACAGTCTGGCCTCGGTCGAGGAGGCGCGGCACTTCGCCCAGCTGCTGCGGGAGAGCTCCAAGTCTCCGGTGGCCTATGCCGAGATCCCGGGCGCCCAGCACGCCTTCGAGATCTTCCATTCCCTGCGCACCACGACCGTGGTGCGAGCGGTCGATCGCTTCCTGAGCTGGGTCTACTCGGATTACCTCCGTCAGACCGGGCGCTGAGCGGGGCCTGGGGCGCGCGGCCGGACCGGGGAGGGTCGAGCGGTGTGGGCCGAGGCTGCTCCCGAGATCGTTGGAATCTTGAACTGCAGTGAGGATTCCTTCTCGGACGGGGGGCTCTACCTGCAGCCCGAGCGGGCTCTCGAGCACGCGCGGCGCCTCCACGCCGACGGCGCCCGCTACGTCGAGCTGGGCCCCGCCTCGAGCCACCCCGACGCGAAAGAGGTGAGCGCGAGCGAGGAGATCCGCCGTCTCGAGCCCCTGGTGGAGGCCCTGGCGCGCGAAGGGATCGCCACCGGGGTGGACAGCTTCCGGCTCGAGACTCAGCGCTGGTGCCTCGAGCGGGGTGTCGCGCTGCTGAACGACATCGACGGCTTCGCCGAGCCGCAGCTCTGGCCCCAGCTCGCGCGGGCATCCTGCCGCCTGGTCGTCATGCACTCGATCCAGGATCGCGGTCGTGCCACCCGGGCGCCCGGCGATCCCGATACCGTGCTCGAGCGGATCGAGTCCTTCTTCGCGGAGCGGCTGGCGGGCCTCGAGGCCGCCGGCGTCGCTCGGGACCGGCTGATCCTCGACCCGGGCATGGGTTTCTTCCTGGGCGTAAAGCCCGACTCCTCCCTGGCGGTCCTGCGCGGCCTGGGCCGACTGCGCGAGCGCTTCGGGCTCCCGCTGCTGGTGTCCGTGTCGCGCAAGTCCTTCCTCGGCGGCCTGCTCGCCGGCCCCGAGAGCGGCGAGTCGCGGGCAGTCGCCGAGCGTGGTGCCGGGACCCTGGCGGCCGAGCTCTGGCTGGCGCAGTGCGGCGTGGAGTGGATCCGCACCCACGACGTCCGGGCGTTGAGCGACGCGCTACGCGTGCTCCGCGCCGTGGAAGGGCCGCCGCCGTGAGGCGGCCCTGCGTATCCTCGCCGCCGCCGTGAGGCCGCCATTGCGTATCCTCGCCGCCGCGGTGAGCGTTTTCGCTTCGGGGCGCGGATTTCTGGTAGATTGAGCGCAAGGGGGAGATCCCATGAGCCTGAATCTCGGTTGCATTCTCCAGGCGGGCGCCGCCGGTTGTCCCGACGCTCCGCTGCTGCGCATGGGCGAGCAGGTGATGACCTACGCAGAGGTGGACCGGGCGGCCCGCGGCATCGCGGCGGCGCTGCGTGAGCGGGGGATCCAGCCCGGCGACACGGTCGCGCTCCTGATCCCCAACGTGCCCGAGTTCACCACGGCGTACTTCGGCATCCTCTACGCGGGCGCCGCGGTGGTGACCATCAACGTCCTGGCTTCGTCGGCCGAGGTCGCCTACTTCATCGACGACTCGGGCTCGCGCATGCTCATCGCCCACCCCTTCTTCGGCGAGGTCGCCAAGGGCGGCGCCGAGGAGGCGGGCGTGCCCCTGGTGATGGCCGGCAGCGAGGGCAGTGACAGCCTCGGCGAGATGGCGAAGAGCGATCCCATCGACGCCCTGCACGCTACGCGTCCCGACGACACCGCGGTGATCCTCTACACCTCGGGCACTACGGGCAAGCCCAAGGGTGCCGAACTCACCCACTCGAACCTCTTCGTGAACTGTGCCGTCGTGGTGCCGAAGCTGTTACCTGATCCGCCCGGTGGCGTGGTCGCCCTCGCGACTCTCCCCCTCTTTCACTCCTTCGGACAGACCTGCATCCAGAACGCCACCATCGCCCAGGGTGGCAGCTTCGTCTTGCTGCCGCGCTTCACGCCCGAAGAGGCTCTGGCGCTCATGGAGGAGCACGCCGTTACGGTCTTCGCCGGTGTTCCCACCATGTACTTCGCCATGCTCCACGCCGAGACCGATCGCACCCACGACCTTTCGAGTCTGCACTACTGCATGACGGGCGGCGCTCCAATGCCCGCTGAAGTGATGAGCGCTGTCGAGAAGAAGTTCGGTGTCTCGGTGCTCGAGGGATACGGGCTCTCGGAGACCTCGCCCGTGGCGAGCTTCACGGTCTTGGGAAGGCCCCGCAAGGCGGGCTCCATCGGCTATCCCGTCTGGGGGGTCGAGATGCAGATCGTCGACGACGCGGACGTCGCGCTACCCGACACCGAGCGGGGCGAGATCTGCATTCGCGGCCACAACGTGATGAAGGGCTATCTCAACCGCCCCGAGGCCTCCAAGGAGACTCTCAAGGGTGGCTGGTTCCACACCGGAGACATCGGCTGTCGGGACGAGGACGGCTGCTACTGGATCGTCGACCGCAAGAAGGACATGATCCTGCGCGGCGGCTTCAACGTCTATCCGCGGGAAGTGGAGGAGGTCCTCTACAGCCACGAGGCGATCGCCGAGGCAGCGGTCGTCGGCATTCCCCACGACAGCCACGGCGAGGAGGTCAAGGCGGCAGTCGCCTTCGCGCCCGGCAAGTCGGCGAGCGAAGACGAGATCATCGCCTTCTGCAAGGAGCGACTCGCGGCCTACAAGTACCCGCGCGTGGTCGAGATCCGAGAAGCGCTTCCCAAGGGCCCGACCGGAAAGATCCTGAAGCGCGAGCTGTAGCGGGCGGCCATCAAGGGAAGCCGCGAATCCCTTCTCCCGACGCCGCGGAAGCTCCAGGCACGCAGCGGCCAACGGGCTGGCTGGAGGCCCTAGGAGCCTGACCCAAGGCTCGCCGCGACGCCCGACCGCCGACGCATCACCGCTGACTGCGTTGGGGGCCCAGCCAAAGGCTGGGCTTCCCGGTGACTGCGTCGACCGCGAAACCTTGCTGTAGCCCTGCTACAGCTGCGGCTCCGCGCCTTGTCAGCGGCGCGCCTCGACGCTCAGGCTTCCCACGGGAGTCTTGGGTCAGGCTCCTAGCTCTCGGTCTCGCTCTCGCCCTCGCGGATCGAATCGCGCGAACCTCGATGGTCGCGGCGCTTCTTGCGCATCTGTCGAACCTGCTGAACGAAGTTCTCGACGGCGTCGTGCAGCGCCTGGTCGAGGCTGTCCGAAGTGCGCACGGCGACGATCTCCTTGCCGCGGGCCTCGCAGGTGATGCGCACCTCCTGCTCGCCGTGGCCCTGACGTGCAGAGCTGCCCGAGATGCGAACGTCGATGATGTCGTTGCTGCCCTGCTCGGCGAGCTCGCGGATGCGGCCTTCGATCTCCTCGCGGCCGTCTTCGGACAGCCATTGCGTGTGGTGCCAGTGAATCTCCAAGACGTCTCCTAGGTGGTCCGTCGCGTTTCGGTCGACGCGATCGGCGCAGATTCGACTCCTGCTCGCCGAGCGGCGGCCCGTGACAATGGCCCGCTTCGCGCGCTCTCGCAATCCCAAGAGCGATTCGCCATCGGCAAATGGGGCAATTTGACCCCATGGCGTTTCGCCGATTCTGATCTCGGTCGCTCTGCAGTGCGGGAGGCGAAAGAAAGGCGTATATCCATGACCTCATGTGTCACGTCTTTTCGGTTGAATGTCCAGGTACCGGGAGTGTCGCCCCCCACGACCCGCAGCCTTCCGGGGGAGCCCACATGAGGCGGCAGCCTCGCCGGGCTCCCCCGGGAGCACAAGCCGCCGTGAGACGCCGCAAGGCGAGAGGCCAGACGAGAGACCCGATGAGAGATCCAATGAGAGGTGAGAACCCATGACGAGCCACCACTACCAGTCTACCTGCGAGGCGTGTCCGGTCTGCGGCAGCACCACGGTCGAGACCGACCGGGTCGAGTGCCGGGGGGAGCTCCTGCTCGGTGAGTGCCTTCGCTGCGAGCATCGTTGGACCCGGGCGCTCGGCGCGGTTCCGCTCCAGGGCAGCCATCTCCAGAGCAGCCATGGGGCCTCTGCGCCGCAGGCCCGCGGGGCGTGGACCGGAGACCGGGAGGTTGCGAGCGCGGCGTGATACGTTCAGGCCGCCATGCGGCTCGTACTCTACACAGGAAAGGGTGGCGTCGGAAAGACGACCACGGCTGCGACCACCGCGGTCTGCGCCGCTCAGCGCGGGCGGCGCACCCTGATCGTGTCGGCGGACGCCGCCCACAGCCTGGGCGACGTGCTCGATCACCCTCTCGGCAGCGATCCTGTCCCCCTCACCGGGAATCTCACCGCGCTCGAGATCGACGCGCGGGTCGAGATGGCGCGCCACTGGGGCCAGATCCGCGACTACCTGGTGTCGCTGTTCCGCTATCAGGGCATCGACGAGGTGGTGGCGGAAGAGCTTGCCCTGCTACCGGGAGCCGAAGAGCTCACGACCTTGTTCGCGGTGGAGGAGGCGGCGCGCAGCGGCAGCTACGACTTCATCGTCGTCGACTGCGCACCCACCGACACCACCTTGCGGCTCCTCACCCTTCCCGACGTTGCCCACGGTGCGCTGCGGCTGCTGCTGAGGCTCCAGCGCTCCATTGCCCGGGTCGTCACCCCCCTGGCGCGCAGTCTGGTGCCGATTCCCATGCCTGGCTCGGAGGTCTTCGCCGACGCCGAGCGACTGCTCTACGACAAGCTGCGCGGTCTGCGGCGTCGCGTCACCTCGTCGGACACGAGCGTACGCCTCGTCGTCACGCCCGAACGCATGGTGATCGACGAGGCGCGGCGCGCGTTCACGGACCTCTGCCTCTTCGATCTCAGCTGCGACGGGGTGGTGATGAACCGACTGCTTCCCGAGGCCGCCCTGCGCGAGGAGTTCTTTCGTCATTGGGGGCGCTTGCAGGCGGAGCGCGTGGAGGAGGTGAAGGGGGTCTTCGCTCCCCTGCGCGTCTTGAACGCGCGGCTGCAGGACGACGAGGTCGTTGGCCTGCAACGCCTCGAGGCCCACGGCCGCGAGCTCTTCGCCGCCTGCGAGCCCGACGCGGTGCTCTCCCGCATGGAGCGAATCCGCTTCTCCCGGGATCCGGATGCCTACCGGGTCCACCTCCCTTTGCCCGGGGCCAGGGTCGAGGAGCTCGACGTCGCGAAGGTGGAGGACGAGCTCGTCGTGCGTGCCGGATCCATGCGCCGCGCGCTCAAGCTGCCACGCCGAATCGCGCCCCTGGCTCTCGGATCCGCGCGCCTTGCGGATGGCCAGCTCGAGGTCGTCTTTCCTCGGGAGCGAAAGGACGCCCGGGAGCGAAGGGATGCCCGGGAGCGAAAGGGTCGTCGCGAGAGCAAGGACGGCCCGCCGGTGTGGGAGGCCTGAGCGTGCGGGTGATTCTGCATACCGGCAAGGGAGGAGTCGGAAAGACCACCATGGCGCTCGCTACGGCGCTCGGCGCGGCTCGCCACGGGCACCGGGTCTTCGTGCTCTCCACCGACGCAGCGCACAGCGTGGGCGATGCGCTGGGGCGACCCATCGGATCCTCGCCGGTGGAGGTGGCCCAGGGCGTAGTCGCTCAGGAGGTGGGAGTTCTCGACGAGCTCGATCGTGCCTGGTCGGAGATCCAGGAATGGCTGCGCGAGCTGCTGCACGACGAGACCGACGAGATGGTCGCCGAGGAGCTGCTGGTCTTTCCCGGTATGGAGGAGCTGATCTCCTTGCGCGCGGTGCGCGAGGTCGAGGCCACCGGTGACTTCGACGTCTGCGTGGTGGATTGCGCGCCTACGGGCGCCACCCTGCGCATGCTGCGCTTTCCCGATGCCCTGCGCATCTTCATGGAGAGCTTCTTCGACATCGAGCGCCGGGGCGTGCGTATTCTGCGGCCGCTGCTGGACAAGGTGAGCGCGGGCCGCCTGCTGCCGCGAGAGGAGTTCTTCGATGCCTTCGAGCGGCTCTACGGGGAGGTCGAGGATGTTCGCCAGATCCTCCTGGACAACCAGCGCACGAGCGCGCGGCTCGTCGTGAACCCGGCCCGGGTGGTGGTCGACGAGGCCCGACGCTCCTTTGCGTACCTGAGCCTCTACGGTGTCGCGACGGACGCCGTCCTGGTGAACCGGGTGCTCCCCGAGCAGGCCGCCGGCGGCTACTTCGCCCAGTGGGCCAAGCGCGAGCAGGAGGAGCTCGCCGAGATCGAGCACTGCTTCCCCGAGGTTCCCCTGCTGCGGGCTCCCCTCTACCCGAATGAGCTCGTGGGTGCGCCGGCCATCGCCGAGCTGGCGCGCGAGGTCTACGGAGATCGCGACCCCGCCGAGGTCTTCACGACGGATCGGCCCATCCGCCTGCGCAAGCAAGGCAGCAAGACGGTCCTCGAGATTCTCTTGCGCGGAGTGTCGAAGGAAGAGGTGGATGTCGTCGTCGCGGGTGAGGATCTCCACGTGCAGGTGCGCGACGCCCAGCGGCGCATCGCGCTGCCCGCATCCCTGGTCGGCTGCCCGGTCGACACGGCGCGCTTCTCGGGCGACGTGCTGCAGGTCGTGTTTTCCCCGTGAACGGCGGCGAGACACCGATCCGCCGCCGCTTGCCTCCGGCCCCCCCGTGACCCGAACCGAACACGCCCGGGATGAAGAGCCGCTCCGGGATTTCCTACGCGTCGATCCGGAGGGCCTGCCTTGGGATCCCTCGGCGCCGCCGCGTCGTATCGTCAGCCTGGTGCCGAGCATTACCGAGTCGCTCTTCGCGCTGGGCTTGGGGGATCGCCTCGTCGCCGTGACGCAGTGGTGTGTGCATCCCGCCGACGGGGTGGCGGAGCTGCCCAAGGTGGGAGGGACGAAGAACCCCGATCTCGCGGCCATCACCGCCCTGGTACCGGAGCTCGTGATCGCCAACCACGAGGAGAACACCCACCGCGCCGTCACGCGCCTCGAAGCCGCGGGTGTCCCCGTCTGGGTCACCTACCCGCGGCGCGTTCGCGACGGGGCGCGGCTGCTCGCCGAGCTGGCGCAGCTCGGCGGCGAGTCCGGACGCGAGCGCTGCGCCCGGGTGGTGGAGGAGGTCGCGGCCGAGCTCGAGGCGGCCGAGCAGCGACTTGCCGAGCGCTCCGCTGGCGCAGCCGCTTCCGCGCCCCGGATCTTCTGCCCCATCTGGCGCGATCCGTGGATGACCGTGGGACGCGACACCTACGTTCACGACATGCTCGAGCTGTGCGGCGGAGCCAACGTCTTCGCGGACGCAGGAGACCGTCGCTATCCGGTGGTCGATGTCGAGGTCATCGTGGCGTCGGCTCCGGACATCGTTCTGCTGCCCGACGAGCCCTATGCGTTCGGACCCGAGGAGCGCCGGGAGCTCGAGGCCCTCGCGCTCCCGGCGGCGCGCAGCGGGCGGATCCACCTGATCGACGGCACTTGGGTGTCGTGGTACGGTCCGCGAATCGGGCCCGCGATCCGTGTATTGGGGGGGCTGATTGCGGATAGACCGGCCGGGCGCACGCGTCCCGCAGCGCAGTCGCGGCGTCAAAGCGGGTGAATTTAGCCACGGACTGCCGGGATTTCGGTAGGGCTCGCCCCCCGAGCCACTCCGTATGGGGGCCGCCGGGAAATCATGGTTAAAGCCGTGCATCATCCACCCGAAAAGGAACGTGCAGGTCGTGGATTTTGGGCCCGAAAGACTGTGGGAAATCGCGGGACGACGTGGAGGGGCCCGGGACGTCTCGCCGAGCATCGCGCAAGTTGGTCTTCGCGCGTACTAGAGGTCGCTAGGGAAATGAGAATCAATCCTCACACTCGATGGAGTGGGGGCGAAGACGCGAGGTGGCGAAGGCCGGCGCGATCGGGGGCAGGTCGCGGAGCTACGCTACGCGGTCCGGCGCTATTGGCCGCCATCGCGATCGCGCTCAGTGCCGCGCTGCCCGCGTGGTCTGCCAGCGTGGTGGAGGTGCGGGTCGGTCGCCACGCGGAGTTTACTCGCGTGGTCTTCGAACTCGATGCGCCGGCGGGCTACAGCCTGCAGCGGCACGCACCCGCCCCGGGTATCTCCGAGCTCGTGGTCTCGCTCGATGCTGGCGCCACGGCCCAGGAGATCAAGACCGGCAAGGCGATGATCACGGGCGTCGAGATCTCGCCCCGGAACTCGAAGAGGTCGGTCGCGCACATTCGACTCACCCAGGATGGGCTGCGGGTGAAGGAGATGATCCTCGCCAGTCCGCCGCGCATCGTGCTCGATGTGCTCGGGCCGGCGAAGCCGAAGGCCGCTGTTACGCCGGCGTCGAGCAAGCCGAAGCCGGTCGAGCCCAGTGTGCCGGTCGCGACGGCAACGCCGGCGGTGGTACCCGATACGAGCAAGCCGAAGCCGGCTCCGGTAGCGCGCTCGCCGAAGGTCGTCGAAAAGCCCGCAGCCAAGGCAACGCAGCCCGCACCCGAGACCAGCAAGCCGACCGATCAAGTGATCCCGCCGCCCGTCGCGCCGGTGGATGTGACGAAGCCGGCGTTGGCAGAGGATCCTGCGACTCCGCAGAAGCTCGCGATCGCGAAGCCTCCAGCGGAGCCGCCCGCGACGAGCGGCGCTGTCCCGCCGTCGCCCGACACGACTACTCCGCTCGCCATGGCGAAGCCGCGCGCAAAGGTACCACCGCCGCCTCGCGAGAAGCGAGTGGCGCCCAAGCCGGTGCCGGCGCGCAAGGTTCCGGCGCCCGCGCCGGTCGAGGAATCCGCCTTCGACATGAAGATCGTCGGCGGAGGGCTCGCGGCCGTCGCAGTGGTGGGTCTCCTGGTCTTCGCGGTTCTTCGCCGCCGCGCGAGCTACGAAGTCATGGACGGCGACGAGTTCGACGTCGACCCCCTTGCGGCCGACAACCCCTTCGCGGAGCTGGGCGACGACCTGGCGGTCGGCGGGGACGCAGCGCAAGAGAGCAGCGAATCGGCACTCGCCGGGGAGCCGCTTGGCGATTTTGGAGCGGAGGCCTCTTCGGGCCTCCAGGAAGATCTGTTCGGAGCCGCCCCTGCAGAGGCGGACAAGGGCGAGGTTCCCAAGGAATCCGTCGCCGCAGGAGAGACCATGGACAGCTTGAGCGAGATGCCCACCACCCCGATCATGGATGGCGTGGGGGCAATGGTCGGCGCCGGTGCAGCCGGCGAGGACGTCATGGGCATGCTGCGCGCTTTCGAACAGCGAATCGCAAGCCTGGAGTCGAGGCTCGACGAGGCGAGCGAGGCCAAGGAGCGCCTCGAGCGCCAGGTGGCCGCGCAGACCGAGGAGCTGCGTGTACAGCGCGCCGCCATTGCGCGCACCCAGCGCGCAGTGCGCAACCTGAATCGCCCGGAGGACGAGGCGCCGACGGAGCCGGCGCTGCGTGATCCCAGTCGCCCGGATGGTCCGCGCACCGACGTGTAGCCGCGTGCGCGGCGTCCCTGCAGCTCGCGCCGCTTCGCCACGGTCGCCGCGCCAGCGCGGCCCGCAGCGTCTCGCAGCCGGCCAGGTCGCTACGCCGCGCTCAGGGCGCTCCGTTTCTCGCCAGCTCGAGGGCGCCCAGGGCGCCGCCGAACTCGCCGTCGGGCAGGAAGTGGGCGTTGCGCCCGATCATCGCCGTCACGCCTTCGAGGACCGTCACGAGAGCGGGATTGCTGCGCAGGGTCGAGCCTCCGAAGACGATCGTCTCCGCCTGGGTCGCCGCAGCGAGCCCGCCGCAGATCAGAGCGACGTTTTCCCCGACCAGCCCCATGATGGCCGCCGCAAGGTGCTCCGGAGACTTGCCGTCGGTGTCCGCCGACGAGGGGTCGGAGGCCTCGGGGGTCAGGCCCAGCTTGCCGAACGAGGCCGCAGTGAGGTCTCCCGGCAGCGGGAGCTCGCCGCTCGAGTAGATGTCCGAGACCACGAGGTCCACATGGCGGCGGGAGCCCTTGCTGGCCAGCAGGCAGAGTTCTTCGAAGCTGTTCGCCCCTGTGAGCGCGGAGCCGAGACCGAGCACCGTGCCCCCGCCCAGCGCGGTGCCGCCCACTCGCACTGCTCGGCCGCCGTCGATGAGAAGCACCGAAGTCCCGGTGCCGAGGGAGACCAGCAGGTAGCGAGAGCCCTGCGCGATGAGCTCCGGGTCGAGCAGGCGGTCGGCGCCGGCACCCCAGGCGTCGAACTCAGCCACCGTGTGGCTGGGCAGTTCGAGCAGATTCGCCAGGCGGGCGGCGCCTCCGCCGGTGAGACCGATGCTCGCCGGACCCAGTGCGCTGACCTTGGCCACGATCGGATCGACGGCGCGGGAAGGCATCAGCTCGAGGTGGTAGCGCCCCTCGTGGTCGCGCTGGGCGATCTTCGTCAGGGTGGCGCCGAGATCCACTCCGACGGCGGGCGCGCGGCCCTGGCGGCCGCTGGATATCGGGGATCGCGAACTCTCCATCCGCCTTCTCTCCGGCCCCCCGGGTTTGGCTAATGTCTTTTTGATTCGGTGGGTTACATTCCCACCCGGAACTCTGCCGCCATGTATACCGCGTTTTACGGGCTTCGCGAGAAGCCTTTCTCCCTGAGCCCCGACCCCCGTTTTCTGTACCTCGCGGACTCTCACCGTGAGGCGCTCGCGCATCTCTTGTACGGAATCGACCAGGGCGAAGGCTTCATGGCGATCACCGGTGAGGTGGGGACCGGGAAGACCACCATCTGCCGCACCCTGCTCGAGCGGCTCGGGTCCGGGACCGAGGTCGCCTTTCTCTTCAACCCCAGCCGCTCGGCCGCGGAGCTGCTGCAGTCCATCGCGGTCGAGTTCGGACTCAGTGGCGGCGGTCAGAGCCGCCACGAGCTCAACGATCAGCTGAATCGCTTCCTGCTCCGCAAGCGGAGCGAAGGCAACAAGGTGTTGCTGATCGTCGACGAGGCGCAGAACCTCGGGTCCGACACCCTCGAGGAGATCCGGCTGCTCTCCAATCTCGAGACCTCGACCTCGAAGTTGATCCAGATTCTGCTCCTCGGACAGCCGGAGCTCGACCGCAAGCTGGACTCGGACGAGCTGCGGCAGCTGCGCCAGCGCATCAGCGTGCGCTGGAACCTCGCTCCCCTGTCGCGGCGGGAGACCGCCGATTACGTGCGTCACCGCTTGAAGGTGGCGGCCGGCGCCGAGCGCGAGATCTTCGACGCCGGCGCCCTCGAGGAGATCCACCGGCGCAGCCGGGGCATCCCGCGGCTCGTCAACGTCTTGTGTGACCGCAGCTTGCTCGCCGGCTATGCGGACGGAGTACACGGAATCGGGGCGAAGCTCGTGAAGCGGGCCGCGCGGGAGATCCCCGACACGACATCGCGTCAGCGCGCACGATCGCCGCGCACTGCTTCGAGGCGCCGGGCCGGCCTCGCGGCCGGGGTCGTCGCGGCTGCGCTGCTGGCGGGCTTCATCGTCGGCGAGCGAGCGGGGCTCTTGAGCGAGGCGGCGGTATGGAGCCACGAGACCGTGGGCGAGAGCCGCTTCATGGGCATGCTGACGCGCTCCGGTGCGCAAAGCGACGAGCCCGTCGACCCGGGCGCGCCTGGTGAGCAACAGGGAATGGGCGGCCCGGGGATGGGCGGCCCGGATGTGCGACTACTCGAGGCGGTCGATGCCGCGGCGGTCCACGTGCCGGTCTCGTCGCCTCCTCCCCTGCAGGCCGCGCTGCAGCCGGATTCCATACCCTCGGTTCAGGAGGCCGTGGGCAGTCGGGGTGAGCGGCTGCTCAACACCCAGCCCGGGAGCTTCCTCGGGCGGATGCTGGACGCTCAGGGTGTCGCGTCGGCGCGCCTCCATGCCGTGAACGCGATTCTCGACTCCTACGGGCTCGAGGGCATCGACTCTGCGCCGGAATCCGACGAGGAGGCGCTGGCGATCTTCAGCGATCGCGGCTTCGGCCTGCTGACTCTGACCACGCCCGACCTCGCCGCCCTCCGCGCCCTCGATCACCCCGCTCTTCTCGTGCTGCGCAGCGAGCTCGACGATTGGCGCCTCGTGGCTCTGCGCGGCCTGGACGCGGACCTGGGGCTCATCGTCGGAGCCAACGGAGAGAACGAGCTGCGCGTGCCGGTGAGCGAGCTCGAGCTGCAGTGGGAGGGAGAGGCCTGGGTGGTGTGGGATGCCGTAGAAGGCCTTCCCGGGATGCTGACCCTGGGTGACGAGGGCGGCGGCGTGGCGTGGCTGCAGGGCGCCCTGACGGAGCTCGGTTACTACCCCGGCGAGGCTTCGGGCTTCTTCGATGGTTCGACCCGTGCCGGCGTGATGGCGCTGCAGCTGGATCGCGGCCTCACGCCGGATGGAGTCGTCGGGCCCCGCACCCAGATGGTCATCTACGCACTCATCGATCGCTACGGAGTGCCGCGCCTGACGATCGCGAGCGAGGATACGCTTGGCACCCTGTCGGGTGCCGGCGAGGATACGCTGGGCGATATCCGCGAGGACAGGCCGATCACCCTTCCGGCTGTCGGCGCGGATCTCGAGAGCGATTTCGAGGGCTCGGAGGCGGAGCCTCCCCTCTCGGCGGAGGATGGATCGCGATGAGCACCATCCTCAAGGCCCTTCGCCGCCTCGAAGACGACGAGGCCAGCCAGCGGGAGGAGCAGCGGACAGAGCTGCGCGAGCATCTGGTGAGCGATCCCCCGGCCGCGCAGCCGCGGCGTGTGCGCACCCTGGCGTGGCTGCTCGCGATCCCCGCGGCCGGGCTCATGGGGGCTCTGGTGGCCTCTCTGCTGCTTCCGGTGTTGCTGGGTCGCGATCTTCCGGACGCCTCTCCGGCGCCCGGTGCGGATGTGGCCTCGGTGTCGCCGGAACCCACGCAGGGGGTCGACACCGCTTCGCCAGAGCCTGCAGCGTCCGCGCCACAACCCGCGCCACAGCCCACGCCGAGCGAAGGCGTCTCCCCTGCGGCGCTCGCGGCGACCGGCAGGGCCGACCCGCCCGGCTCCGCCGCGGTCGAGCGCGAACCCGCGACCTCGCTCGCCAGTGTCACGAGCGTCACGCTGCCCCAGCCCGCAAGGGCTGCAAGCGTATCCTCGCCAGAGCCCGCAAGGGCTGCAAGCGTATCCTCGCCAGAGCCCGCAAGGGCTGCAAGCGTATCCTCGCCAACGTCCGAGCCCACGGAGCTGCCGCCGGTGGCGGCCGCGTCACGCCCATCGACGCAGACGCGCGAGCGAGTCGTGCCACCCCTCGAGATCGAGATCAGCGACGACGTCGCGGTCATCGAACGCAATCCCGTGCCCGCGGTGCTGGTGACCCAGACCATCTGGCATCCCCGGGCCGAGCGGCGGGTTGCGGTGATCGAGCGTCTCGACGTGTCGGAGGGCTCGCAGCCTCTGCGCATGCGCGAGGGAGACCGGGTGGGCTCCCTGCAGCTCGTCTCCATCGAGCCCACCGGAGTGGTCTTCGTCCACAACGGCAGCGAGCTGCGTCGCCGCGTCGGCGATCGGCCCTGATCCGGGTCGTAACGCGATTCAGCGGACGGAGACGGTTCCGTTCGACGTTCGTAGCTTGATGGGCGGACCGCCGCGGCCGAGCCTGCCACGGACGTGACCGCCGGAGGCGACGTTCTCGCCGCTGAGCTCGCGGCTGTTCCGGATGACGCCGTTCTCGACCCGGATGTCGACGTCGCCGTTTGCCTCTTCGGGCAGCTCGAGGATGATGCGGCCGTTGCTGGTCGCCAGCCGCACGCCCTCGCGTGAGATTTCCTTGAGCGCTGCTCGAATCATCCCGTTGGACGTCGAGGCATCGACGGAGCCGCAGTGGTCGCCCAGCTCGATCTTGCCGTTGCTCGAGCGGGCGACGAGACGGCCGCAGGTATTGCTGCAGCGCACCTTGGCGTTGGCGGTGATGACCTGGACGTCGCCGATGACGTCACGCACGCTCACCGAGCCGTTGCTGGAGCGCGCCCGGACCGTGCCGCGAATCCCCTCCAGACACATGCGCCCGTTCGCTGAGGTGACCTCGACCCGCATGTCGGTGGGGATGCGGATGCTGAGGTTCACTCTCCCGTGCCGGTTCCACTTCTTGGGAATATCGACATCGAGCTCGAGATGGTCGCCGCTCCATCGGTTGTGGAGCTTCATCTCGTCGATCATGCTCTGGGCGGCCGCCTTCGACTCGGCGCGGGACGACTTGTGGGCGCGGATCTCGATGTTCTCGCGCTCCTCCCCGACGATATTGCTGCGACCATTGGCGTTGTGGATGAGGACCGCGGCGCCGCGAGGAACGGGCAGCTCGAGAAGCTCCTCTTCCTCGGCGGACTCGCTCCAGGGGATGCCCGCCATGAGGCTGCGCAGCAGACCGCCCAGGCGCCCGGTGTTGCGGGTGCTTCGGTCTTCGTCCTCTTCACCGAACAGGCCCAGGGTCAAGCCCTCCACCGACGCCGCGTGGATCTGCGGGCGTCGTTCCTGCGTGCATCGGGCGGCAAGTGGTTCGGCATCACGATCGCACCGTCCGCGAAGGCGGTCGTGCTCAGTGGAACCGGCGGTCGTTGTCGCGTTTCTGTCGTTCGCGGCGCTCTTCATCGTGCACCGCGCGCAACTTCTGACGCATCTGGTGGCGCTTCCACTTCAGCTTGAGGCTCTCGATGGTCGGGGCGCCGGGCGTCCGCCCTTCCCGCACGAGATAGATCCAGCCCACCACGACGCCGCCGAGGTGTCCGAGGTGGCTGACGTTGTTCGGCCCCGAGCTCAGCTCCATGAAGAGAAGGAAGGGAATGAGCCAGATCGCCTTCAGGGGAATCGGCGGGAAGAGGAGCTGGATGGTGCGGTTGGGCCAGGTGAACGAGTAGGCGAGCAGTACGCCCATCACTGCACCGGAGGCGCCCAGGGTCGGGACCCCGAGATGCGGATGGTAGCTCGATCCCATGATGTAGGGCAGGAAGGGAAGCGTGGCGATCAGGACCCCGGCGCCGACTCCGCAGACGAGGTAGAAGCGCAGGAAGCGCTGCTCGCCCCAGGCGAGGGCCAGTGTGGAGCCGAACATCCAGAGCGCGAACATGTTGAAGATGATGTGGAGCGGCGAGCTCGGGCTGTGGAGCCACATGTAGGTGAAGGGGCGCCAGAGCTCGAAGCCCAACCACACTCGCTCGGGCGAAACCACGCCGTAGTTGGTCACCGCGCCGGACACCTGCTGCCCCAGAAAGACAACGATATTGGCGATGATGATGCTCTTGATGACCTGGGGCGTAACGGGCGGACCGAAGCCGATCTGGTTGCCACGACCGTTCACGATGTGAGACTCCTCGGGGCGCTGATTCTACTCTTGCCTGCGGCGCACGGCGGCCCCGCGATCAAAAAAGCTAGGGATCTTCGATACTTCAGTCAACTTTGCCGGCCCCGCCTGGCGACATCCGGCTCATCGATCACCCCAGGCGCCCCGCACGGCGCGCGGCGTGGAGCAGGGCCAGGCAGCTCTTGGCGTCGTCGATGGCTCCCGACCAGACCCACTCGAGGGCCTGGTCGAGGGGCGTGGGGACGATTTCGATCACCTCGTCGTCATCGGGTCGCCGGGGGACCGGGCTGAGGTCGTAGGCGGCGAAGAGGTGGATGCGTTCGTCGGTGAAGCCCGGCGTAGTGAGAATGGAGCCGAGGGTCTCGATGCGGCCGGCCCGCTGCCCGGCCTCCTCCTCGAGCTCCCGCGCGGCACACAGTGCAGGCTCTTCGCCGCCCTCGAGCTTGCCCGCCGGCACCTCGTAGATTTCGCCGCCGACCGCATAGCGGTATTGCCGGATCAGCAGCACCTCGTCGTCGCTGAGGAAGGGCACCACCGCCGAGGCGCCCGGGTGGCGGATCACGTCGAGGGTGGCGCGGTGGCCGTTGGGGAGGTCGACCTCCTCGGTCACCACCTCGATGAACGCGCCTCGGTAGATCTGCCGCTCTGCCATCCGGGGCTCCTGTCGGGCTCGGGGAGCGAGCAGGGTAGCCGTGGCCGGGCCGAGGCGGCAATCTTGGGGCCACACCCCTCGCCGGAGCCCGCGAGGGCTCGAAGAGCGTATCTTCGCCGGAGCCCGCGAGGGCTCGAAGAGCGTATCTTCGCCGGAGCCCGCGAGGGCTCGAAGAGCGTATCCTCGCCGGAGCCCGCCAGAGATGCCCGCAATGAAGCTCGAGCGCCCCGCCACCATCGCCCTGCCCGAAGGGGGCCGCGCTACCGGCTTGGCGCTGGAGGGCCTCTACCGGCCTGCCCATGACACGGATCGCGGCGGCGCCGTGATCGCTCCTCCCCATCCCCTCTATGGCGGCAGCATGGAGTCGCCGGTGGTGGGCGAGATGGCACACGGCTTCGAGCGCGCCGGCATCGCGACCCTGCGCTTCAACTGGCGCGGCGTGGGGGCGAGCGCAGGTGAGGTGAGCGGGGATCTCGCCGTCGGGCAGGAGGACTACCTGGCCGCGCTGGACTTTCTCGCGGACACGCTGCCGCCGCCCCTGATCGCCAGCGGCTACTCCTTCGGCGCCGCCGCGGCGCTGGCCGCGAGTGCGGGGCCCCTGGTTCGCCGTCTGGTTCTCGTCTCGCCTCCCCCGGCCCTGCTCGACCGTGATCGGCTGGCGGACTTTCACGGCAAGATCTTGATTGCCACCGGAGCGTGGGACGAGGTCGCGCCCGCCCGGGAGCTGGAGGGTCTCGAGGCACCCCATGCGGAGCTCGAGCTGCGGGTGCTCGAGGAGACGGACCATTTCTTCATGGGCGGGCCGGGGCTGCGCGAGCTCGCAGCGGCCCTCGTCGACTGGCTGGGCTGATCCTCTTTGCAGCGGGGCGCCACGGGGGGAGAACCATGAACTGCGGATCCCATTTTCACCGCATCGGGCCATCGATGCTGCTCATCGCCGCGTTCGGGATGGCGCTCGGCTGTGCATCGATTTCCGGTCGGGTTCCGGCCCGCGAGGAGGCTGAGCGGTCTGTCTTCTTCGCTGGCGCCCAGGCGGGGCGCAGTGAGGGTATCCTCGCCGGTGCCGGGAAGGCCGAGCTGACCCCCACTATCGGTTATCCGATGGGCGGACACTCCGCCATGGGACAGACCTCGCGCGGGCAGTTCGCCCGCCTCTACGCCCGGGCGATCTATCTCGAAGACCCCGACGGCCACGGCTTCGCCCTGGTCGCCACCGACCTGTGGTCCATGGCTTCCGGGCTCGCTGACGAGGTCGCCGAGCTGCTCTCGCAGCCTCCCTATGTCGCCCGCCTCGGCGGCCGGCGCCTCGGGCGCGAGCAGGTCCTTCTGACCGCGACCCACACCCACCAGAGCCCGGCGCTCTTCTCGTCGGACCGCTTCTTCTCGGTCTTCGCCGCCAATGCGCCGGGTTTCGACCCGGATCTGCTGCGCTTCCTCGCAATGCGGATTGCCTGGGCGGTCACCGAGGCCGTCGAGAACGCCGAGCCCGCCCGGGTGCTCCTGGAGGAGCGGCGGGTGGGCGGCGCTTTCCGAAATCGGAGCGTCATCCCCTTCCTCGCCAATGCCGAGGCCGGGCAGGTGATGCAGGAGAGCGGGCTTGCCGAGTGCGCGCCCCACCCCCTCTACCCCGATCCACGATCGTGTCAGGCCGTGGACAACCGCGTGCGGGTCCTGCGCGTACTGCGCGGCTCCGGGCCTGACGAGGGTGAGCTCATGGCCGCGGGGGTCTTCCTCGCGAGCCATCCCGAGACCCTGTCCCACCACCTCGACGTATACAGCAGCGACCTCTTCGGCGCCGTGGCCCTGGGCGCGGAGCGCCGCCTGCAGGCGAGTGCCCCGCAATCGCGTCCCGCTGTGGTGGCGATCTTCAACGGCGCCGAAGGCGATATTTCGGCGCTCTTCGAAGACCAGGATCGGGAAGACTTGCAGAGGATTGCAGCCCATCTCACCGGCGAAGTGCTCGACATGGCCTCGGGCGGCGGGCGTGAGGTTGGCGGCGAGATCTCATGGGCTTTCGACGCCAACGCACGCCTGGGGGGGCGCTGGCTGAAGGACGAGCTGGGAAACCACCGCATGACGGCGTGGTTGCCCATGACGGGCCGGGCCACGGCGGCGGGCGCCGAGGACGGCCCCTCGACCCTCCCCGGCTGGCTCTTCTACGAGGGGGGCCCCGGCTTCGGGCTCGGGCCCCAGGGTCGCAAGCTCGGCACCCTCGATGTCTTCGGCTGGCTGGCGCGAATCCGTCTGCCCTTGATTTCGCTCACCCGCACGGCGTTGATCGGGATCTCGCCGCCGCGAACGGTCGCTCTCGGCGTGTACCAGCTGGGGCCGCTGCGCTTTGCCACGCTGCCCGGTGAGTTCACCACCGTGATGGGTCGCCGCATCGCAGACGGGGTCGCCCAGGCTGCGGGAGTCGATCGCGCTGACGTCGTGCTCCTCGGTCTCGCCCACTCCTACGGCTACTACTTCGCGACTCCCGAGGAGTATCGATTGCAGCACTACGAAGGCTCGGGGACCTTGTTCGGCCGATTTTCGGGGGCGTTGGTCGCGAAGGACCTGACGCGGCTCGCGGGAGAGTTGCGCGACGCGCCCGCCGCCGGCAAGGAGCACCGCTACCTCTATCTCCCGTGGCTCAGCCCGCGCCTGCAATCCGACTGGGGCCCCAGGAGAATCGAGATCGAGCCGGAGCTCGAGGGACAGGACGTGCACGATGTGACGCTGCGGGTACCCGGTGACCTCGAGCTGGACTTCCTGCCCCGGGCTTGCTGGGAGGACGCCCTGCCGAGCTTTCCTGTCTCGGCCGCGCCCCCGAGCGCGGGCTCCGACGGCGTGACACCCCGGATCGCGATCCAGCAGCAGGGCAGCGCGGGCTGGCGCACCCTCGAGATCGAGCCGGGAATCCCGGAGGACGACGACTCCCTGCGCATTTTGACCCTCGGCAGCCTCGCGCAGGGCGACGAGGAACGCACGAGCTGGTGCACCTACTGGATTCCACCGGCCCAGGTGGACCGGAGCAGGCCGCTGCGCTTCAAGATCATGAAGCTGGACGGGGATACGGTCGTTTCGGACCTCGCGCTTCCCTGAGGCCGCCGGCTCCACCCGGACCACCTTGCGCTCAGCGCGCTTCGAGGCTCGCGAAGAGCTCACCGATGGGCTGATCGCCGCCCAGCAGGTCGATGCTGTGCCCCCGGGATCCGGGCTGGCCGAGGCTGGCGAGGATGCACAAGGCGACGTTCTCCCGGGAGATCTCCATACCGTGTCCGGCAGCCGGGTCCGTGCGCACCCGGCCGCTGCCAGGCTCGTCGCCGAGGCGCCCGGGCCGCAGGATCGTGTAGGGGACGCTGCTGGTGCGCAGCCGCTCGTCGGCGAGCTGCTTGGCTACCAGGTAGTGGCGGATGGCGGGCGGCCCATCGAGGGGATGGTCTGCCCGCATGGCGCTCACCATGACGAAGTGATCCAGGCGGCGCTCCTCACTCTCTTCGATGGCCCGGATGGCGCCGTAGAGGTCCACCAGCAGGGTCTTGTCGCCGCCGGTGTGGCCGCCCGAGCCGGCGGTGAAGACCACGCGACTGCAGTCCTCGAAGCCGTGGCCGAACTCACCTTCGAGGTCGCCGAGCACCGTCTCCACGCCCAGGGACTCGAAGAAGGAGCGTTGGGCCGGGTCGCGCAGCATGGCGCGTACAGCCAGCCCCTGGGCGGCCGCCCGCTCGCAGAAGATGCGTCCGATCTTTCCGTTGGCGCCGATGACGAGGGTCTTCACGGAAAGCGAAGATAGCGGCTCGATCGCGAAGGTCGCGACGCGAGAGGAAATGCAAATTCGCACTCAACGAGTACCCTACTGACAATTGCGGTCGCGCTGCGCCAGCGCTACGCGATATGCGTCGGCCGGCCCAGCAGAAGCGAGGTGGACCCATGAGCGAGAAGTCCCTTTACGAACGTCTCGGCGGATACGATGCCCTTGCGGCAGTGGCCGGCACCCTCTTGCCCCGACTCCAGGGGGACTCGCAGCTGGGTCGCTTTTGGGAGCATCGGGGGACGGATGGGATCGAGAGGGAGAAGCAGCTCCTCGTCGATTTCCTCGCCTCGAGCGCAGGCGGGCCCATGTTCTACACGGGGAGGGACATGAAGATCTCTCACGAGGGTATGCAGATCAGCGAGAGTGACTGGTCGGCCTTCATGTCGCACCTGGGCGCCACTCTCGATGCCTTCGAGCTTCCTCAGCGCGAGCGTGACGACGTGGTCGCATTCATCGAGAGCACGAAGTCCGACATCGTCGAGGTCTAGCCCGGCTCGAGGTGACCTCGCCCTCTCCCGCACATCGATTCTTCTCGGAGCTGGCCGCGCAGCTGATCCAGCGGCGCTGGCTCGTGCTCGCGTTGGTGGCGGCGCTGACCGCCTTCATGGCGGCGCAGACGCCTCGACTCGAGCTGAACACCAACAACGACATCTGGTTCGTCGAGGGAGACCGCACCCTCGAGCTCTCCGAGAAGTTCAAGGAGGCCTTCGGGAACGACGACTTCATCTACGTCCTCTTCGAGAGCGAGGACTTCTTCCGGCCCGAGAACATCCGGCGTCTGGGAGCCCTCGCCGAGGTGCTCGAGGAGGAGGTGCCCCACCTTCTCGACCTTACCTGGCTCGGCAACGTCGAGGACATCGAGGGTCTCGAGGATCTCATCGAGATCGAGGAGTTCCTGGGCGAGGTTCCGGAGGACCCCGCACGGCTAGCCGAGCTGCGCAGCAGGGCCCTCGCCGAGCCGTCCTTCGTCAACGCGCTGATCTCGAGCGACGGGCGCATCGCCGGGCTCCTGCTCGAGATGGACGCCTATCCCGAGGGCGAGATGGACCCCCGCAAGGAGGTGCCCCCCGTCGTCCGGGAGATCCTCGCCCGCCCGGAGTTCAACGACCTCGAGCTCCACGCCGTCGGCGGCCCCTTGATCGACTACGACATCGACGTCCTCACAGCGCAGGAGTCAGCGCTATTCACCGCCATCTGCATCCTCGTGCAGATGGCGATCCTGCTCTGGGTGGCGCGCGGGCCCCGCGGTGTGCTGGTTCCGGTGGTGGTCGTGGTCCTTGCGACCACGTGGGCCCTGGGGGCCATCGCGCTCTACGGCTTCAAGCTGAATATCTTCATCATCATGCTTCCCGTCCTGCTCATCTGCGTGGGGATCGGCGATTCCATGCACGTGATCGCGGAGTTCCAGGACCAGCAGGACCGGGGTCTCGCCCGGCGCGATGCGCTCCGGGAGGCCATGGGGGTGGTGGGTTGGCCCTGTCTCCTGACCAGCGTCACGACGGCGGCCGGCTTCCTCGCCTTTCTCGCCGCGCGCATCAAGCCCTTTCGCGAGATGGGGATCTACGCCGCCACCGGGGTCATGATCGCGGTCGTCCTCACCTATCTGCTGGTCCCGGTGCTCTATTCCTGGGGCGCGGAGCGACCGCGATCGCGGGAGGGGCGAGGAGACGCGCCGCGAGACGACGTCTTCGACCGCCTGCTGGGCTGGGTCTATCGCGTCGTGGTCGCCCACCCGCTGCCCATCGTCGTGTTCTTCATCGGGCTCGCGGCGGTCGCCCTCGTGGGCTATTCCCGGCTCGAAATCGAGTCGAACTCCGTGGAGATGTTCTCGACCGACGTGCCCATTCGCCGGGCCTACGACTACGTCGATGCGAACATGGGCGGATCCATGTCCATGGAGATCATGCTCGATACGGGCGTCACGGACGGCATCACGGACGCCGATTTCCTGCACGCCATGGACGAGCTCGACCGCTTCGTGATCGACCACCCGTTGACCACGAAGACGACGAGTATTCTCGACGTCCTGCGCAAGATGCGCCGGGCCTTCCACGAGAACCGGCCCGAGTTCTACGACATCCCCACGAGCCGGGAGGAGGCCTCCCAGTATCTCCTCCTCTACGAGAGCTCGGGCGGCGAGCAGAAGGAGAAGCTCGTCACCTTCGACCAGGACATCGCGCGCCTCACTGCCCGCACCCGCGCTCTGGATACCCGGGACGCGCGGCGCTTCGTCGCCGAGCTCGAGCACTTCGTCGCGCAGCGGCCGGAGCTCTCGGACCGGGTCGAGATTACCGGCATGCTTGCCTGGGTGCGTGCGATGAACGACCTCATCGGCCAGGGCCAGAAGCGCAGCTTCCTGACCGCCTTCGCGGTCATCACCGTCATCATGATGCTCGTCCTGCGCTCACCGGGTCTCGGCCTCATCAGCATGCTGCCCAACATCTTTCCGGTTCTGATCTCCCTGGGCCTCATGGGACTCGCGGGGGTCTACATGGACATGGGGATGATGACCTTCGCGGCCATCATCATCGGCGTGGCGGTCGACGATACGATCCACTTCTTCGTGCGCTATCGCCGGGAGTTCGAGCGCGCGGGGAGCTACGAGGTGGCGCTCCGGGAGACCCTCGCCAGCGTGGGGCGGCCCATCACCTTCACGACCCTGACCCTCACGCTCGGCTTCTCGGTGCTCACCCTCTCGGACATGCGCGGCCTCGTCCATTTCGGCGTGCTGGCGGGCTTCGCCTTCAGCTGGGCGCTGCTCGCGGACTTCTTCTTTGCTCCGGCCGTGCTGCTGCTGACCCGGCCGCTGGGGCCGGAGCGGGAGGCCGTGAAGGGGCGGGCGGGCGGAGACTGAGCAGGGCGAGTATGGCGCTCGCAGCGACCCGAGCCGGATCTGTCCCGGGCAGATCGGTCGATGTAGTATCCGTACGTCGGCTGTGCGTGTCGACGGCCGAGCCCATTGCGGGTGCGGACCATGCGGACGAGTAGCGGGCGAGTAGATGGAGTAGACCAAGTGGTAATGATGTTCCGGCTGGGAATCTTTCTCCTCATCGCGGCGGCGTGGGGCTGTGAGCGGTTCCAACCCCCCAGCGGCGAGTACACGGCCTCTCACCCGCAGCTGATCGCCCTCGCTCTACCGGAGCTTGCCGCCAGCAACCAACCCGGCACTACCGAAGCGCTGGCGCATCTCGAGCTGGCACTCTCGGATGTGGTGCGGTGCCTCGAAATGGACGACCTCGAGATCGCGATGGTCTACCAGCCGCAGATCCAGGTGCACTACTTGGGCGATACCCACTCGTTCGGATTCGCAGACCCCGCCGCGCAGGACGCGACGGTCGCAGTCGTCCTCGTTGCCACCGATCGCCCTCCCGTTGGCGTATATCCTCAGATGGGCTCACGCTCGCTCCATCGGAGCCTGCGCGACGCGGTGGCTGACTACTTCGGCAAGGAGAGATGTCGAATCGAGCGTTGACTGGTGCGGCCGGAGCCGCAACGTCACGAGGGTCGGCTCAGTTCTTCCCGGCCACGTCCATCACGAGCGTGAAGTAGGCCTCGGGCGCGGATTCCAGCTCGAAGCCAAAGCCCGGCTGAGTGACCGCAACTGCCGAGCGGTGGGATTTTCGCATGCGAGCGACTGTCCCGGTCAGAACGAGCGGCGGATCGCTGTCGCGTTCGATATTGATCACCAGCTTCGTGCCGGGCTTGATCGCAGCGCGGGTCTGGAGGAAGAGGCCCCCGGCCGAGAGGTCGGTCGCGAAGGCCTGGTAGGTGGTGTCGCCGTCTCGAAACGAGCACGAGAGTCGGCTCCGGTATCGCTCGAAACGCCGCCGCTGCTCGTCGCTCGCCATCCGCCCTGAATCGGCGCCCCCGGCCAGCCGCTTGAGGGCCCAGTCGCCTCAAGGGCATAGATCATCCAGCCGGCAGAACCACCCGGAAGCGCGCGCCACCGCTGGGCGCGTCGTCGATCTCGATCGATCCGCCCGCCTCGTCGACCAGGCGCTTCGAGATGGCCAGACCGAGGCCGCCGGAGCGATCGCTGCGCGTCGTGAAGAAGGGCTCGAAGAGGTGGGGGCGGAGCTCTTCGGGTACGCCCGGGCCCCCGTCCTCGACGCTGAGCTCGATCCCGCTACCCCCTGCCCGGCGGGCCCGCAGGATCACCCTGCCGTCTCGGGGTGTCGCCTCGAGGGCGTTGAGGGTGAGGTTGAGGATCACCTGGCGAAAGCTGTCGCGATCCATCGCGGCGGCGGGCAGCCCAACCTCGAGGGCGGTTTCGAGGTGGACCTGATGCTCGCTGGCGCGTTGCTCGAGAAGTCGCACGATGGAGGACAGGACATCCTCGATGTAGCAGTCGCTCCCGTTGCCCGAGGTGGGGAGGGACGGGCCCCGGGGCCGGGCGTGCGCCATCACGGTGTCGAGCAGCCGCTCCATGCGAGCGAGCTCGTCCATCACCACCTGGCGGAAGTCGGTCTGAAAGCTCTCGTCCTGCATGTGATCGGGCAGGAGCTGCATGAAGGTCTTCACCGAGACCAGCGGATTGCGGACCTCGTGGACCACCTCGGAGAGCAGGTCGCCGAGGGAGGCCAGGCGGTCCAGGCGGCAGACCTTCTCGTCGAGCACGGCGAGGCGAGAGTAGGCGGCCGCTGCGGTGGCGGGCGTGCGGAGGCGCCGGATGGTGGCATCGAGGGCGGCCAGGCAGCGCGGCCGCACCCGACCGGGCGGATCTTCGGGGCCCCCGAGCAGTAGCATGGCGAGGCGTTGGCCGTCGCTGCCGAGGAGCGGTGCCGCAGCCGAGAAGCCGTGGCCTTCCACGAGCTCGCCGAGCGCCGTCGGCAGGCCGGGCTCCCCCAGGTCGGTCGGGGCGTCGCGCTGCCAGATCGGCTCGAGGGCGGCCACGCTCTCGGGCTTCGGCGTGATGGGTGAGGCATCGGAGAAGACGGCCGCGGCGACGAAGAGCTCGCCACCGGGACGTACCGCCCACGCGGCGGCTTGTTCGGAGCCCGTCGCTTCGGTGAGTCGCGTCACGGCACCGGAGAGGAGGCTCTGCAGGTCCGGAAGTGGCGCTCCCGCGTCGGGCGGCGACGCGTGCGATCGCGTCGAGATCCCGCCGCTAGCCGGCGAGCGCTGCTCCAGGTTGCGGGCCCCCATGGAGCGACTTGCTACCGCGCGTTGGGCTGGCCTGTCAAGCGTGAGACGAGGCTCGATCCCCTCGATCCATGGCCTCTGCGCGTCTCAGAAGAAATCTTCGCGGATGATTCGCTGGGTATCGCCGGCCGTGCGGTGGTGGGTCGTGGTCTCGGTGGGCTCGGTGCCCTCGAGGAAGGGCTGGAAGTAGGCGTCCTCGGAGCCGTCGTCTGCGAGCAGGCCCGAGGCCCGGTCGATCCGCACCTTCACGATGTGCTCCGGCTCCTCGAAGTCCCGGATGGGTCGGCCCTGGAGCGCGGCCTCCATGTACTCGACCCAGATGGGCGCCGCCGCGCGGGAGCCCGTCTCGCCCCAGCCGAGAGGGATGTTGTCGTCGCGACCCACCCAGACGCCCGTCGCAATGCTGGGCGAGAAGCCCATGAACCAGGCGTCGTTCTGGTCGTTGGTGGTTCCCGTCTTGCCTGCCAGCGGCCGGCCCAGTTGACGCAGGCGCCAGCCCGTCCCGCGCGGATCCTGGACGACGGCCTGGAGGAGATCGCACATCAGGTAGGCGGCCTCTTCGGAGATGACCTGGTTTGCGACGGGGGCTTCAGCGCCGGGCAGCTCGGCGGTGTCGATCAGGAGCGCCGCGTCTTCGGGGTTGACGTCGTCGATGAGAACTTCGCTGGCGATCGTTTCTCCGGCCTCGGGCGCGGCCGCGTCTTCTTCTTGCGCCGCAGGCGCTGCACCCAGGCCCACGTCCTCGAGGAGAATCTGTCCATTGCGATCGGTGACCCGGGTGATGAAGCGCGGGATCACCTTCACGCCCTTGTTGGGATAGATCGCGTAGGCGGCAGTGAGCTCGGCGAGACCCACGCTGCTCGAGCCCAGGGCCAGGGAGAGATCCCGACTCAGCGGCGCCGAGATGCCCATGCGTCGCGAGTAGTCGATCACGTAGTCGACGCCGACATCCCGGAAGAGATGAACCGTGGCGTTGTTTACCGAACGCACCAGAGCCTGGCGCATGGGCATGGGACCGTAGAAGTGACGGCCGTAATTCTGCGGGCGCCACACGAAGCCCGACACCGGGTCCTCGTAGACGGCGGGCCGGTCCCAGAGGGTCGAGACCGGCGTGTAGTTCTGCTCGAGGGCGGCTCCGTAGATGAAGGGCTTGAAGGAGGATCCCGGCTGGCGCAGAGCCTGGGTGGCGCGGTTGAATTCGCTGCGGTCGTAGTCGTAGCCGCCAACCAGGGCGCGCACCTCGCCGGTATCGACCTCCATGGAGAGCAGGGCGCCCTCGCCGATGGGCTCCTGGAAGATCGAAACCCGGGCCAGGGGGTGGGGAGCGGGCTCGGGCCGGGCCTCGGGGTCCAGCGGCGGCTCCGCCCTCTCGTCGGCGATCTGCTCCGGCTCTTCTTCGCCGGCGCCTTCCACCGGGACCAGCGGATCACCCTCGAGGCGCTCGAAGCGCACGACGTCGCCCACGGCGAAGATCTCTTCGATCTGCTTCACGGGTCGCGGACGGCGCTTCGGGTCGGGCTCGCGGGCCCAGCTGACGTCCTCGAGGCCGACCTGCCCTTCGATCCCCGGCGCGAACACGATCCGGGTCGTTTCCATCTCCGCGTCGACCCGCACCACGACGCCGAGCTTGGGCTCGTCGAGCGTGAGCGGCGGCCGGACCCCCGTCTCCTCGTCGGCCAGAAGTTCGTTCTCCTCGGCGAGTCGAGCGACCTCCGCGTCGATCTCCCCGGCCGCGACCTGGCGCACCGGGCCCCGGTAGCCCATTCGCTTGTCGAGGTCGCGCAGCCCCTTGTGAACGGCTTCCACGGCGACCTTCTGCAGCTCGATGTCGAGAGTGGTCTCCACTACCAGTCCGCCCTCGAGCACAATCTCTCCGCCGAGGTGGTCGAAGAGGTAGCGGCGCACCTCTTCGGTGAAGTAGCGCGCGGCGAGCGTGTCTTCGGACTCCGCGGTGGAGGTCAGCTCCGGAGGCGCGGCGAGGGACTCCTCATAGACGGCCTCGTCGATGAAGCCCTCGGTCTTCATGCGTCCCAGTACGTAGCGGCGGCGTCTCTCGGCTGCCTCGGGATCGCGGAAGGGCGAGTAGGCCGAGGGACGTTGGGGCAGACCGGCGAGCAGGGCCGACTCCGAGACCGTGAGCTCGCCCGGGGGCTTGCCAAAGTAGGTCTCCGCTGCCTCTCCGATTCCCCAGGCGCCCGCGCCAAAGTAGATCTGGTTCAGATAGAGATAGAGAATCTCCCGCTTGGTGAAATGGCTCTCGATCCGCTTGGCGAGGACCATCTCGCGGATCTTGCGACTGAAGTTCCGTTCGGGGCTGAGCAGCAGCTGCTTGACGAGCTGCATGGTGATCGTGCTGGCGCCCTGCTTGATGCCGCGGGCGCGTACGTCCACCCAGGCGGCCCGGACGATGGAGACATAGTCGATACCCGCGTGCTGGAAGAAGGAGGCGTCCTCCGCGGCCACGAAGGCAAGAGGGGCGTACTCGGGAAGGGCCTCGAGGGGGGTCAGCTGGCGGCGCTCGTTGGCGAAGAGCGCGATGGGGGTTCCGTTGCGGTCCACCACTCGGCTCGCCAGGGCGGGCTCGTAGTCCTCGACCCGCTCGAGGTCGGGCAGGTTGCGCAGGAAGCTGAAATAGACCGCGAACGCGCCCGCCCCGGCCCCGAAGGCCAGCAGGCAGACGAGCACGAGAAGTATCCGGAACCCCCCAGACCGGATGAAAGCCATTCGAACTCCAGTACTTAGCGAAACCTAGCCGAGAGCCGCCGGTCGCCGTCAGGCGGCCAGGCGTATCCTCGCCGGTCGCCGTCAACGCGGTGTATGCTTAGCAGCCCGGGGCTGCGATCCACAAAGCATACACTCCATCCGACCACCGGTGTCGGCAGCTCGGGACACTGACTGTAAGGCGCGCAACTCGCCCCACCGAGGGGCGTTGCCACAGCACCGCCGCCGCCCGCATTCCACCTCGATTCCCTGGCTTCGACACCCCTACCCCGCAGGAAGTTCTCAATGCCCGCCTCCCCGCTCTCGATGGCCTTCGTGATGGACCCCATCGAGTCGATCTCCATCGACGCGGACACCACCTTCGCCCTCATGCTGGAGGCCCAGCGGCGGGGCCACGAGCTTCTCTACGTCGATCCAGGGGATCTGGGTGTGACGGATGGCCAGGCGGCCGCGCTCGCCACCCCCGTCACCCTGCGCCGGGAGCCGGGGCGCCATTTCGAGCTCGGAAGGCCCCGGCCGCTGATCCTCGACGAGTCCGTCGACGTGGCCTTCCAGCGCGTCGATCCCCCCGTCGACGAGGCTTACACCCTGGCGACCCAGATCCTGGGCACCTGCAGGCGCACCCTGGTCCTGAACCGGCCTCAGAGCGTGCTTGCCTTCAACGAGAAGCTCTTCGCCCTGCACTTCCGCGAGCTCATGACCGAGACCATGGTCTCCCGGAACATCGCCGAGCTCGAGGCCTTCATGGAGTCCCTGGGCGGCGAGATGATCGTGAAGCCCCTGACCGGGAAGGGAGGAGAGGGGATATTTCATTTGGTAAAAGGGGAGCGAAATCTCTCGTCGGTGCTCGAGCAGGCCACGCGCTTCGAGACCCAGCTCACCATGGCCCAACGCTATCTTCCCGAGGTTCGGCGGGGGGACAAGCGCATCCTGCTCCTCGACGGCGAGTTCCTGGGAGCCGTGCTGCGCGTGCCCGCCGATGCCGAGGTCCGGGCCAATCTTCATATCGGTGGGCGGGCCGCTCGGGCCGAGCTGAGTGAGGCAGACAGGCGGATCCTGGAGCGCATCGGTCCCGTGCTGCGCAGCGAGGGCCTCTTCTTCGTTGGGATCGACGTGATCGGCGACTACCTGACAGAGATCAACGTGACGAGCCCGACGGGGGTGCAGGAGGTGAACGCGCTCGAAGGCACCCGCATCGAATCCAAGGTGATCGAGAGGGTGGAGTCCTGGGTTGCCGAGGGACGGCGCTGAGCGGCTCGTGAAGTATGCTCTTCTGCCTACCTTCATCGTGCTTCGGTGACATCGTGCTTCGGTGAGAAGACCAGTGAGTCGTAGCGCCCGCTCCGAACAGATCCCCAGCGTGATTGCCGTGCAGTCGTGCACCCTGGCAGCCAGCTCGCGGGTCGCACGAGGCGCCCATGACTGAAATCGAGGGTGCACGCAGGGAGGGTGCCGAAGCGCCCTACGGGATTCTCCTCGTCGACGACGAGGAGGCCATCCTCGAATCCCTCGAGCTCACCCTCGGAAGCGAATACCGCGTCTTCACGGCGGGCAGCGGTGCGGAAGGTCTGGAGATCTTCGAGCGCGAGGACATCGCCCTGGTGATCGCCGACCAGGTGATGCCGGGAATGACCGGCGTCGAGTTCCTCGAAGAGGTGA
The DNA here is from genome assembly GCA_019310385.1 of Deltaproteobacteria bacterium. Classification (GTDB taxonomy): domain Bacteria; phylum Myxococcota_A; class UBA9160; order UBA9160; family UBA4427; genus JAFDEK01. The sequence continues at coordinate 62,463 of JAFDEK010000004.1, forward strand.
TCGAGCGAAACCCGCGCCCGATCCGCATGATGCTCACCGGCTACGCGGACATCTCCTCGCTGATGCGCGCCATCAACTCCGGCCGCATCTACCGCTACGTGACCAAGCCCTGGGAGCCCGACGAGCTGCGCGTGGACGTGAAGCGCGCCCTCGACGCCTATGCGCTCAGCAGCGAGAACGTGCAGCTGGCGGGCGCCCTCGCAGAGGCGAACGAGCGGCTGCGAGCCGAGAACCTCTATCTGCGGCGCGAGGTGGAGCGCCGCTACTCCTTCGATGAGCTGATCGGCGACAGCCCCGCCATGCAGCGCGTCTTCGACGTCACCGAGAAGGTGGCGGAGACCGACGCCACCGTGCTCATCAGCGGCGAGACCGGGACTGGCAAGGAGCTCGTGGCGCGCGCGATCCACTACTCGGGCCCGCGCCGCGAGCGGCGCTTCGTCACCCAGAACTGCGGTGCGCTGCCCGACACCCTGCTCGAGAGCGAGCTCTTCGGCCACAAGCGCGGCGCCTTCACGGGGGCCCACGCGGACAAGAAGGGGCTCTTCGAGGCCGCCGACCGCGGCACGATCTTCCTCGACGAGATCGGCGAGACCGAGCCAGGCATGCAGGTGCGGCTGCTGCGGGTGCTGCAGGACGGCGAGATCCGGCCCATCGGCTCCTCGGAGACCCGCAAGGTGGACGTGCGGGTCGTGACCGCCACCAATCGCGACCTGCGCAAGGAGGTCGAAGAGGGCCGCTTCCGTGAAGATCTCTTCTATCGGCTGCGAGTCGTCGAGATCGTGCTGCCTCCCCTGCGCGAGCGTCGTGGCGATATCCCCGCCCTTGCCCACCACTTTCTGGACCGCTCCAACACGCGGATGAAGCGTGCCCTCCAGGGATTCACCAACGCCGCAATGGATCGGCTCTACGCCTACGCGTGGAAGGGCAACGTGCGCGAGCTCGAGAACGAGATCGAGCGGACGGTCGCCCTGGCGGGCGGCGAGGAGCGAGTCGGAGTGGAGATGCTCTCCGAGGAGGTCCGCGGCTCTTCGGAGTACAGCGTCCCGCTCCAGGGTGAGCGCGGTGAGATCACCGACTGGGACCTCAACCGCTCCGTGGACGCGCTGAAGCGCGGCATGATCGTGGCGGCCCTGCGCGAGGCGGGCAGCAAGACCCGGGCCGCCGAGCGCCTCGGCATTCCGCGGCAGTCGCTGCAGAAGATGATGAAGCGGCTCAAGCTCACCGACGCCGACGTCGCGGCAGAGGGCTGACGCGGAGCCGAGCGTCGACGCGAGAGTAGTTTCGAAGTCGTCGCGGTGAAGATTCCGACAATTCGATCTCCCGCTTTCGCGGCGCCGGTGTTATGGTGGGGACGTGGCGGGGATCCTGTATACGGCCGACTTCGAGAGTGCCATCGGCACCCTGCGCGTCGCGTCGTCCGACAAGGGTCTCGCCTATGTCGAGCTGCCCCGTGCCAACGGGCGCGGCCTCATGGGCTGGCACCAGCGCCACGGCGAAGGGGCGAGGTTGCAAGAGGGCTACGAGCCCAACCGACCCTTCATCGCGCAGCTCGTCGACTTCCTCGAGGGCAAGCGCGAGGACTTCGATCTTCCTCTCGATCTGCGCTGCACGCCCTTTCAGACCACTGTCTACGAAGAGCTTCTCCGCATCGCCTACGGTGAGACGCACTCCTACGCGGAGGTCGCTGCCGCGGTGGGGCGACCCAAGGCGGTGCGCGCCGTGGGGGCCGCGGCGGGCAGCAACCCCATCCCCATCGTGATTCCCTGCCACCGGGTCATCGCCAGCGGGGGCAAGCTGCAGGGCTACGCGGGCGGACTCCACACCAAGGCGAGGCTCCTCGCCATGGAACGCTCGGGGACGGGGAACGGGCAGCTCTGCTAGCAGGCTGCTAGAGGCCGGCTTCTTCAGCGAGCCGAGACAGCAAGCCGCCGCCGTCTCCGGTCCAGCCACAAGAGCAGGCCGAGGTCTCCCAGCAGCGGAACGGCGTCACACAGGCCAGAATCGAGCTCGTGTGGCTCCGGATCAGTGCGATCGGGCGCGGCGCGCGCGCAGCACGAGGCCCGCCAAGCCCAGGCCGACCAGAGCCGCGCTCGCGGGCTCGGGAACGACGATGAGATCGAAGGCCAGCACCACGTCGTGGTCGATTGCGTTGCCTTGTCCCACGGAGATCGTGAAGTCTCGCAGGGCCCCCACGTTCAGGCCGCACTGCCCGCCCGGGGTGTAGGGCGGCGCGCAGCTCAGATCCGAGAAGGTCACCTGCTGGTTGAGCGACTGCGGAGCTCCAAAGGGTGCCGCACCCACGTACTGCTGGTACGTGCCCGTGATGGTGCCCTCCACGTTGTCGTTGTCGAGGATGTTGGACGCGCTCACGTCGACGGGCCAGCCCGAGGCCGCGAGTGTGAGGTCGTCGAGAAGGACGATCTTCGTGATGCCGTCGTAGCTACCCGTGAAGGTGGCCGGAGAACTCAACGACAAGCTCAGACTCGCCGTTCCGGGCCCGATGCCGCCGGGCAGGACGGTGAGTGTGCCTGTGGCGGGCGCCGTGGCGGACAGGCTGAAGCTCGGCGCAAACGTACAGAAGAAGTCGTTCGAGTCGCAGATGGACCCGACGTCGAGACCATCCGTCGGCCCCAGCCCAACCGTGGTTGCCGCCGCCGCATGGCTCATCCCGACGATGGAGCCGACCAGAATCCAGAACCTAGCGAACAGACGAGATATCGACGTGACGTGTTGCATCTACATCACCTTCTTCGGGATTGGGGCACCGGTCCGAAGACACAAGTAACCCTCAAATAGTAGGACTCTTCAACGAAATCGCGAACTAGCGGGTCGAGTACGGTCTTCGGCGCAGCCCCATCAGGCCGAGGCCGAACGCGAGGAGTAGCCCGGTCGACGGCTCGGGCACGGCACCAAACCAGGTGATGTCGGCCTTGACGGTCAGATCCTCGTTCTCGCCGAAGTCGTCTGCATCCAATGTGAAAAGCGTGAAGCCGACGATTCCCATCTGAAAGAGATTCGTCTGCACCGCGGCGCTGATGGCCGCAGAGGTCGCAGCGACGGGCGTCGCACCCACGCCGGCGTCGTAGAAGCCGTTCACGTCCACCGGCCCGGCGTCGATGTTGAAGAAGGGAATCGTTCCGGTGGCGTTCGTCGTCGAGTAGCCCGCCCCGGGGGTCAGCTCCGCTGAGAGAATCGTGAAGCTCGGCGCTCCACCCCAGGGGATCGACAGGACGATGACGCCGGAGTCCGCGGTCGTGATCCGGAAGTCCACGAGATCGGCCGCTAGCGGGCCCGCCGGGTTGGCGTCGAACTCCGCGAACGCGCCATCCAAGTCGATCGTGGTGGCGCCCAACACCGAGCCGCTGGCCGTCGAGGCCGTGATCGTCGCCGTACCCGCGACGAACCCGTAGGTGATCGGCGCGGCCTGTGCCGCACCTGCCAACACGATCGACAATATCGCTGTAGCAATGGTCCACGTGCTTCCCAGCTGACTGATTCGCACAACCGCCTCCCGCCCCACTCTGGGCGTCACCGACTCGGGTACCCAAAAAACCCGCGCAAGGACCGGCAGTGCGATCCCCTTCCCGAGGCTGAATAGGTGCACGAATCGTGCCGCAGGAACGCTCCCACCATAGGAATTCCGATTCCATAGGATTGTCGGGGCCTTCGAGGTCCCGCCGAGCCGCGGGTCGCATCCGGCGCCCGGGGCGACGGAACACCCGTTCCGCTCCGACGGAAGAACTATTCTCATATTCCCTCCGCGAGTGGGGACCCTGAGACCCCGAGGCGACGGGCCCGATCGCCCGTCGCGTACCCGGAGTCGGTCGCAGCGAGCCTTCGAAGGGCGGCGCGCCGCAACCGTCTTCTTTCGATTCATGAATCAAGATTTCGCATTGGAATTGGTGCGTCACACCATTGCGAGTGCCTGGTCGAGGTCGGCGATGAGGTCCTGCTCGTTCTCGATCCCACAGGCCAGGCGCACCAGGGAGTCGGTGATCCCGATCTCGTAGCGCTCGTCCCGGGGCATGTCCCAGAAGGACATGGTGACGGGGAGCTCGATGAGGGACTCCACGCCGCCCAGGCTGGGCGCCTGGTAGGGGATGCGGGTCGCGTCGATGAAGCGCATGGCGCCCTCGAGATCCGTCTCGATCTCGAAGGTCACGACGCCCCCGAAGCCGCCCATCTGCCGCACCGCGATCTCGTGGTCCGGGTGGCTCGCGAGTCCCGGGTACCAGACTTTGCGGACCTTCGGGTGGGACTCGAGGAACTCCGCCACCGCCTGGCCGTTGGAGTTGTGGCGGTGCATGCGGATCGCGAGGGTCTTGAGGCCGCGCAGCAGCAGCCAGGCGGCGTGGCTGTCGATGATGCCGCCGAGGACGCCCAGGGCGCTGCGGATGGGATCGACGATCTCGCGCCGCCCGGTCACGGTCCCCGCCAGCAGGTCGTTGTGGCCACCCAGGTACTTGGTGGCGCTGTGGACGATCAGGTCCGCGCCGTCCGCGATGGCGCAGTGGTTGACGGGACTCGCGAATGTGGAGTCGATCACCACCAGTACGTCGCGCCGGTGGGCGATCTTCGACACCTCCTCGACGTCGATGACGCGCAGGTAGGGATTCGTGGGCGACTCGGTGAAGAACATCCGCGTGTTGTCCTGGATCGCCTTCTCGAAGGCCTCGGCGCTCCCCGGCTCGATGACGGTAACCTCGACCCCCATGCGCTTGAGGAACTGGTTGATGAACTGCCGTGTGCGCCGGTAGCAGTCACTGGTGACGACGAGGTGGCTGCCCACGGGCATCAACGCCATGAAGGTCGTCGTCGCGGCGCACATGCCGGAGGCGAAGAGCACCGTCTCCTC
>JAFDEK010000041.1 GCA_019310385.1 Deltaproteobacteria bacterium
CATCCTGCCGGTCGATGATCTGTCCCGGGGTACGGTGTTCACCGCCCTGCGCATGGATACCCTGGACAACGCCCGTTTCCCCACCCGGGGAAGCCTCGGGGTGCTGCGCTTCGACTTCGATCTGGAAGCCCTTGGCTCCGACGAGGACGCCGTCTCGATCGTCTTCGACTTCACCCAGGCCCTGAGCTGGGGGAGGACGACCTTCCTGCTGAACGCCGAGCTCGCCAAGACCTTCGACAACGTCGACACCATCGATCGCTTCTTCTTCCTGGGAGGCTTTCTGCGCCTCTCCGGGCTCCATCCCGACGAGCTCGTGGGCACCGAGTCCGCGCTTGTCACCCTGCGTATCCAGCGCCAGCTCGCGAACCCCGGCTTCGCCCAGTTCCGCTTCCCCCTCTACGTGGGGATCTCCGGCGAAGGCGGCAACGCCTGGCTCGCGCCCGACGATCCCAGGGTGAAGACCACACGCTACGGCGGCAGCGTCTACTTCGCCCTCGACACGCCCATCGCGCCCTTCTACATCGCCTACGGCTTCACCAACCCCGACCGCCACGCCGCCTATCTCTTCCTGGGCCAGACCTTCTAGGCCAGGGTTTCTAGCGCGGCCCCACCTGGAGAAGACAAGTGAAGATCGGAGTCTGCCTCCCCTACAACAAGCCCGAGATCGATCGCAAGACCACCCTCGACTGGTGTCGCGCCATCGAGGCGGGTCCCTTCTCGGCCATCACCTGCGGCGAGCGCATCACGGGGCCGAGTCAGGAGATGAACGTGCTCCTGTCGGCGGCCGCCGCACTGACCGAGCGGGTGCGCATCGTTCCCTCGCTCTACGTGCTCCCCATGCACTCCGCCGTCTGGGCCGCCAAGCAGATCGCGACCCTCGACGTGCTCTCGGGGGGTCGCGTGACCGTTACCGTGGGCGTGGGCGGGCGCGAGGTGGATTACCGCGCCGTCGGGGCCAGCTTCGCCCGGCGACACCCGCGCATGGACGAGCAGATCGCGGAGATGCGCCGCATCTGGGCGGGCGAGCCGCCCTTCGAGGGCGCAGACCCCGTCGGACCGCTGCCGGTGCAGAAGGGCGGGCCGCCGATCCTGGCCGGCGCCATGGGGCCCAAGGCCATCGCGCGCGCCTCCCGCTGGGCCCAGGGCATCTACGCCTTCACGATGAACGGTGACACCGCTCCCGTCGAGCAGTGGTACCGCCTGGCGGAAGAGGCCTGGCAGGAGGCCGGCCGCAGCGAGCGGCCCCAGCGCGTCACCGGCTTCTGGTACTCGCTGGCGGATGACGCGGATGCGCGCCTCAAGAAGTACGTCTACGACTACTTGAAAGTGCTGGGCGAGGGCGCCGCGAAGGCGGTCTCGAGCAGCATGAGCCTGAGTACACCCGACGCCGTGCGGGCCGCCCTCGACGCCATCGAGGAGCTCGGTTGCGACGAGCTCTACCTCGTTCCCGCCACCGCGGACCTGTGCGAGATGGAGCGGGTGGTGGAGCTGCTCGAGAGTCGCTGAGCTGCGAGCTACTCGGGAATCTGCGGCAGGTTGCTGAGCGCCTCCTCGATGGCGGCTGCGGGATACTCGTAGTCCTTCAGGTCGCCGGCGAAGAAGCGGTCGTAGGCCGCCATGTCGAAGTGGCCGTGGCCCGAGAGGTTGAAGAGCAGCACCTTGGGCTCACCGCTCTCCTTGCAACGCTCGGCCTCGTCGATCACTGCGCGAATGGCGTGGTTGGTCTCGGGCGCGGGCACGATGCCCTCGGTGCGCGCAAAGGTGACCCCGGCTTCGAATGTGGCGAGCTGCGGCACCGCGACGGCTTCGATGAGGCCCTCGTCGTAGAGCTGGGACACCAGCGGCGACTCCCCGTGGTAGCGCAGGCCGCCCGCATGGATGCCCGGCGGTACGAAGTCGTGGCCCAGGGTGTGCATCTTCACGATGGGGGTGAGGCCCGCCGTGTCGCCGTAGTCCCAGGTGTAGGAGCCCTTGGTGAGGGTGGGGCAGGACGCCGGCTCCACCGCCACGAGGCGCACCTCCTTGCCCGCCGCCTTGTCGGCGAAGAAGGGAAAGGCGATGCCTCCGAAGTTCGAGCCGCCGCCGCAGCAGGCGAAGACGGCGTCGGGGTACTCACCCACGATTTCGAGCTGCTTCTTGGCTTCGAGGCCGATCACGGATTGGTGTAGGATGACGTGGTTCAGCACCGAGCCGAGGGCGTAGTTGGTGTCCTTGCGCGACGCCGCCTCTTCCACGGCTTCGGAGATGGCGAGGCCCAGGGAGCCCGGGTTGTCCGGGTCGGCGGCCAGGGCCGCGCGACCGGCCTCGGTCTCCACGGAGGGGCTGGCGAAGACCTCGGCCCCCCAGGCCTGCATCATGGAGCGCCGGTAGGGCTTCTGCTGGTAGCTCACCTTCACCATGTAGACGCGCACGTCGATGCCGAACATCTGCCCCACCAGGGCCAGGGAGGAGCCCCACTGGCCGGCGCCGGTTTCGGTGGAGAGGCGCCGGATGCCCGCCTGTCGGTTGTAGTAGGCCTGGGCGACGGCGGTGTTGGGCTTGTGGGAGCCCGCCGGGCTCCCGCCCTCGTACTTGTAGTAGATGTGGGCCGGCGTCCCGAGGGCGGCCTCGAGGCGATGGGCGCGGAAGAGGGGCGAGGGGCGCCACAGGCGGTAGATCTCGCGCACCGCCTCGGGGATCTCGATCCAGCGCTCGCTGCTCATCTCCTGCTCGAGCAGGGCGTCGGGGAAGATCGCGCCCAGGGCCTCGGGGCCCAGGGGCTTGCCGTCCGGCCCGACGGGTGGCGTCGGTGGGTTCGGCATGTCGGCGATGACGTTGTACCAGCGGGTGGGAATGTCGGCTTCGTCGAGGAGGATCTTGGTCTGACTCATGGAGTCAGAGGTTCGCAGAAGACTCCTCCCTGCGCAGCCGTGGCGTCAGGTTGCCGCGCAGCAGCCGCGGCGCCATGGCCCGTATGTCGCCGGCCAGGGTGTAGAGCGCCGGGACGAGAAGCAGGGTGACGCTGGTCGAGAAGAGCAACCCCCAGCCCAGGGCCAGGGACATGGGGGCCACCATGGCGTCGTAACCCCCGATTCCGTAGGCCGTGGGCAAGACACCTCCGAGCGTGGTGAGGGTGGTGACCAGGATGGGTCGCAGGCGCCCAACGACGGCGTCGAGAACGGCTTCGCGCCGGGCCTCGTCGTCGGCGTCCGCTTCGAGAGACCCGACCCGGCGATGGATGGAATCCACCATGACGATGGAGGAGTTCACCACCACGCCCGCCAGGCCCACGGCGCCCAGCATGGCGAAGAGCGAGAGCGGCCGGTCGTGGAGGAAGAAGGTGAGGACTACTGCGGCCGCCGAGAAGGGCACGATGGCGATGACGAAGAAGGCCTCGAGGAAGGAGCCCAGCATGAGGGAGATCGCGAGGGTGATGCCGACCAACGCGAGCAGCGCGGTGAGGCCGATGTCCGCCGTGGTCTCCTGGGTCTCGACCGCCTCGCCTCCGATGTGCAGTGAGAGCCCCGGAACCCCCGCGAAGTCGGGCAGGATCTCGCGCTCGAGCCACCTCGCCGTGGCGAGGGCCGAGCGATCGCTGCCCGGCGTGAAGCCGGCCGTCACCGTGGCGGTCCGCGTGCCGTTGCGGTGGAAGATGCGCGAGACCGAAGGAACCTCGACCGGATTCACGACGTCGCGCAGGCGCACGAGCTCGCCGGACTGGGAGCGCACGGGGGTCTCGAGCAGCGAGTCCAGGGAGCGCCGTGCCGAGGGGTCGAAGAGCACCCGGAAGCTCGTGGTGTCGTCGAGGTCGCGGTGCTCCGAGGCCTGGAGGCCGAAGAAGGCGGTCTTCAGCGTGAGGGCCACGTCTTCGGCCTGCAGCCCGCGCAGGGCGAGCTTCTGGTAATCGAGGTTCAGGTCGATCTGGGGTGTGCCCGGGCGCTCGTCGATCTCCACGTTGGAGACACCCTTCAGCGCGGCGATGCGCTGGGCGATCTCCTGGGCGCTGGCTCGCCGGACCTCGTCGTCGTTGCTCTCCACGTGGAGGGTCACCGGCATCCCGATGGGGGGGCCGAAGAACTCGGCCTCGAAGACCACCCGCGCACCGTCGGCGACGATCAGCTTCTCCTCGAGCAGCGCCATCCACTCGGAGCTCGTCTTCTCGCGTCCGAGGATCTGGAAGATAGCGGTCACGACGGCTTCGTTCTCGGCGGCGCCGCGATTGCGCTCCTGGAAGCCGCGGCCGGCCGGCTCCTGGTGTCCGATGCGCGCCGTCACGGCGGCGAGGTCGGGTCCCAGCAGCAGCGGCAGCTGCCTCTCGATATCCAGGGCTACGGCTTCGGTGCGTTCGAGGGGCGTGCCCAGGGGCATCGAGATCTTGATGAACAGGCTCTCCGAGTCGTCCTGGGGGAAGATCTTGATAGGTGTCATGGGCGCCACCAGCCCCATGACGACCAGGAAGGCCAGCGAGAAGAGCCCGACCACGAGCAAGCGGTTTTGCTGCACCCACTCGAGCTGGCGCCGGTAGAGGCGCTCGAGGTAGAGCACGAAGGCGCGCTTGGGCGGCGGCGCCTGGGAGCCGCCTGCCGACATGTGGGCGGGCAGGATGAAGAAGGATTCGAGCAGCGAGAGGGAGAGGGCGAGGATCACCACCACGGGAAGGGTCCGCATGAGCTTCCCCGCCATGCCCCCGATGGCGAACATGGGGGCGAAGGCGAGGACGGTGGTGATGGCCGCCGTCGTGACCGGCCGCATCATGTCGAGGGTTCCGCGCAGGGCGGCGGCGCGGGGTGCCATGCCCTGCTGGCGCCTGGCCACGATGCTCTCGGACACCACTACGGCATCGTCGACCACGAGACCCAGAGCCACCACGAAGCCCGTGAGGGTGATCATGTTGATGGTGAGGTCGAAGGCCGGGAAGAGGGCGAGGGTGGCGAGGAACACCGTAGGAATTCCGACCAGGACCCACACGCCCGTCGAGGGCGTGAGGAAGACGAAGAGCACGAGGGCTACGAGGATCGCGCCCATGGCGCCGTTCACGGTCATGAGCTCGAGGCGGTTGCGGGTGTGGATGGACTCGTCACGCAGCATGACGGCGCTCACGCCCTCGGGTAGCTCGCTGGCCTCGACGAGCTCGCGGACCGCGTCGGCGGCCTCGACGATGTCGGCCTCCTCGCGCTTGCTTACGACGAGGGAGATGCCCGGCTGGCCGTTGGTGTGGGCGAGGAGGCCCGTGTCCTCCCGGCCGAGCTCGATGCGCGCCACGTCCTGCACCTGCAGCGCGGCTCCGCCCGGTAGGAAACGCAGGATCGTGTCGCCCACCTCGCGCGGGTCGTTATAGCGGCTCCAGAGCACCACCTGCCGGCGGGCCTCGGCGGTCTCGAGTACGCCGCCCGTGCTCGAGACATTGCGGCGCTGTACGGCGCCGACCACGTCGAGCAAGGTGACCCCGTAGGCCCGCGCCCGCTCGGGGTCGACGAGGATGCGCAGCTCGGGATCCTGCAGCCCCACCGCGGTCACCTTGGCGACCGGGTCGAGACGCCGGATCTCGCGCTCGAGGCGCTTCGCGGTCTCGCTCACCGCTTCGGTGGGGCCCGAGAGCGCGACCTGGATGATGGGGAAGGTGCGGGGGTTGAGCCGGCGGATCACCGGCTCGTCCTCCATCTCGTCGGGGAAGTCGGTGATGGCGTCGACCAGGGTGCGCAGGTCCTTCTCGGCGCGGAAAATCCGATCGGCTCCGAAGTCGGCGTGCAGCTCTACGACGCTGAAGGAAACGTTGTCGCTCACCGTCGTGACGAGGTTCCGGAGTCCGTCCAGCTCTCCGATGGCTCTTTCCAGGGGAATCGTGACCTTGGTCTCCACGTCCCGGGCCGAGGCGCCGGGCAGGGTCGCCTCGACGAAGAGGGCCGACATGGTGACGTTGGGGAAGGTCTCCCGCGGTGCGCGCGCGGCACTCGCGTAACCGAGGACGACCACCACGGCGACCATCACGTGCACCAGCAGGTGGCGGTCGATGAAGAATCGGATCAGCGCTTCCAAGTGCCAATGGCTCCCGGACTCGCGGCGGCGCAGAGGCCCCCCCTCGAGTCGTCAGTGGGTCGCTTCGTCAGCGGGTCGATGCAAGGTCGGCTTCGACCTGGACTGTCGCTCCGTCACGCAGCGCAAAGAGGCCGTGGGTCACGACCCGATCGCCCAGGGCCGTGCCCTCGAGGACCTCGACCTGCTCAGCGTCGCTGCGGCCGAGCAGCACCGGCCGCGCATGGGCGGTGAGGCCTTCGGGTGATTCCTCGACGACGAAGAGAGTGAGGCGGCCGTCCTGGCGAACCAGGGCCGAGCGGGGCACGATGACGTGGGTGGCCTTGCCGGCCAGGGGGAAGCGCAGGCGGCCCACCATCCCATCGCGCAGGCGGGCCTCGGGGTTGTCGAGCCACATCTCGACCTGGTAGGTGCCGCTCGCCGGGTCTGCGACCCGGCCGATGCTGCGGATCTCGCCGGGAATGGCAGCGCCGCCCAGGTCCTCGAAGATCGCCGTCGCCTGGGCGCCCGCCGCCAACTGCGTCGCCTCGGCCGCGGTCACTCCGGCCCGCAGGCGAGCGCGGGAGAGGTCCACCAGACTGGTCACCGGAGTGCCCGGCGCGAGGTAGTCGCCCACGTCGACGTGCACGGTCTCGATGCTGCCCGGGAAGGGAGCGCGCACGGTGGCGTCCGCGAGGGCGCGCTCGGTCTCGCGCAGGGAGACCTCGGCGAGGGCGAGCCCGCTGCGGGCGCGCTCGACCGCGTAGCCCAGGGCCTCGCGCCGGCTCTTGGAGATGGTCTTGCCCCGCGCCAGCTCCTCGCCTCGGTCGAGTTCGCGGCCGGCCTCTTCCACGTCGATCTTGCGCGCCGCGACCTTTGCCCGGGCCTGCTCGACGGCGAGGCGTAGCCGTGTGTCCTCCAGGCGGAGCAGCGGCTGCTTCGCCTCCACGGTGTCGCCGGGCTCCACGTAGCGCTCCAGCACCCGGCCGGCGGTCTCGGCCGACACGGTCGCGCTGCGGAAGGCGCGCACCACGCCGGTCACCTCGCCACCCCGCTCGATGCGGCCCTCACGCACGGGCTCGACGCGCACGCGCAGGGGGGGGCGGCGGTTGGGATCTCGAGTGGCCAGGGACTCCGGCTCGGTGTCCAGGCTCGCGTGGGCACTGGCCTGCATCTCTTTGCGCGCGTCGTCCTTCCAAGCGTCGTCTTCGATGTCGGTACGGAGCACGGGGATGGCCGCGGAGATGCTCATCGCGAGGGCGGCGCTGCCCGCGAGGAGCCAGCGCCTGGACCTCTGCTTGCCAACGCTTGCTTCTGCGCGTCCTGCGCGCCCGTCACCGGGGTCGCCCGCGTGCGGGTCGTCGGGGATTCGGATCGTCATCTCGCTGCTGCTTCCTTTACTTCTACTGCGTATCCGGTGTCGAGGGGCGCGCTCTTCCTGGCTGGGAGCGCCCTCGACGCGATGTCCTCGGCGAGCGCCACCAGGCCGATCTCGAGCTGCACGGCGAGTGGGTCGGGCGTCACGCCCTCGGGCTCGATGAAGTGGGTGACGTAGCTGCCCGCCATGAAGGAGAGGGCGAAGGTCGTGCACTGTGCGGCGATCTGGCTCGCGACCTGCGGGTCCCGGTGCGGCAGGGCATCGCGGATCGCCATTCCGAAGAGCTCGCGGCCCTGCTCGCGTACGCGCAGGATCGTGTCGAGGGAGGCGCGGTCGATTTCCTTGCGCTCGAGGGCCAGCAGGATGGAGAGGCGCAGGAAGTCGGGTGGCTGCGTTTCCACCGAGGAGAAGCCCCGCTCGATATAGGCGTGCAGGCGCTGGCGGGCATCGCCGGGCAGGTCGCGGGGGTTGCCGAACTCCGTCAGCCAGCGCTCGGCGCCGCGCTCCATTACCGCCGCGAGCAGCCCCTCCTTGCTCTCGAAGTGCCAATAGATGGAGCTCGCCGGCAGACCCGACTCCTTGCGGATGGCCGAGATACTCGTGGCCGCGAAGCCCCGCTCGCCCATGAGCTGCTCTGCCGCGTCCAGGATCTTCTCCCTGGAGCGGGCGCCCTGTCGCTGGGTCCGGGTCTGTTGGGGCGAGGAGGGGGCCATGGGTGGGCTATCGGTGGAGCGGACCCATCGCTGTATCGAATGTTCCAGAGCGAGCCCGGGCCCTCTCTTGACGCCGGGCGCGCATCACGGTCCTATCTTGGTCTTGGGTCTGGCTTGCGTCTGGGCCCGGTGGGTCCGGACCGGGAGGAGAGAGACATGATTCTGAATGGCAAGACGGTAGTGGTCTCGGGCGTGGGACCGGGGCTCGGGCGCGAGGTTGCCGCGCTGGCCCTGCGTGACGGCGCCAACGTCGTCATCGGCGCTCGCAACGAGGAGCGCCTCGCCAAGACGGCCGCGGAGCTCGATCCCAGCGGCGAGCGGGTGGCCTGGTGCTCGGCGGACGTCACCGACCCCGCGCGCTGCGAGGCTCTCATGGAGACCGCCGCCGAGCGCTTCGGCGGTCTCGACGCCGTCGTCCAGGTAGCCGCCCTCGATACCCTCTTCGGCACCCTCGAGAGCACCTCGGCGGAGGACTGGACGAGCGCTCTGCAGGTGAACGTCCTCGGAACCATCCAGGTGGCACGGGCCGCTCTCCCCCACCTCGAAGGGCGCGGCGGGGGCTCGGTGGTGCTGATCGGCTCCCAGTCCCAGTGGCTGGCGCCGCCCGCGCACCAGATCGCCTACGCGTCCTCCAAGGGTGCCCTGGTCTCCGCCATGTACCACCTGGCCGACGAGCTCGGGCCCAAGAAGATTCGGGTCAACATGGTGATCCCCACCTGGATGTGGGGGCCGCCGGTGGAGGCTTACGTCAACTGGCAGGCCAAGCACCGCGAGGTGCCGGCCCAGACCATCATCGACGAGATCACGGCCGACATGCCCCTGGGCGAGATCCCCGCCGACGAAGACGTCGCCGAGGCGTGCGTCTTCTTCTGCTCGGATCGCGCGCGCATGATCACGGGTGAGACCCTGCTGGTGAACGCCGGTCAGATCATGCGCTGACGGGCAGGTCGGGCACCTAACCCGCATTCCCTCGCCCCCGAGGCGCCTCGACTGACGAATCGGCCGATTCAGTCAGCGGTTTGGCTTGCGCCAGCATACCCGGCCCTCGACTCTTGCCGCGCCTGCGGCGAGCCCCGCTCTCGGGCGGCGGCGTTCCAGCGCTCTTCGGACTCGTCGCGGGCAATGAGGTGGCTCGCTGTGCCGTGTACGGCCGGGGGGGTCGTGACCCCGGCACAGTGAACGACGTGCGCCAGGAGCGGCGAAATGGGCGAGAGCCTTCTCCAGGATATCCGCTACCCCGAGGATCTGCGGAAGCTGCCGGCCGGCGAGCTCGATCGCGTGGCCGATGCGCTGCGCGCGGAGCTGGTTCGCCTCGCCGCGAGCAACGGCGGCCACTTTGCCGGGAGCCTCGGCACCGTGGAGCTCACCGTTGCCCTCCACTACGCCTTCGAAACCCCGCGAGATCGCCTGATCTGGGACGTGGGCCACCAGGCCCATGGTCACAAGGCCCTGACAGGCCGGCGCGAGGAGCTTCCTCGCATCAAGCGCAGTGACGGGCCGAGCGGCTTCCTGCGCCGCAGCGAGAGCGCATACGACGTCTTCGGAGCGGGCCACGCCGGCACCTCCGTCTCGGCGGGGCTGGGGATCGCCGAGGCGATGCGGCGCCAGGGCAGCGATGCCCGAGTCGTCTCGGTGATCGGGGACGGCGCCGCCACCTGCGGCATGGCCTTCGAGGCCCTCAATCACGCCGGCGAGATCGGCGTGGACCTGAAGGTCGTCCTCAACGACAACGGCATGTCGATCGCGCCCAGCGTCGGCGGGCTCGCGCGCAGCGGCGGCTACCGGGCCTACTTCGAGTCCCTGGGCATTGGCTACGCGGGCCCCGTGGACGGCCACGATCTGGCCGCACTGCTCGAGGCCGTTCGGGAGCTGCGGGACGCTACGGGCCCCCAGGTGCTCCACGTCAAGACCCGCAAGGGCCGCGGCTATGCGCCCGCCGAGGCGGATCCCTTCGGCTGGCACGCCACCTCGCCCTTCGACGTCGCCTCGGGCGAGCGCGCCCCGGCGGCGAGCGGCGGCCCGCCTAGCTGGACCGAGGCCTTCGCGGATGCCCTCGCGCGCCTGGCCGACCGCGACCCCCGGCTCGTCGCCATCACCGCGGCCATGCCCGACGGCACGGGCCTCGACCGCTTCGCCCGCAGCCATCCCGAGCGCGTCTACGATGTGGGCATCGCCGAGCAGCACGCCGTCACCTTTGCGGCCGGCCTCGCCGCCGAGGGGCAGCGGCCGGTCTGCGCGATCTACTCCTCCTTTCTCCAGCGCGCCTTCGACCAGATCGTCCACGACGTGGCCCTGCAGCGGCTGCCGGTGATCTTCGCCCTCGACCGGGCGGGACTCGTCGGCGCGGACGGTCCCACCCATCACGGCGCCCTCGATCTCTCCTACCTGCGCATGATTCCCGGGCTCGTGGTCGCGGCGCCCCGGGACGAGAACGAGCTGCAGCATCTCCTCGCCACCGCGCTCGAGAGCGATCGTCCCTTCGCGCTGCGCTTCCCGCGCGGCGCCGCGCCGGGCGTTCCCCTCGATCCCGATCCCAAGCCGCTTCCCATCGGCCGCGGCGAGGTGCTGAGAGAAGGCCGGGACGTGGCGCTCGTGGCCCTCGGCAAGACCGTGGCTGCGGCCCAGCAGGCGGCCGATCTGCTTGCGGTGCGGGGCATCTCCGCCGCCGTCGTCGATGCGCGCTTCGTCAAGCCCCTCGACGACCGGACCCTGACCCGGGTGGCGAAGCAGTGCGGCGCGGTCCTCACCGTCGAAGATCACGCGATTCACGGCGGCTTCGGGAGCGCGGTCCTCGAGCTGCTCGCCGACACGGCGCCGGAGGTTGCGATTCGCCGGCTCGGTATCCCGGATCGCTTCCTCGAGCACGGAAGCGTCGAGGAGCAGTGGCGCGCCGCGGGCATCGACGCCGACTCCATCGCCGCCCAGGTGCTGCGCTGGCTGGATGGAGACGCGTCATGATCCCGGTGCCGAGCCCCGGTCCCGAGACCCTGGCCGCCTACGCGCACTGCGAGGAAGTGGTGAAGCGCAGCGGCTCGAGCTTTGCCGCGGCCTTCTGGATGTTCCCGCGCACGAAGCGCCGCGCGCTCCACGCGATCTACGCCTTCTGCCGCCTGGCCGATGACATTGCCGACGATCCCGCCGTGGCGGGTGACCGCGCGCGTCTCCTCGCGCGCTGGCGAGACGAGCTCCGGGCCGCCTACGAGGGCAAGGCCGAGCATCCGGTGGGTGTTGCCCTGATGGACGCCGTTCGCCGCTTCGACCTTCCCGAGCCCGTCTTCGAGGACCTGCTCGAGGGCGTGGCCTCGGATCTGCGGGGCGATCCCGTGGAGACCTTCGAGGACCTGCAGCGCTACTGCTATCGCGTGGCTTCGACGGTGGGGCTGCTGATCGTGCAGGTGCTCGGCTACCGGAATCCGCGCAGTCTCGAGTACGCGGTCACGCTCGGCATCGCGGTGCAGCTCACCAACGTGCTGCGCGACGTGGGCGAGGATGCGGCCGCGGGTCGTATCTACCTGCCCCTGGAGGACCTGAAGCGCCTCGACGTCGACGCCGCGAGCCTCTCCCTCCCGGAGGCCGGTGAAGAGAGGCGCCTGCTCATGGCCCTCTACGCCGAGCGGGCGCGCATCTTCTACGAGCGCGCCGACCAGCTGCTACCCGAAGAAGACCGCCACGGCCTGCGGCCCGCCGTCGCCATGGGGTGCATCTACCGGACCCTGCTCGACGAGCTGCGGCGCCGGGGTTACCCCTGCAGCGGTGAGCCGGTGCGCCTCTCGCGCCCCCGCCGCCTCGCCATCGCGGCCTCCGCGTGGCTGGGCCTGGGAGGCCGGTCGTGAGCGCCGCCGGCGAGGGCGGCCCGGACGATCGGGGCTCCGGCGAGGGAGGCATCGGCGAGCGCAAGAGCGCGCATCTCGACCTGTGCATCCGCGAGGACGTCGAGAGCCGCCGCGGAACCCTGCTCGACGAGGTGCATCTCTTTCACGAGGCCCTGCCCGAGCTCTCCTGGGATGAGGTGGATCCTTCGCTGGAGGTCTTCGGCCGCCGCCTGCAGGCTCCGATCTTGATTTCCGGGATGTCGGGCGGCGCCGAGGAGGCCCGGGAGCTGAACCGCGCTCTCGCTACGGCGGCTCACAAGCTCGGCCTCGGGATGGGAGTGGGCTCCCAGCGCGCCATGCTGCTCGACCCCGCGAGCGCCGACACGTACAGAGTTCGCGAGGTCGCGCCCGACATCCTGCTGCTCGCGAATCTGGGTGCGGTGCAGGCACGGGATGCCGGTCCCGCCCGGGTGGCCCGGCTCGCCAGCGAGATCGGCGCCGACGCTCTCTGCATCCACCTGAATCCCGCCCAGGAGCTGGTGCAGGACGAAGGGGATCGCGACTTCCGCGGCTGCCTGGACGCCATCGGCGAGCTGGCTGCACGGCTGCCCTTCCCGGTGATCGCGAAGGAGACCGGCTGCGGGCTCTCGCCCCGCACCCTCGAGGGCTTGCTCGCGGCCGGGGTGGCCTGGGTCGACGTCGCCGGCGCCGGAGGCACCACGTGGACCGGTGTCGAGGCCCTGCGCGGCTCCCGCCGCCAACGCGCCCTCGGCCGCGCCTTGCGCGAGTGGGGCATTCCGACCGCGGCCAGCGTGCTCTTCGCCCGGCGCGCGGGGCTGGGCACCATCGCGTCCGGCGGAATCCGCGACGAGAACGACATCATCCGCGCCCTGGCCCTCGGGGCGGATCTCACGGGCCTCGCGCTGCCCTTCCTGCGCGCCTGGTCCCGGGGCGGCGCGGCCGGGGTGATGGAGGTCGGTCAGGACTTGACCGAAGGCCTGCGAGCGCTGATGCTCCTCACCGGCGCCCGCGATCTGGGCGCCCTGCGCAAGATCCCCCGCGTCCTCGGACCGGCCCTCCAGGGCTGGGTAGGTTCTAGTGCTCCTCACAGGGCCTAGAGTGCCGTCGCGGGCCCTCTCACTGACGGAAAGCAGGATCGAGTCAGCGATTCTCCTTGCTGCCGATCGGGTGGTGTGGACCATGCAGGCACCCCGGAGCGACGAGCGAAACCCGGCAGCCGTAGAGGCGGAGACGAGCGACGTGGAAGCGAGCAGTACCCTCGAGCAGCCCTCGTCGGCCCAACCCTCGTCGGCCCAGCGCGGGGCCACGCGCAACAAGGTCGAGACCCAGGCGAAGATCGTGGCGGCCGCCATGGAGTTCTTCTTTGCGGGCGGCTACGAGCGCACGAGCGTGGCGAGCATCGCGGCCCAGGCCGGGGTGAGCCCCGCCACCGTCTTCTGGCACTTCGGCGACAAGGCGAGCCTCTTCCAGGAGGCCTGCAAGCGCTTCATGGTGCCCTTCGTCGAGCAGATGTCGCACTCCTGCGAGGTGCACGACGGGCCCGGGCGGCTCATCGCCCTCATCGATACCTACGAGCGCTTCGTCACCGATCACCGGGGCAGCATCGAGACCTTCGTGCGCTGGTTCCTGGAGTCGCCGGCCTTGCGCGCGGGGCTGCAAGATCAGCTGTTGACCCTCAACGACGCCTTCGGTCGAGACGTGCACAAGACCCTGGAGGTGATCGTCGGCAACGAGGTTCGGGCGCGGACTCTCGCCGAGGGTCTGCTTTCGACCATGCACGGCAACCTCCTCCTCGCCTTCATCGATCCCGATCCCGCCGGGCTAGAGCGGCGTCGCGCCGGACTTCGCGCCATGGCGCAGCTGGTCGTCGCAGCGCCCCGCGGTGACTGATTCGAGGGCATCTTGGAACTGAGCACTTCACTTCCGCGACCCGCTCCGGGGATCGCGGCCGTCGCCACCGCATCGCGGCAGGGCGATCTCTTCGAAGACTCCGCGGCAGCGTTGATGAAGCGCGCGCAGGGGGAGAACTTCCCTGTGGCGCTGCGCGTGTTGCCCGCCGCCGCGCGCGGCCATCTGCTGGCGATCTACGGCTTTGCTCGGCTGTGCGACGAGCTGGGCGACGCGGCCGAGGGAGATCGCGTCGCTCTGCTCGACGAGCTGGAGTGCGAGCTCGAGCGCGCCTACCAGGGGAGGGCGACCCATCCCCTGCTGCGGCGCCTGGGCCCGACCCTTGCCGAGCTCTCGCTGCCCCGGCAGCCCTTCCTCGACCTCATCGAGGCCAATCGCCGGGACCAGCAGGTGACCCGCTACGCGAGCTGGAAGGAGCTCCAGGGCTACTGCGCGCTCTCCGCGAACCCGGTGGGGCGGCTCGTCCTGTGCGTCTTCGGCGCTGACACGGCCGGGCGGCGCGTCCTCTCCGATGCGGTGTGCACGGCGCTGCAGCTGGTCGAGCACTGCCAGGACGTGGCGGAGGACTTCGCGGCGGGTCGCGTCTATCTGCCCGCCGAGGATCTCGCGCGCTTCGGCTGCAGGGATTCGGATCTGGAGGCGCTCCCCACGCCGGAGCAGGTGCGCGCGCTGCTGCGCTTCGAGATCGAGCGCGTGCGCGATCAGCTCGGGGCGGGCATCCCCCTCGTGGCCTCCCTGGGTGGAGCGGCGCGACTCGCGGTGGCGGGCTTCGTCGCCGGCGGCCACGCGGCCGCCGATTCGGTGCAGCGGGCCGGGTGGGACGTGCTCGCCGGGACACCTCGCACGCGCAAGCGCGACCTGCTGCGTCACTGGATCCGCGTCCTCTGGCGAGCGCGTGGCGTGGGCGGCGCCCGGGGGCTGCGATGAGTGTCGGGATGAGGGATGCGATGAGTGCGCCCCATGTCGTCGTCGTCGGCGGCGGGCTCGCGGGCCTGCGCGCCGCCGTCAGCTGTCTCGACGCGGGCACCCGGGTGACGCTGCTCGAGGCGCGGCCGCGTCTGGGCGGGGCCACCTGGTCCAATCGCCACCAGGGCCTCCTGATCGACAACGGTCAGCACGTCTTCCTGCGCTGCTGCAGCGCGTATCGCGAGTTCCTGCGCCGCCTCGACGTCGAGGACCGGGTCTTTCTCCAGGATCGTCTCGCGGTGCCCGTGGCCGCCCCGGGTGGCCCGACGGCATGGCTGCGCCGCAGCGCGCTGCCGGCGCCGCTGCATCTGGCCGGAAGCCTGCTGCGCTTCTCCCACCTCAGCCTCGCCGAGCGTCTGCGCGTCGCGCGCACGACCCACAGTCTGGGGCGCCTGCGTCTCAGCGACCCGAGCCTCGACGAGCAGAGCTTCGGAAGCTGGCTGCGCGCACGGGGCGAGGGGACGCGGTCCCTCGAGGTCTTCTGGGACCTGCTGGTGCGGCCGACCCTCAACGTCTCCGCCGAGGAGGCTTCCCTGGGCCTTGCGGCCAAGGTCTTCCAGACCGGGCTGCTCGAGCGCGCCGACGCCGGCGACATCGGCTGGTCACGGGTGCCGCTCCAGGAGCTTCACGCGGAGCCCGCACAGGCGCTGCTCGAGCGCGGTGGCGCCGAGGTCGTGCTGCGCGCTCCGGTGAGCCGCATCCTCCCGGGCGCCGACGGACGACACGTCGTGGTGACGGGCGAGCGGCGTATCGACGCCGACGCGGTGATCCTGGCGGCGCCCCATGAAGTGGCCGCGGAGCTGATTCCCGAGGCGGCGGGGGTCGACGTGGCGGGGCTGCGCAGCCTGGGCCACGCGCCCATCGTCGATCTCCACATGGTTTTCGACCGCAAGGTGATGGCCGAGGAGTTCGTGGCGGGCATCGGCACGCCGCTGCAGTGGATCTTCGATCGCAGCGCGGCCTCGGGCCTCGAGTCGGGCCAGTACCTGGCCGTCTCGCTCTCGGCCGCGGATGCCTATGTGGGCGTTTCGAGCGCGGAGCTGCAGCGCATCTTCCTGCCCGAGCTCCAGGGGCTCTTTCCCGCCGCGCGCGAGGCGCGGCTCGTGCGCTTCTTCGCGACCTGCGAGCGCACGGCGACCTTCCTCCAGGTTCCCGGCACCCTGCGCCATCGCCCGGGGACGAGAACCGAGCTGCCGGGCTTCTACCTGGCCGGCGCCTGGACCGATACGGGTTGGCCGGCCACGATGGAGGGCGCCGTCCTCAGCGGCGAGGCTGCGGCACAGCACGCATTGACGGGCCTGGCCCGGGGCCGGCGGCCCGCGGCGGCCGCCGCTTGAAACGGGGGCCGCTCGCGCGCGGGCGGCTCATGAATCTCGATTTGCAGTATGGGAGCTTCGAACATGCACGCACGACCGACCGGTGATGACCACGCCAGCGTGGACCCGAGGGTCCTCGCCAAGGGGACCCTCGACCGCGCGATCCACTGCCTGCGCGAGCAGCAGCAGGCGCCCGGTTGGTGGAAGGGCGAGCTCGAGACCAACGTCACCATGGAGGCCGAGGATCTCCTGTTGCGCCAGTTCCTCGGCCTGCGCGACGAGGCGCTGATCCGGAATACCGCGGCCTGGATCCGCAGCAAGCAGCGTCCGGACGGCGCCTGGGACGTCTTCTACGGCGGACCGGCGGACCTCTCGGCCACCGTGGAGGCCTATGTGGCCCTGCGTCTGGCTGGTGATCTCCCGGACGCGGAGCACATGCGCAGGGCGGCGAGTCGCGTGCGCGAGCTGGGGGGTCTCGAACGCAGCCGGGTCTTCACGCGGGTGTGGCTCGCCCTCTTCGGCGAGTGGTCCTGGGACGACCTGCCCGCGCTGCCGCCCGAGGTGATCCTGCTGCCCTCCTGGTTTCCCCTCAACATCTACGACTTCGGCTGCTGGGCGCGCCAGACCATCGTGCCCCTCACGGTGGTCGCGGCCCACCGCCCGGCCCGCAAGCTCGGCTTCACACTGAAGGAGCTGCGCGTCGGGATGCCCGAGAGCGAGCGTCAGCCTCTCTCCACCTGGGCGGGTCGTTTTCAACTCCTGGATCGTGCGCTGCACTTCTACGAGAAGCGGCCCTTGGGCGCTTTGCGGCGCCACGCCCTACGTCTGTGCGCCGAGTGGATCGTGCGGCGCCAGGAGTCCGACGGCTGCTGGGGCGGTATCCAGCCTCCCTGGGTCTACTCCATCATGGCGCTGCACCTGCTCGGCTATCCCATGGATCACCCGGCAATCCGCAAGGCCCTCGACGGCCTCGACAGCTTCGCCATCGACAAGGACGGCCTGCGCCGCGTCGAAGCCTGCCAGTCGCCGGTCTGGGACACCTGCCTGGCCGGCGTGGCCCTGCGCGAGGCCGGCGTGCCCGCCGACGACCCGGGCCTGCTGCGAGCGGCCGACTGGCTGCTCGAGCAGGAGGTGCGAGTGCCGGGCGATTGGTCGGTGCGCCGCCCCGATCTCGCGCCGGGCGGCTGGGCCTTCGAGTTTGCCAACGTGAACTACCCCGATCTCGACGACACGGCCGAGGTCGTCATGGCACTGCGTGGGATTCGTGGAGGCGGGGATGACGAGCCCGCGCGCGCACAGGCCATCGAGTGCACCGTGCAGCGCGCCCTCGACTGGACCTTTGGCATGCAGTGCAGTGACGGTGGCTGGGCGGCCTTCGACGTCGACAACACCCGGACCCTGTGCGGCGAGCTTCCCTTCTGCGACTTCGGCGAGGTGATCGATCCGCCCAGCGCCGACGTCACCGCTCACGTGCTCGAGATGCTGGGCCGGGAAGGTCTGGCCGCAGATCCGCGGGTCGTGCGCGGACGCGACTGGCTGCTGCGGGAGCAGGAGGCCGACGGCTCCTGGTTCGGCCGCTGGGGCGCGAACTACATCTACGGGACCGGCGCCGCGGTGCCGGCCCTGATCGAGGTGGGAGTTCCGAGCGACGCACCGAGCATCCGTCTGGCAGTGCGCTGGCTCGAGGAGCGCCAGAACGAGGACGGCGGCTGGGGGGAGTCCCTCCGCTCCTACGAGGATTCGGCGTGGCGGGGCCGGGGGGTTTCGACCGCCTCCCAGAGCGCGTGGGCGCTGCTCGCCCTGCTTGCCGCGGGCGAGCGCGGCGCGGCGGTGGAGCGCGGCGTGGCCTGGCTGGCTCGGACCCAGCGCACAGACGGCTCCTGGGACGAGCCCGAGTTCACAGGAACGGGCTTCCCCGGGGACTTCTATATCAATTATCATCTCTACAGGCTGATCTTCCCGGTAATGGCCCTGGGTCGTTACCTGCGAGGAAACACGTGAGCCGAGCGCCCGTCATGGAGCCCGGCGCGGTCGTGGTGGCGGCGGCGCTGTGGGTAGAGGCGCGCTCCCTGCGTTGGGGTGCGCCGGCGATCCGCGTGCTGCGCACGGGAATGGGGCCGGTGCATGCGCGGCGGGCTGCGGAGCGTCTGCGTATCGACGCCGCGCGGCGCCTCGCCATCGCGGGCCTGTGCGGTGCGGTGGACCCCGACCTCCAGCCGGGCGACGTGCTGGTCGCCTCGGAGCTGCGGCGCGAGGGGGCGACCCCCATCGCGCTCGAGACCGAGCGGATGGAGCGCGCCCTGGCGTGCCTGGGTGTTCGCTCGAAGACCGGCGTGCTCCACTCCACCGAGGGCTTCGTACGCGGCGCCCGGCGCGGGGAGCTGTTTCGTGAAGGCGTTGCGGCCGTCGACATGGAGTCGGCGTGGCTCGCCGAGGCCGCGGAGGGGCGGCCCCTGGCGGTGCTGCGGGTGGTGGTCGACTCGCCGAAGCGGGAGCTGCTGCGGCCGAGCATGCTGCGCGACGGCTTCCACGCCTTGCGGGTTCTGCGCGCGGTGGCGCCCGCGTTGCAGATCTGGGCTACGGGCATCATGGACGCGGACGCCTTCCGCAGCCGACCCGCCCGCGAAGTCCGCTGGACCGCGCCCAAACTCGACGTCATTCCTTCCGCGCTGCAGCAATACCATCAGGTTGCCGAGGCGCGCACCACATCCATTACCTGCTAGAACGCACGAGGAATCGCTTTCATGCCCGTACCCGTATCCCAGATGTACACCGTCGCGAGCTATCTCCTGAAGCAGAAGCTGCGGGGCGAGACCCACTATCCCCTGGTGCTCATGCTCGAGCCCCTCTTCCGCTGCAACCTGGCCTGCGCGGGCTGCGGGAAGATCCAGTACCCGGCGGAGGTCCTGAAGCGCCACCTCTCCTACGAGGACTGCATGCAGGCCGTGGCCGAGTGCCCGGCGCCGGTGGTGAGCCTGCCGGGCGGAGAGCCGCTGATGCACCCGGAGATCGATCGCATCGTCGAGGGCCTGGTCGAGCGCAAGAAGTACATCTACCTGTGCACCAACGGCCTGCTCCTCGAGGAGAAGCTCGACCTCTTCGAGCCCTCCAAGTACCTGAGCTTCAGCGTCCACCTCGATGGCCTCGAAGAGGAGCACGACCTCTCGGTCTGCCGCACCGGCACCTACGAGACGGCGCTGCGGGGCATCCGCAAGGCCCTCGAGCGCGGCTTCCGGGTGACGACCAACACCACCTTCTTCGAGGGCGTGGACCCCGAGCGCTGCCAGCGCTTCTTCGACGAGATGATGGACATCGGCGTCGAGGGAATGATGATCTCCCCCGGCTACAGCTACAGCAAGGCGGCGGATCAGCAGAGCTTCCTGGGCCGGGAGCGCACGAAGAACCTCTTCCGCAGGCTCTTTGGCAGCCCCGGGTTCAAGCGCTGGCGCTTCAACCAGTCGCCTCTCTTCCTCGAGTTCCTGGCCGGCGCCCGGGACTACGACTGCATGCCCTGGGGCAACCCCACCTACAGCGTCTTCGGCTGGCAGAAGCCCTGCTACCTGTTGCAGGACGGATACGAGAAGAGCTTCGCCGACCTGATCGAGAAGACCGAGTGGTCGCAGTACGGCCCCGCCAGTGGCAACCCCGCCTGCCAGGACTGCATGGTGCACAGCGGCTTCGAGGCCAGCGCGGTCGACGAGGCCTTCTCGTCCCTGGGCGGGATGCTGCAGATGATTCGCGCCACGCTCTTCGGAGCGCGAATCCCCGCGGTGAGCGAGGAGCCCGTGAAGACACTGGCTTCCGTGATCCCCGTCGAGAGCGCCTCCCGCGGCTTCGGCTCCGAGGCGACGCCCGCGGCCCTGCGCGCCGCCTTCGAATACCGTGGTGACGTGACCCTCACCCTGGATGACGGTCAAGAGCTCGAGGGCTTCGTCGCCAACCTGAATCACGCGACCCTGGATCTGTGGCCCGCGGGCGTGACAGACGCCAGCGAGATTCCCACCGAGCGCATCCGCCGAGTCGACCTCAGCGGCCGCGACCCCGCCTCCGAAGAGCGCCGCGAAAGCACCCTCCGCAAACGCGAACGAGTCCGTGCCCGCGCCACCCCCTAACGCAAGGGGGGGGACGGTCCTTAACGGAATCACGCGATGGAGTGGGACCTTCCTTCCGACTCAGCTGCTCTTGTACCGGAACCAGGCGAGCGTGGCGAGAGCGAAGATTGCCTGAAGCGCCCCGATCGGCTCGGGGACGAGCAGGATGCCGGCGTTGGGGAGCTGGGCGATCTGCAGGGTGCCGGGAGCGGCGTTTCCGTCCAGCGCGGTGCCGCCAGCGAGGGTGAGGGCACCGGGTGCTTCGCCGACCTCCACCACCAGGTCTCCGACCTTCTTCAGCCCCGTCAGGCCCGGCGAGCTGGCTCTGTCGTCTCCGGCGGTGAAGACGAGCTCCCGGCTCGGGAAGGATGCCAGGGTTCTCGGGTAGGAGCGGTTGCCCACGATGCACTCGGCCAGAGCGCAGGTGAAGCCGGTGATCTCGATGTCTCCCGACGCGCGCAAGAGCACGTCCTGAATCGAGATGGCCCCACTTCCACCGGCGGCGCCCTGGAAGTCGCTCCAGACCGCGAAGCTGTGCTGGCCCGAATCGGGGGTGAGGGTGATCGTCGAGCCGCCGGCCCCGTTGTCGCCCGGGCTCACGAAGAGCTGCACCGGGATTCCCTCGGCTGACGCGGCTAGCGAGGCGAGGGAAGACATGACGAGGCACGCGAGAAAGAGAATTCGCTTGATCATGGCACGGTCCTCCAGAGCCAGAGTCCGCCTGCGGGTATGAGTTCTGTTTCGCGAGCTGCTAGCCATCTCGGCCTCCGGTGGCCACGCTGACGGCGTACTTGCGCACCCGACTGGACGAGTCCGAGACGGCGAGCTCGATGAGGGGCTCGAGCCCATCCGGGTACGCGTCCAGGTTGTTGCCCAGGTAGCGGGCCATGCGGTAGCGGGCGCTGGGATCGGGCTCGTCGAGGATCATCTCGTGTACGGCGCTCAAGGCATCGAGCCGCTCGTCGCCGAGGCCGTCCATGGCTGCGACGATCTCGGAGCGCACCCGCCCTTCCGGCTCGACGACGAGCTGCTCGGTGAGGCGTCCCACCACGCCCTCCGCCCTGACGCTTGCCAGGGCCCAGGCCGCGGAGGCTCTTACGAAGGGAGAGGGATCGTCGATGTGCGGGACGATGGCTCCGGTCAGAGCGGGGTCGCCCATGTTCCCGATGGCCTTGAGGGCGATTCCGACTTCTTCGGCGCTACCCGCCGCCGCGAGGCTCTGGCCCAGGTCGCCGCGCACGCCGCCGGCCCGCTGGGGCTCCGTCTCTCGCAGGCCCCTCCCGATCGCCCCCACCGCGAGGAGCGAGGTGTTGGCGAGCAGAGAGTTGTCGTTGTTCGAGTAGGTGTGGAAGAGCGCGTCGATGGCCTCGTCGCTCGCACCCTCGACGCCGCCGAGGCCGACGATGGCCCGGCTGCGGTTCAGCTGGGTGAGTTCGGGATCGTCCATCACCATTACGAGGACTTCCTGGGCCTCGATCGTTCCCGCCCGCTCGAGGGCGTGGAGCAGCGTGGCGTCGGCGTCCTTGCTGACTCCCGGTGCCTCGATGCTGTCGATGAGCTCGTAGGCGAGCTCCGGGTGCTCGCGCAGGAGATCTTCGAGGCGGACGCGGTCCTTGATTCGCCGCTCGAGGGAGGGCTCGCCGCCAATTCGGCTCACGAGATCGCCGAAGCGCTTTCTGGCGGCGGAGGATGCTTGCTCGCTCTCCTCCTCGGCAGCGGGAGCCTGCCCGGGGGCAGTCGCCTTCGCGGAGAACTCCGCGAGTATGGCCTCGGGGCTCGCATCACTGAAGAGACTCACCGGGGCGTCGGGCGCGGTCGAGACGAGCAGCAGCTCGGCCTTCATCAGGGCCTCGGTGACGCGTTCGCTTCCGGCGGTGATGACCAGGTCCTCTTCCACGCTGGCCTCGCTGAGCCACGCGACTCCGGGCGCCAGGGAGAGCGCGGCCGACGACTTCTTCAGGTGGATCTTCGGCCTCTCGGCCGGATCCGGGCTCCGGACGGGCACGTCGACCCGGGTGTAGAGCGTCTTGCGCTTGCGCAGGTTCCCGTCTTGCCCCGCACGGTAGTAGGCGAGGTAGCGGCCGGTCGCGTGCTCTTCGGAGTGGGTCCAGGTTCGGCTCGGCTCTTGGGATCCGTCTGCAAAGACCAGCTGGAATGTGCGCACGATCTCTTCCAGGATGATCCGCTGCTGCCGATCGAGGTCGTCGGGGAAGCTGAAGTCCAGCGGTCGGCCGCCGCGCTCGAAGACCGCCAGGAAGGGGGCCGAGAGGCCTGCCTCGATCTCCGGGGCGGGCGCGTCAGCGAGGGTGTAGCTGACGGGCGAGAGCTGGAAGCCGAGGCGAACCCTCTCTTCGTCCGCCTCGAATACCTTCATGTGGAGCTCGCCGGAGATCCGCTGCTCGAAGGCCTCGGGCCCGGCGGTCTTCGGCAGCTGCATGCGGATCCGGGTCGTCACGAGCAGCTGGTAGCTCTGGCTCGCTCCGACGCTCCAGTCGAAGCCCAAGGGTCGGGGGTCGGGCTCGGTATGCGTGCTCGGGGCGTCGGGCTGCGAGCGCAGCAGTAGTGCCGCGACTGCCAGGGTGAGCGCCGCTGCACCCGCGAGCCAGAATGCGTATCTCCTGTATCGGCGAGAATGCGCCATGGCTCAGGGCCCCACGTCGAGGGTCGTGGACTGGGACTCGCACATGATCACGTCTTTCTTCGTGTAGGTCCGGAATTTGAATATGCTCTGCCGGCTCTTGCACTGCTTGAAGCCGCAGGGGTAGGGGATGCCCCACCAGCGGCACCACTCGATGCAGGGGTAGCCGACGTAGAGGTAGAGGCCTCCCTTGGGGCCGTCGAGGGTGTTGGTGATGTCCTCGCGCACGGTGCCCGAGAGCTCGTTCTCGGCGAGAGACAGGGAGAGATGCAGCACCTCGGCCTTTGCGTAGAAGGTGTCCTCGATGAGGGTGGCTTCCCCCTCGATCCCCACCGCGAAGGCCTTGCTCGAGCCGACGCCCGCAGAAGCGAGCATGCCGACGTCGAAGTAGGGTCCGGTGTGGGCCTGGAAGGAGGTCTCGTCCCCGAAGTCATCGCTGCAGACGGGAATTCCCGCTTCGACGAGGAAGCCGAGCTGCCCCGATGCGCCTATGGAGGCCGTCAGGGGAACCACGCCGACCACGAAGTCCGCGGTGGCGTCCTTCGACTTCTCGACACTCCAGTCGAGCTTCCACTTGAGGATCTCTCCCAGGACGTCGAGGTCCGGGCGGATCGCGATGCGGTTGCAGGCGTCGCGGTCGAGCAGTGGCTGTGAGAGGACCACGATCCCCCCGCTGCCGTCGGGCGCCGTCGCGAACTTCAGGTCTGCCCAGAAGCCCAGGTCGAGGTCGGGGTCGGGGTGGGGGTAGTGGGGATAGGCTCTGCCTCCGGCATCGAAGTGGAGGAAGTTGAACTTCAGGCCGAAGAGCGAGACCGGTACGCCTGCCTCGGTGCGTGCGGCGGCGCCCGCTTCATCCAGGGCCGCCCAGCTGTTGGCCTTCAGTCCCGCCGAGACGAGGGCCGAGTGGAAGCCCGTCTCGAAGTCGGCCTCGAAGCGCACCGGCATCGATTCCTCGGGAGGGGGCGTGAAGAGGGGGGAGATGATCGTGACGTCCTCGAAGATGTTCTCGGGAAGCTCGATGGAGGGAGGCGTCCAGTTGCGGAGAATCGGGTTGCCGCCGGTCGGGTCGTCGTAGGCGGTGACCTTGATCTCCAGCTCTGCGGCCTCGGCCTCCGACAGGAGCTCCAAGGCAATGCAGCGCGCGACGCAGGCCTGGGCCTCAGCGCTCGGATATCCCGGGCAGCCCGGGATGCACTCGACCGAGGCGAGATCTTCGAGAGCCGCCTCGAGTGCGGCCACTACGGCGGGTTCGTGGATGGGCAGTAGAAGGTCCATCTGCACCGAGGTGGAGAGCCCCGGCTCGAAGCAGGGGATTCGGAGCTGCTTCGTGAACTCGCCCGCGGCATCCGACGGGAGAGGGTCCAGCTCCGTCTCCGAGCACGCGAGGTCACTCGGGTCCGGGTAGGTCTGCCAGAACTCGAGGACGATGGGGCTCGTGAGTCGGGGATGATCGAACGTCGCCTCCAGCACGACGCTGGGGATCGGCGGGCCCGACGCGATCAGCACGGCGGTGATGGCCACGGTGGAGTTGGCGAGGTTCTCGATGAGCTCCTCGGGAAGCTCGAAGCTCGCCGGCGGGGCCATCGCGTCGTCGCAGGGGTTCGGGGGCTCGGGATCCTGATCGGGAAGGCGCAGGAGCTCCGCGGGCAGGGCGACGCCGGAGAAGTCGAGCACGACCTCCTGCAGGGCGACGATGGGTTCGAGTTGATGCTGGCCGGAGACGGTGACGACCGCGAACTCCTCTTCTTCGGTCACGACGTTGTCGGTCTCGTTGGTCTCGGCGATGTCCTTGCCGGGATCGATCACGGGGAAGAGGTAGTACTCGCCGGCCGGGATCGGATTGCCCTCGAGATCCACGCCGGGAACGTGGACCAGCAGGGTGTACTCCGCGGAGCCCGCCGCCACGCTCTCGATCGACGCGGCACCCAGGATGTACTGGGTGGGGAGCTCCTCGATCTCGCTGCCTTCTCCCGCGGCGATGTACTGCGCCTTGTCGACGAGGAAGAACTCGACGGCGACGTCCTGCACGGCCTCCGTCGCCTCGAGCCCGATGCGGATCGTTACCGCATGCCCGAGCTGAACGTCCTCCTCCGGATCGACCAGGCCGACGGGCTCTCCGAAGGGCCCATCGCTGCTGAGGGCGAGGTTGTTCGTCACCGCTGCGCTGGCCGCAGCACAGACCTGCTGCAGGGCCGGCGCGTGTCCGTTGACGGCACGCATCACGATGGAGCCGTCGAGGCCCGAGCAGCCCTCGGTGCCGCCCACGTCGCACTTGTCGAAGCCGGGAAGCCCGACCGCGGCCATGTAGGGATCGAGGCTGAGGGCGGCTTGCTTGACGAGCAGTCCGTCGGCCTCGCTCACGAAGCCGTCGTCGTCGACGTCGCCGCACTGGCAGGCATCTCCGATGCCGTCCCCATTCGAGTCGGCCTGGTCGTCGTCGAAGGTGTAGGGACACTTGTCGAGGTGGTCTTCGACCCCGTCACCGTCGCTGTCGGCCGCGTGGGCGCCGAGCGGGAGGCTCGGGGAGAACGCGTGAGCGAGCAGGACGAGCCCTGCGAGCTGGAAGAGACGGTTCCGTATGAGTGACATCATCATCGACCCTGCTAGTGCAATTGCTGTACCGCGGAAGCCAGGCATCCAGGGCCGCTAGGGTGCGGTGGCCTGGGACATAGCGTCCCCGATCGCATACGGACTGTCCCTGTTTGCCTCAGTCTTCTCGAAGCGCTGTTCGCTGGATTGCGATGAAGCCCATGCAAGAGACAAAGATCGAGCGAAGCTCCCTGTCGGCCACCCGACATGTTCGCCCGGAACCGACGCGTCATACTCGACCTGCGACGTCTCCGTCAGCTGGGCGATCGAAATGTCGCATGGCCGACAGGACACCTGTCCAAGCTCCGGCATGAGAGACAGCGCCCACGGCAGCCTCGTTCCCTGGTGAGCGTGTCGGCACGATTGATGCTTGGAAGAGAGCATGAGAACCCGTCGTGCACCGGCTGTGGTGCAGGGGTGTCTCATCCGACGCCGCCTGATCCGGCGACAGGAGTGATTTCGTGCGGAGCGTTGCAGGCAGAGCCGAGCGGTGTTCGAGCAAGGCGAGTCGGGATCATCTCGCCCGGTCGAGGGAGCACCGGAGGCGCCTCGTGCACCGCGTCGGAGCGCTCACTGGCGCGCTGCTCCTGGTCGGGGCCCCACTCGCCTCATCGACCGCCACCTCGACCGCCGCCGCCGGGCCGGTAATCGGCTGGGGGGCGAATGGCCAGGGCCAGGTGACGATTCCCGCCAGGGTCGACGGCAGCGCTTCGAGCGCCAGCGCGGTTGGGGCCGGCTATTTTCACAGCTGTGCGATCCGATCGGAGACGGGTGGGGTGCAGTGCTGGGGCTACGATGAGTTCGGTCAGTCGACGCCTCCCGCATCGGTCGACGGCAGCGCTGGCCAGGCGACTGCGGTCGCCGCAGGTTCGTGGCACAGCTGTGCGATCCAGGCGGGCACGCAAGCGGTGGTGTGCTGGGGGTACAATTTCGACCGCCAGGCATCACCGCCAAGCTCCGTGAACGGTGCGATTGCTGGCGCAAGCGCCATCGCGCTCGGCGAGGACCACAGCTGCGCGATCCGATCCGACACGGGCGCGGTGGTGTGCTGGGGCAGCAATGGCCGCGATCAGCTGAAGGCGCCGGACTCGGTGAATGGGAGCACGGCGACCGCAAGCGCCATCGCGCTCGGAAGGGACCACAGCTGTGCGATCCGATCCGACACGGGCGGTGTGGTGTGCTGGGGCCGCGACGACGAGGGGCAGACGGCACCGCCGGAGGAGGTCGACGGGACGGCGGGCGGCAGGGCGATCGCCATCGCGGCGGGTGACAAGCACAGCTGCGCGATTCGGGAGGATGACGGCGGGGTGGTGTGCTGGGGTACGGACACCCTGGGTGACACGCTCCCACCGCGCTCGGTCGACGGAAGCGCTGGGGCCGCGATCGCGGTCGTGGCAGGTACCTACTACAGCTGTGCGATCCAGGCGGGCAAGCATGCGGTGGTGTGTTGGGGGGACTGGGATCTCGCCGCGCCGCCGGCGTCGGTGGACGGGACGGAGGGCACCGCAAGCGCCCTGGCGGCTGGCGTCCGCCACAGCTGCGCGATCCAGTCTGTGCGCGGCGGCGTCGTCTGTTGGGGACGCGACTCCTCCCGTTATGGCCAGACGGTAGCGCCAGTCGCCGTCGATGGGATGGATCACAGAGCAAGCGAGATCGCGGCTGGTGTCGCCCACGGCTGCGCGATTCAATCCCAGAGCGCTGCAGTGGTGTGCTGGGGAGAGGGCGCCGCGGGCCAGGCGAGCCCGCCGTCCTCCGTCGACGGGTCGGAAGGCGACGCGAGCGCGATCGCGGCCGGCGACTACCACAGCTGCGCGATTCGGAGCGAGGATGGCGGGGTCGAATGCTGGGGTCGGGGCGTCCCCGGCGAGATGGAGCCGCCAGCGGCCTTCGACGGCAGCAAGGGCAGGGCGAGCAACGTCGCCGCCGGCGGCTCCCACAGCTGCGCGATCCACTCGGAGAGCGGTGTCGTGGAGTGCTGGGGGGCCAGTGACTCCGGCCAGACAACGGTTCCCGACGCGGTCGACGGCAGTCCCTCGCGGGCGGCCGCGGTCTCGGTGGGCTCCAGCTCCTACGGGTGCGCGATTCGGTCGAGTGACGGAGGGGTCGAGTGCTGGGGAAGGAATCTCTACCTGTCTGAAGTTTTGACGCCGCCCACCTCGCTCGACGGCGAGGCGGGCTCGGCCAGCGCCATCGAGGGCGGCTTTTCCCACAGCTGCGCGATCCGGGTAGAGGACGGCGCTGTGGTGTGCTGGGGCGACGACTCCG
Source organism: Deltaproteobacteria bacterium (assembly GCA_019310385.1). Classification (GTDB taxonomy): domain Bacteria; phylum Myxococcota_A; class UBA9160; order UBA9160; family UBA4427; genus JAFDEK01. The sequence goes on from JAFDEK010000041.1 coordinate 27,689, forward strand.
CGGGGCGGACTACGCCGCCCGCCTCGGTGAACGGCAGCGCAGCGACCGCCGGGGCGAGTGCCCTCGCGGTGGGTGACTGGCACAGCTGTGCGATTCGCTCGGAAGACGGCGCCGTGGTGTGCTGGGGCGACAACCACAACGGTGAGGCGACGCCGCCGGATTCCTTCGACGGCATCCAGGGCTCGGCGATCGCCATCGCGGCGGGAGAGACGCACAGCTGCGCGATCCGGGCGGAGGATGGCGGAGTGGAGTGCTGGGGCTACGACGAGCAGGACTGGCTGACGCCGCCGGCGTCGGTGGATGGAAGCGGGGGGAGGGCGGTCGCCGTCGCGGCGGGTGGGGCCTTCAGCACCTGGTTCGGTGGTGGCCACAGCTGCGCGATCCAGGAGGGGACCCGCGCGGTGGTGTGCTGGGGCTACGACGAGCATGGCCAGGCGACGCCGCCGGACTCGGTCAACGGCGTGGCGGGCGGGGCGAGCGCCCTTGCGGTGGCCGGGTGGAACAGCTGTGCGATTCGAGCGGGGACCGGGGCGGTGGTGTGCTGGGGCTACGACGAACGCAGCCAGTCAAGTCCGCCGGCTTTGCTCGATGGCGTAGAGGGCAGTGCGAGCGAGATCGCCATCGGTGGCGCCCAGAGCTGCGCGATCCAGTCCGAGACCCAGGGCCTCGTCTGCTGGGGATACAGCGACCCCGATGGATCGAGCCCACGCCTCGATGGCAGATCCCACACCGCGAGCGCGCTAGCTGCCGGCTACGCCCACAGCTGCGCGATCCAGTCGGAGAGCGGCGCGGTGGTGTGCTGGGGTGAAGACTCCCTCGGCCGCGCAACTCCGCCGCCCTCGCTGGACGGAAGCGAGGGCAGCGCGAGCGCCCTCGACTCCGGCGCCGCCCACAACTGCGCCATCCAGGCGGAGACCGGGCGGGTGATTTGCTGGGGAGCCAACTTCTACGAGCAGGCGGCGCCGCCGCCCACGGTGAACGGCTCGGTGGGTACGGCCCGCGCCATAACGGCCGGCGATTACCACAGCTGCGCGGTCCAGACCGAGAGTGGCGGCGTGATCTGCTGGGGAGACGACTACAACGAACAAACCGAGCCGCCCCCCTCCCTCGACGGAAGCCTCGGCCCGGCCAGCACCCTGGCGGCCGGCGGCACCTTCACCCTGGCGATCCCCGAGCCGACCTCCACCGCCCTCATCGCCGCGGCCCTGGCCACCCTCGCCCTCCTCGCAAACCGCAACTTGCGTTAGTCGAGGTAGTCTTCGCTGTAGGCTTCGGTGCCGGGATCGACTTCGTCGACTACGTAGACCACGGTGGTTCCCTGGTAGGTGGGCTTGTACCAGACGCCGCCGCAGTAGTGGTAGTTGATGCCGGCCCTCGGTACCACGCTGCAGCCCGAGGTCGGCAGGCTTATGACGGACATGCCGACGATGATCCGCCGCCGGGTGCGTCTTCGCGTGCGCCGCCGTACGCCTGCGACGCTCCCTGGCGAGGCGGGGCGGCCGACGCGGGCCTGGGCGGTCGCGGTCGCAAGCGTGACTCCGGCCGCGATGGGGATCAACAGCGCACCCAGGGACTGTACGAATTCTCGTCTCTTCATCTCGATTCTCCCCGTGTCCGCTAGCGGCCGGTCCGCGTGAATTGGATTTCCATCGAGCCCTCCGGTGGCTCGAAGACGAAGGTTTTCTTCTCGATCTTGGGAGAGTCGTTCCAGTCCATGATCGAAGTGAACTTCGGCGAGCCGGTAACCCAGCGGTCGGCGATGACGACTTTTCTCATGACCGGCTTCTTTCCGGTTGCCACCCAGATCTGAACGTCCACGGCTGGATCCCGCAAGGCCACCTGGTGGCACTCGACGCCGCGGACCTGGGTCTTGCCCAGATACGACGCGGTCTCGACGCCATCCACGAAGCGCTCGGAGGCGTCGTCGAAGAGCAGGTCCAGCAAGGGCGCTTCGATGCCGAACTCGTCGAGGGCGTATTCCAGGCCGGCGCTGACGCTCTTCGGCACATCGGCCTGGGCGTAGTACCTGCCCTTGTGGGTGTAGAGCGTGAGCACGCCGCCGTCCAGGTACAGGTACTGGTGCCGATCGTCTCCGACGCTCGTTCCCCGGAATCGATCGGGTCGCTGAACCACGAGCGTCGTTCGGGTGGCCCGCTCGACCAGCATGCCGTTGTCGAGCCGGTACTCCGAGGTGCTGTCGCTACTGATCTCGAAGGCCTTCAGGCTCTGGATGTGGGTCCCCATCTGCTTCAGGACCTTCCGCGCTTCGGGATCGATGGCGGGCCCCGGCTCCTGCGCGAACGCAGACGGTAGGAACAGCACCCAGGCGATTGCCACCAGAAGCGCGGTCGCACGACTCGTCTTGGACATGGTTCGCTCCTCTCTCATTGCTCAGTTCGCCCCCTGATCCGCTCGGTCGATTCGGTCGAATTGGGCAGCGCAGCCCAATCCGAGCGCCCGGTCGACAGCGCCACGCCGGCGAGCCCGGTGCGGCGGCCGTCTCGCCTCGAGCGGAGCCATACGCTACCTCATCCTGGTAATGACTCGTCCCTCCATCAGCAGCCTGCGCGCGATGCCTGCCCGGGGTGGCGTGGCGCTGCTTCCGGTCCTCCTGCTCGGCCTGTCGCTGTTGGGGTTCCCTCCCGCGGCCGCGGCCCAGGAGAAGAAGAGCGAGACGCCCGCCGAGGCGCCGGTCGAGGCGCCGGTCGAGGAGCCCCAGGCCATCCGCGCCGCCGAGCTCGCCGAGCAGTCCCAGCAAGCGCACAAACAGCTGGCGAAGATGCGGGCCGGCGCCGAGAAGCTCGCGGCGGTGAGCGCCATCGAGGAGCAGCTTCCGGCCAGTGAGAAGCGCATCGCCGAGGCCGCCGCGAAGACGCTCGAGGCGCTCGGGGCGGCGCCCTCGGTCAATCAGGTATCGACCTTCGAGGTGGAGTGGCTGGGGCGACAGCAGGCCAGCGTCGTCTGGCGCAAGTCTCTCGAGGACCGCCTCAAGTCGCTCAGGACGGACCTCGACGGCTTGGATCAGGTACGGGTGCGCTGGGAGGAGACCCGCAGCGCGGCCAAGGAGGAGAACCTCCCTGAAGCGGTGCGCAAGCGCATCGACGACACCCTCGCGGAGATCGCCAAGACCGACAAGGCCGTCCGAGACCGGCGCAGCGATCTGTTGACCTTGCAGAACCGCGTCGCCGAGGCGGAGGCGAAGATCGAGGAGGTGCTGGAGCGGATCGCGGTAGTGAACGATGAGCTGCGCGACCAGCTGCTGCGCTTCGACAGCTCACCCTTGTGGACCGCCCTCGTCGCCGTGGAGCCGAGTGAGCGGGACCTCAGCGCGCGCCTTCAGATCTCGTGGCGCAAGGACGCCCGGGTCATCGAGAGCTACTTCGAGGCCCAATACCAGACGGTGGTCCTCTATCTCGTGCTCGTATTCCTGCTGGGGGCCTCCCTATTCACGCTGAGGGGGCCCGCAAAACGCTGGGTCGAGGAGGACCCGGCCTTCGAAGCCTCGGCCCAGATCCTGGGGCGGCCCGCCTCCGCTCTCGCGGTGGTCGCTCTGCTGGGGATTCCCCTGGCCTTCCGCAACAGCCCGCCCATGGTGAACGCCTCCGTGGGGATGCTCCTGGTTGCGCCGGCCCTGCGGCTGCTGACCCCGATCCTGCGCGGCGATCTGCGACGCGGCCTCTTTGGTCTCGCTCTCTGGTACGTCTTCGATTGGTCCCGCTTCGCCCTGGTGCACGACCCGCTCTCGGACCGCCTCCTACTGCTCTTCGAATCC
>JAFDEK010000137.1 GCA_019310385.1 Deltaproteobacteria bacterium
CGTGGTCCGAGCCGAGGAGCCGGATGCGGGGCGCCCGATCGTCGAGATCACGCCCGGACGGGCCCGGGCGTTCCAGGCTGCCGTGCAGCGTTTCGTCGACCTGGCGGAGCCGCCCAACGCCCAGCGCTCCAATCACCTGAGGGCGGCCATCGGTGAAGCCCTCGATTTTTCGGGTGTGCTCTTGCCCCTCGACCCGGCGGCCTACCTCGGCCCCGAGCAGAGCGATGCACTGAGCAATCGCGGGCGCAACGACTGCGGCGACTGGACTCAGAGCGGAGCCGACGCCCTGGTGGAGGGCGAGATCCACAGCGAGGGCGACCTGCTCGTCATCGATTTCGCGGTCTGGGATACGGCGCGTTGCGTGCGTCTCATGCGCAGCTCCCTGAGGCGCCCGCGCTCCGAGGCGCCGCGTCTGGCTCGTAGCGTGGGCGACGCGATCGTGGGCGCCTTCACCGGAACCCCGGGCGCCGCCTCGACGGAGATCGCCTTCGTCTCGACCCGCACGGGTCACAGCGAGATCTTCGTGATGGACGCCAGCGGGGCGAACCCGCGCCCCGCCACGAACAGCCGATCCATCAAGACCTTCCCGGACTGGCTGCCCGACGGCGAGGGAATCGTCTACTCCTCCTACACGCGCCAGGGCGATCCGGGCCTCTTCCTGAGCTCCCGGGGCGCGGCGCGTCCCGGGCCGCTCCTGGCCGGCGCGATTCCCGGTGCGCCCAAGTACCGGGGGGTCTTCGACCCCAGCGGCGACTTCCTGGCCCTGGTGGCCAGCGTCGACGAATCGACCCACGTCTTCCGGGTCCGGCGCGAGGGGCAGAAGGTCCTGCAGCTGACCCGCGGCCGCAGCATCGAGGTGGGGCCCACCTGGTCGCCCGACGGCCAGCAGATCGCCTTCGTCTCCGACCGCACCGGCGCCCCGCAGATCTACGTCATGGACCGCGACGGCGGCAATATGCGCCGTCTCACCTTCCAGGGCAGCTACAACACGTCCCCGGCCTGGTCCCCGGACGGCCGCTGGATCGCCTACGAGACCCGGCTGGTAGGCCAATTCGACATCTGGCTGATCGACCCCGGCGGTGACGTGAACGTGCCCCTGGTCGTCCACCCGCGCAGCGACGAGGATCCGACCTGGTCGCCGGACAGCCGCAAGCTGGCGTTCAGCTCCACGCGGCGCGGGCGGGCCGATATCTACGTCATGGACGTGAACGGCGAGAAGTTGGAGCGGCTCACCGAAAGAAAGGGAGAGAACCGGAGCCCCAGCTGGGGTCCCTTTCCGCAAGCGCGCTAGACTGCGCGCCCTTTCGGGCCACGAACAGGGCCACGAACAGGGCCACGAACGAGGCGGGGAGTATCGGTGTCATCCCTTGGGGCCGGGTGCTCAGGGGCGGGGTGCTCAGGGTCGGTTCGTGAGTTGAGGTGGTGAGGAGCATGCAGATGGCTTTCGAGGGCGGGCGTGGGCGGCCGGGTGGCGGGGTCGCCGTGGCCGCGTGGGCCGCGCCGGGGCGCGTGGGCCTGGGCCTCGCCGGTGCCTTCTTGGCACTGTCGCTGAGCACCGGCTGTGTGACCGTGGCGGAGTACCGCAAGCTCGAGGAGCGCGTCATCGACCTCGAGCGCCAGCAGGGGGGCGGAACCCTGAGGCGCCAAGTCGCCGATTACTCGGTCGAAATCGACGCTCTCCACGACGATATCCGCACCCTGGAGGGCCGGGTCGAGGTCGCCGAGCGGGCGGCCGCCGAGGCCCAGACGGAGGCCGCCAAGGCTCGCGGGGCGACGGCCCGGCTGAGCGCCACGGGGGCAGGTGGCACCACTCCGGCGGGGGACGAGGCCGGTGGCGGCTCCGAGCCGGTCGGGGCCGAAAGCCCAGACGGGACGGGTGCGGGGGTTGAGGGCGATCCGCCGCGCGCCGATACGTCGGACGAGGTCAAGGCCTACCGGGGCGCCTACGCGGCGTGGCGCACCAACGACAGCACCGCCTGTATTGACCGCTTCAGGAAGTTCTTGCAGACTTATCCGGCTTCGCCGTACGCGGATGATGCGGCCTTTTGGATGGCCGACTGCCATTTCAAGCAGGGCGACTACAAGAATGCCGTTCTCCGCTTCGACGACGTCGTGCGAAACTACCCCTCCGGCAACAAGGCACCCGACGCTTTGTACCGGCAGGGCGAGTCGCTCCTCAAGCTCGGACCGGGCTTCCAGGAGGCTGCGAAGAGGGCGTTCGAACGGGTGATCAAGGAGTACCCCGACTCGGCTCTGGCGCCAAAGGCCGAACGGCAGCTGGAAATGATCGCCACGGGCTGATCGAGTATCGACACGGACGAGATTTCGACACGAACCAAGAGAGGTGGACCGTTGAAGAAGCGCGACATGCAGAAGTTCAAGAAGCTTCTGCTCCAGAAGCGAGAGGACTTGCTCGGGAACGCGAAGCGAACCTTGACCGGGGACATCCATCTCGACCCCGACGATTTTCCCGACGAGATCGACACCGCCTCATCGGAGCAGAATCTCGCCTTCATGGGTCGGCTGCGCGAGCGCGAGCGCGGACTGATCAACAAGATCAACGAGGCCCTGGACAAGATCGATCAGGGCGTCTTCGGCGAGTGCATCAACTGCGGCGAGGACATCGGGGCCAAGCGCATGCAGGCGCGGCCGATGGCCCAGCTCTGCATCGACTGCAAATCGGAGCAGGAGCAGCTCGAGCGCCGCAACACCTGAAGGGGGCGCGCGCTCTTCGCCTCTCCATGAAACGCGGCGGCTCCACATGACGGGCAGCGACTCTTTATGAAGCGCAGCTATCGCCTACCATGAAGTCCAGCTTCCGCCACCGGGTCCTGGGCATCGAGAGCTCTTGCGACGAGATGGCCGCGGCGGTCGTGCGCAGCCCCGGCGAGCTTCTCTCGAGCGTCGTCCACGGCCAGAACGAGGTGCACCGCCCCTATGGCGGCGTGGTGCCGGAGCTCGCCTCCCGAGACCACGTGCGCGCCGTCTCCCAGGTGGTGGAGGCGGCCCTGGTCGAGGCGGGGCTCGAGACATCCCAGCTCGACGGCATCGCGGTGACGGCGGGTCCCGGTCTGGTGGGCTCGTTGTTGGTCGGTCTCTCCTTCGGCAAGGCGCTGGCCTATCGCCTCGAGCTTCCCCTGGTGGGTGTGCATCATCTGGTGGGGCATCTCGTGGCGGCGGAGCTCAGCGATGCCGAGCTCGTCGCGCCCTACGTGGGTCTCGTTGTCTCCGGCGGCCACACGGCGCTCTACCGGGTCGAGGAAGAGGGGCCGCCGCGCCTGCTGGGCGAGACCCGAGACGACGCCGTGGGCGAGAGCTTCGACAAGGTCGCCAAGCTGCTGGGCCTCGAGTACCCGGGCGGGCCGGCCATCTCCCAAGCGGCCCAGGAGGGCGACCCCAGCGCGGTCCGCTTTCCCAGGCCCATGGAGAAGCAGCCCGGCCTCGACTTCTCCTACAGCGGCCTCAAGACCGCTGTCGCGGTGGAGCTGGAGCGACGCGGGGGGCTCGCGGCTCTCGGTCGCCGCGAGGTCAGCGACCTTGCGGCCTCCTTCGAGGCGGCCGCCACCGACAGCCTGGTACTGAAGGCGCGTCGCGCCCTGCGCGGCGAAGGCATCTCGCGCATCGCCGTCGTGGGGGGCGTCGCGGCCAACCGCCGCCTGCGAGAGCGCATGCGCCAGGCAGGCGAGAAGGAGGGCTTCCGGGTCGTCTTTCCTCCAACGGAGCTCTGCACGGACAACGCCGCCATGATCGCGGCCGCGGGAGCGCGACTCCTCGCGAGAGGCGAGCGGGACGCCCTCGAGCTGAACGCTTTCTCCCGGGTCCCCGTCGGCGAGACGCCGTGGCGACGGGGGGCGTCGGGCGGCCCGGCCGGCGAGGGCGCGTGAGCGTCTCATCGGTCCGCGCGACCCTGGAGCGCCACGGCCTTTATCTGCGCAAGGATCTCGGCCAGAACTTCCTGGTGGACGACGACATGGCGGAGCGCCTGGCCGAGCTGGCCGGCGTGGCCGAGGGCGATCGGATCCTCGAGGTCGGGACCGGCCTCGGGGTCCTGACCCGTGCCCTCGCGGCGCGCGCCGCCCGGGTGATCAGCGTCGAGATCGACTCGGGATTGGTGCGCGCCCTCGAGTCCGAGGGCGCGTTACCCGATCATGTGTCGCTCGTCCACGCCGACGCCCTGAAGCTGGATCTGGGCGGGCTGCTCGATCAGCTCGCAGAGGGCGCGGTCGGCGCCGAAGGCCGAGCAGGCCCGGCAGGCCACGAAGGCCAAGAAGGTGAAGAGGGCAGGGCTGCCGCGCCTCGAGCGGGTGCGCTGCGGGTCGTTGCGAACCTCCCCTACTCGGCCGCGACCCCGCTGCTGCGTCGGCTCCTCGATCTGCGCGGGCGCCTGGCCGACTGGTCCGTCATGCTCCAGAGCGAGGTGGCCCGGCGCCTCTCGGCCGAGGTCGGCTCCCGGGACTACGGCTCTTTCGCGGTGCTCCACCAGCTCTGTGTCGACGTCGACTGCTGCAAGCACCTCGGGCCCAGCTGCTTCTTTCCGGCGCCCAGGGTGGATTCGGACTTTCTGCGCATCACGCCGCGCCTCGACTCGCCCCTCGCGCGGGACGAAGGCGTCGACGAGCTGCGGCGGGTGGAGCGAGTCGTGCGCGCAGCCTTCGCGCAGCGTCGCAAGACCGTGAGCAACGCGCTGCGCGGGGGCGGCTTCGGTGGCGGCGATCGCGCCGTTCTCGTTGCGGCACTCGAGGGGGCGCAGATCGACCCGGGCGCCCGGGCGGAGACCATCGAGCCCGAGCGCTGGCTCGAATTGTCGCGTCTGCTCGAGATCTGATCCCGAAGCAATCTCATTCCGAAGCAATCTCATTCCGAACAACAGGGGAGCCCGTCATCCATGGAGAACACTGAGCTCATGCAGGCCCTGCTGGATCTCTGCGCAGAGGCGGAGCTCGACGTGCGCCTCGTCGGCGCTGCGGGGTTGGCCAACGGGGAATCACCGCCGGGGAGTGCGGTGTGCCGGGTGCGGGGCAAGCTCTGGATCGTGCTGTCCCGGGGCGATCCGGTCGACGTGCAGCTCCGGGTGCTGGCATCGGCCCTGCGCGACCACGCCGGGGAGCTGCTCGAGAGCCGTTACCTCCCGCCGGCTCTGCGGGAGCTGCTCGGCGCCGGAGAGGGCTGATCCCCTGGGGGTGGATGGGTTTGGAGCCGCGGCTGCCCAGCGAGAGAATGTTGACCTCCAGCCCACCTGTCTTATGCTTTGTGGCGTTTGAGGGGAACCGCAAGGCAGCGATCCCCATCGAATCGCAAACTGAATAACCAATTGCTTGCATGGCAAGCAGCCCCGGAATTCGACCCCGGGAAAGCAACGACGACGCCTAGGAATCGCCCGCTCGCTTGGAGGACCTCGGTCTTCCAACGAGCCGCTTGGATCCAGTAGGACCGAGACGGGGGTGAGAGAAGGTGGTTGGCGTTTTCAGACGCCCCCCCTCCTTTTTCAGCGCCTCCGGACTGACAGCAGTCTCCGGTAGGCGTTTTTTTGTTTTCCAGCATGTGAGACGGCCCCCTCGGCGGGGGTGGCTCGCTGGGGGGGACTTCGGGGAAGCACGGGAGGCATCCCCCTTGTCCACCGTCACCGCGTCGGCGGCGCGCGAGCATCGCGTCACCACCCGCTCTCTCACGGCTCGCAAGCGCCGCGGCGAGCGGATCACCATGCTCACCGCCTACGACTTCACCTTTGCCCGTATCTTCGACACGGCGGGCATCGACGTGCTGTTGGTGGGCGACTCGCTCGGCAACGTGGTCCAGGGCTGTGACACGACCCTTCCCGTGACGATGGACGAGGTCGTGTACCACACCCGCCTCGTCTCCCGGGGCGCCGCGCGCGCCCTCGTGGTCGCCGATATGCCTTTCGGCAGCTACCAGGTGAGCCCGGAAGACGCCCTGCGCAACGCCATCCGCTTCGTGAAAGAGGCCGGAGCCGCGGCGGTGAAGCTCGAGGGTGGGGTCCGGATGATCGAGACCATCGAGCGTATCGTCGCCGCCGAGATCCCGGTCATGGGCCACGTCGGCCTCACCCCCCAGGCGGTGAACCGCATGGGAGGCTTTCGGGTGCAGGGCCGCGGCGAGAAGGGGCGGTTGCAAGTACTCGACGATGCCCGGGCGGTGCAGGAGGCGGGCGCCTTCGCGGTGGTGCTCGAGGGCATCCCGGCACAGCTCGCCAAGGAGGTCAGCGCCGAGCTCTCCATCCCCACCATCGGGATCGGCGCCGGGGTGAGCTGCGACGGGCAGGTGCTGGTGATGCACGATCTGCTCGGCCTCAACGACTGGTCGCCGAGCTTTGCCAAGCAGTACGCCAATCTCGGCGCCGTCGTCTCCACGGCGGTCCGGACCTTCGCGGACGAGGTCGTCAACCAGAAGTTCCCGGACGAACAGCACTCCTACTCCTGATGTCCGGCATGCAGATCATCCGAAGCCGAGGCGAGCTTCAGGCCCTCGCCGACGCCGAGCGCGGCGCCGGTCGGCGCATCGCCCTCGTGCCCACCATGGGCGCGATCCACACGGGGCACCTTGCTCTGGTCGAGGAGGCGCGGCGCCGGGCCGATCGGGTGTGGGTCTCGATCTTCGTGAACCCGACCCAGTTCGACGACCCGGCGGACTACGACGGCTATCCGCGCAGCTTCGAGGGCGACCTGCGCGCGTGCCGGGAGGCCGGGGTCGACGTCGTCTACGCTCCACGCCCCGAGGAGCTCTACCCCCCCGGTGCTCAGACCTGGGTGGAGGTCAGCGAGCTCAGCAAGCCCCTGTGCGGCGCCGCGCGGGAGGGACACTTCCGAGGCGTCACGACCGTTGTCTCCAAGCTCCTGCTCGCCGCCAAGCCCCACGTTGCGGTCTTCGGCGAGAAGGACTTCCAGCAGCTCGCCCTGATTCGCCGCATGGCGCGCGACCTGGGCTTCGACGTCGAGATCGTCGGCGCCCCCACGGTGCGCGAGGCCGACGGCCTGGCGCGCTCGAGCCGGAACCTTCGTCTCGGGCCCCAGGCCCGCAAGCAGGCCCTGGCCCTGGTGCGGGCCCTCGATGGCGCCGGGCAGGCCGTCGCCGCGGGTGAGCGCGACACCGTGAAGCTGCTGGCGGGAGTGCGTGGCGAGATCGCCAAGGCGTCCCTGGCCGAGATCGACTACGCCGAGCTGCGGGACCCCGAGAGTCTCGAGCCCTCGCCCGCGACCCTGGCCGGCCCGGCTCTTCTGGCCCTGGCCGTGCGCTTCAGTCCGGACCCCGATGGCCGCGGGGCCGAGGTGCGCTTGATCGACAATCGTGTGCTGCTCGGGTTGTGACGGCTCTCAGCTGCTCTGGCTGAGGGGGCGGGCGGAGCGGCTGGCGCGACGGCGAATCCCGGGTAGTAGGGTGGCGGCGAGGGCGAGCATCACGCCGAGGAGGCCGCGCCCCCACGGACCGCTGCTCGGAATCTCGGACGGACAGAAGGGGATCGGATCGTTCGCGCAGCCAGTGACGTCGTCGCAGGAGTCGGCGGTACAGGGGTCGAAGTCGTCGCAATCTTCACCCGGGTCGACGTTGCTGTCACCGCACACTCCGATGGCCGGGCCGAGGATCGCCACGTCGTCGAAGAAGAAGGCCGTGAACTCGTCGGGTAGGTTCTTCTTGTCGTTGTAGCCGCCGAGGGCGATGGTGTGGGTCCCGGCAGAGAGCACTCCCAGGTCGAGGGTGACGCGCTGCCACCCGGTGGTCACCGTCTGGGTGCTTCCGTTCTGGCCGTCGCCGGTGAGCTGCACGATGTAGTCGTTGCCCAGGGTTCCAACCAGGGCGCCGTCGCTGGCGAAGAGCACCTGGCTGAATTCGTCGTCTTCGTAAGTGGGAGCCTGGTCCATCCGGTAGCGGAAGGTGACGGTGACGTTGCCCGCCGTGGCGAGATCGAAGCTCCGCTGCCAGCCTCCCGACATGTCGAGAATGTAATTCCCGTCGATGCCACCGACGTCGACCCGGAGGCCGCCCCCGCCCTCGAAGCCGGCGTTCGCGCCGTAGCTGCCCGAGGCGTAGGCAGGCTGCGCGGTGCTGCGGAAGAGGTCATCGGCGTAAACGAAGGACTCTGCGTCCAGCGGGAAGGTCGCGCCGAGGCTGATGGACGTCGAGCAGGCGGGCAGCAGGTCGCAGTCCGAGTCGGCGCAGTCCGCGAGACCGTCACGGTCATTGTCGAATCCGTCGCTGCAGGAGACCTCCGTCACTGGCTCACAGGGTCCGTCGACCAGCGCCACGGTGTCGCACTCGTCCGGGACGAGATTGTGGTTGCAGTCCGTGCTGGCGCCGAAGGGGATGATGTCCAGGCGGTCCAGGGTGCCGTTCGTGTTGCAGTCGACCTCGCATTCGTCGGGGACGCCGCCGCTATCGACATCCAGGCTCGTGCCCAGGGCGATGTCGCACGAGTCCTGGGTCAGGTTGGCGTTGCAGTCCACCCCCCAGCCCGGGACGAAGTCGAAGCCGGTCGGGAATTCCATGCCGTGGTCGTTGCCGTTGATGTGGGCGCGAAGGAAGTTGCCCGTAGCGACGTCGAACTCGTAGATCTGGGCGTTGGTGAGGTGGAGCTCCCCTGCTTCGTCGTTTTCGATGTCGTCGTCGTGGCCGCCGCCGCCGCTCGAGCCGAAGGCCTCGCCGGTCCGTGTGATGAAGACGTTGCCGCTGGGCCCGATCCGCAGACCCCACGGGCTCTCTTGATTGAGGCGGGTGCCGCCCTCGTTTCCGGACAGAGCCCAGCGTCCCAGGGGCCATCCGGTGTCGCGCTGGAACTCGAGGGTCTCGTCGCTGCCGAAGCTCGTGACGAGCAGGTTGCCATCGGGCTTGAACAGGATGTGCCGGGGATCCGTGAGGCCGCCGTTGTTCCCAGTGGAAACGAAGCTCCCGACCCCCGCGCCGGTGGCGCCGTTGTACTCGATGACCCCGCCGGCCTCGGTCGTGACGAAGAGGTTGCCGTTCGGGCCGAAGGCCATTCCGAAGGGGCCGTCGAGCCCGCCGGAGCCGGCGGAGACGAAGGCGCCGAGGGAGGCACCGGTGCTGCCGTCGTAAGCCAGCACTTCATCGCTCAGGTGGCTGGCGACGAGGAGGTCGCCATTCGGCGCGAGAACGAGGGCCTTCGGCTCGCCGAGGCCCCCGGATCCCGGGCTGATGAAGTCACCCAGATAGCTGCCCGAGAGATCGAACTCCGCGACGCGGTCGTCGTCCCCGCTCGAAACCAGCACCCGCCCGCCCGGCGTGATCAACAGGTCCTGGGCTCCCGCCATCAACGCCGCGCCCGAGCCGCCAGAGACGCCGGTCAGGACGCCCGTGCTCGCGTAGAACTCGCGAATCGGAGAGGACGCGAGGCCGCTCGCGATCCACAAGCCATGGGCACCGCCGAGCTCGACCCGATCGGGTGTCGTGTCGCCGTCGCAGTCCTGGCAGGCGTCGAGCTCGGCGTTGCGGTCGACGTCGAGGGTCATGTCGAGCTGGATCTCGCTGTAGTCCGAGGTGGAGTTCGAGTTGCAGTCCACCTCGCACTCGTCCGGAATGTCGTTCCCGTAGGCGTCGAGGCTCGTGGCGAGAGAGATGTCGTGGGCATCGGGGACGGAGTTCGAGTTGCAGTCCGGCTCGCAGGCGTCCGGAATGCCGTTGCCGTCCACGTCCGGCTCGCCCATGGCGATGTCCTGGGGGTCGAGGGTGCCGTCGTCGTCGCAGTCCTCGCACTCGTCGGGCACGCCGTTGGTGTTGACATCGAGGCTGGTGGCGCCGGAGATGTCGAGGGAGTCCGCGACGTTGTTCAGGTTGCAGTCGTCGACGATGCAGGACGAAATCCCGAGATGTGAGTCGATGTTCTGTTGGATGCGGCTGTGGAGGTAATTGTCGCGGTTGGCGTTGCCGCCGCTCCAGGTCTGGCCGCAATAGCTCATGATGCTCCCGCGCTGGGGCGTGCTGAGCGGGTCGTCGCAGCTATCGACGAAGTTGGGCGAATCGTGGCTGTGGCCGGTGCCCGCATTGTGACCGAGCTCGTGGGCACTCACCGAGATGTCGTAGGTGAAGGGGCTCGGCTTGCTCGGGTCCGGGAAGAAGCCCTGGATGTACCCCACCACCCCGTAGGCGTTTGCGCCGCACATGGCGGAGAGATAGGCCTGGCCGCCGAAGGGGTAGTCGCGTCGTCCGGAGAGGAGCTGCGCGACGTCGCGCGGCACGGCGCCCATGTTGGCGTTCCACTCGGACTGGAAATCGGAGAGCGGGCTCGGATCGACCTGATTGAAGAGGTCGTCCGGCTGGTCCCAGATGCGTGCGTAGGTGAGCTCGATGTGGGTGTCCTGATCGCGCAGGTAGATGTCGCTGTTCTGCGCCCACAGGGCGACGAGGTACGCTGCCGCTTCGCTGGCGTCCCCGAAGAGCTGGAAGAACTCATGGTCGGTGTCCACGGCGACCTGCATGTGCCTCTGGCCGACGAAGGGCCCGGCAGGGGTGGAGGCCGCGGCTCGAGGCTCCAGGGCCGCCTCGGTTGCCGTGGACTCCTCGCCTTCGACACCGCAGAAGGGGACGCCCGGCGGAAGCTCGGGCGCGGCGACGGCCTCGAACACGGAAGCGCGTTCGGGGCCGAGCTCGCGCCCCCCGCGGCCACGGGACGAGATCCGGAAGCGCGGCGCGCCCGGGCCGAGGTCGATGCTGCCGGTGTGGTGCCCGTCGCGCAGCACGAGGACGACCCGTGAGCCGGGTCGCCCCCTCACCTCGCCGCGAAAGAGGGAGATCTCGGAAGAGTCGAAGTCGAGGGGGATGTCGGGGGCGCTCTTTCGCCCGAGCACGAATCGGGTTCGGGCGCTGGTGACCCGGAAGGGCTCGAGCTCGAGCTCCACCTCGAGGTCGCGCCGCAGCGGAAAGCGGGAGACGCGAAAGCGCCCCTTACGCCGAGCGGCGGCTCGGCGTGTGGCTCGATCGAAGCGTACCGTCGGAAGGGAACCGTCGTCCGAGTCCGCCGAGAAGAGCCGCCGCTCAGGGAGCGTGGAGGCACGCGGGGATTGGGCAGAGGCGGGAAGCGACGGCGCGATCACGATGGCGATGGCTGTGGCGGTGGCGACCGCGGTGGCTGCGATCTGCAGGCGCCGCTCCGGTAGATGGAGGTCGTGCTTTCTTCGGATCCGCATTCCACCTTCCGCAATCCGTTCGCAAGGCCCCACACTCCCATCACCGCCGGACGAAGTCAACGCTCCCTTTGCTACCGTGACGGTCGTCACAGCAGCGGGTGCGGGACGCCGTAGCTGCCATCGGCTGGGTCATCGCGAAGCCAGCCAGAGGAGACATGCGTGAGGGCACTACAAGTCTCGAAGAATGGCCGCCCCAGCGAGGCCCTCGAGGTCGTGGACGT
>JAFDEK010000204.1 GCA_019310385.1 Deltaproteobacteria bacterium
GGGGCGCAGCTCGCGAATGTCCGGCGCCGGCGTGTGTACGTGGTGGTAGGGGATGTTGCCCTCCTTGAAGGGCACGGTCCCCGTCGCGAGCTCGAAGCAGGTAACGCCGAGCGAGTAGATGTCCGTGCGGTGATCGATGTTCTTGCCCAGGGTCTGTTCCGGGCTCATGTAGTAGGGCGTACCGGCCACGACGGTGGTGTGGTTGCGCGCCTCCTCCACGACCTTGGCGAGACCGAAGTCCATGATCTTCGCCTTCTTGTCCCGGGTCCACATTGTGTTGGCCGGCTTGATGTCGCGGTGGACCACCTTCTTCTCGTGCGCGTAGGCGAGCGCCTCGCTGACCTGAATCAGCACGTGGAGGATGCCCGCCGCCGAAATCACGCCGCGTCGGCGCAGGATCTCCTTGAGCGTGGTGCCGTCCACGTACTCCATCGCGATGTAGTAGCGGCCATCCTGCTCGCCGGTGTCGTAGACGGTGACGATGTTCGGGTGATTGAGCTTTGCCGCCGCCTTGGCCTCGCGTAGGAAGTTCGCGAGGGCCTGGGGGTTCTCCTGGAACGAGTCGGGAAGCACCTTGTAGGCGACCAGCCTGTCGAGCAGCGTGTCCTTTGCCTTGTAGACGATGCCCATGCCGCCACGCCCGAGCTCACCCACCACCTGGTATCGCCCGGGCTGGCCACTGGCCGCAACGGGCATGGTGCCAGCGGTGCCGGTCCCACTGCCGTCGATGGGAGCTTGGGTCAGGGGGGTCGACTCGGGCACCTTCGCCTTGGCCTCGACGAGTTTTCGCTCCACGTCCTCGTAGTGGTAGTCGAAGGCCATCACCTTCTCGTAGATCTCGACTGCCTCTACGATCTGGTCGTTCGATTCGAGGATGGTGGCGAGCGTGTAGTAGACGGGCAGGTTGTCGCGCTCGAGCTCGGTGTCGCCGATGCTCTGGCGCAGCTTCTTGACTGCGAGCGAGAGCTGCCCACGCGCTCGGAACATGTCGCCGAGCAGCGCAGAGGCGGCGCTGAAGTCATCGTGCTCCTGCTCGATCTTCTGCAGCACGGTGATGGCCTCGTCGTCCATCCCCTCGCGATGGAAGACCTCTCCGGCCTTCATCCACTCCCCGGCCTTGTCGAGCAGCTCCGCCTCGCGTTCGAAGGTGCCCGCCAGCGCAAAGCACTCCGCCGCCTCGGTGTAGCGGCCCGAGCGCTCGTAGCACTCCGCTGCGGCAGCGCGGTCGCCGCCGACCTTGAACATCTCCGCCGCGGCGGCGTGGTCACCGCCCTCTCGGTAGCAGTTGCCGGCCTCGGCGTAGCTCTCGAGCTGGCGATAGAGGTCACCCGCCTGGCTGAAGTCTCCAGCCTCCTTCCGGCGTTTCGGAAGTACTCGGCGGCCTCAGCGAAGTTCTCCAGGTGCATCGCGACCTGCCCCGCCTCAGCCCAGCACTCGGCCTCCTTGAGGATGTGCTTGGCCTTCTCGGTATCTCCCGCTCTGTGAAAGAGCTGGCCCGCCTGCTTGGCGATCTTCTGCAGCTCCTTCAGCTTGGCGGCGTCGTTCTTGACCGTGTTGAACTCGCTGCGGAAGACCTCTTCGAGGCAGGCAGCGGCCTTCGGCCAGTTCTTGATCTTCACGTAGGCGGATGCCGCGTGGCGGTGGAACTCCACTTCCTCATAGCACTTTGCCGCCTTCGCGTACTCGCCGGCCTTGTCGAACATCTCGGCCGCAACGCTCATGCCGCCGGTCTCGTGGTAGCACTCAGCGGCCCGTGCCCACTCCTCCTGCTGCGCGAAGATTGCTCCGGCGGACTCGTGATTGCCGTCCTTGATGTGCAGATCGGCTGACTCGATGAAGCGGTTCTGATCGTGCCGGATCTCGGCGGCGCGGCCGAAGAGCTCGCCCTCGATGAAGTAGTCGGCGGCCTTGTCGAGCTCCTTGGCGGACCAGACCAGGTCGCCCGCCTCCTCGAACTGCCCCTTCTTCCGAAGCGCGGCGGCGTCCTTGAGGATCTTCTTCTTCTCGCGCTTGTCCGTGACGGCCATCGGATCGTCGGCGCTGGCCTGCGGCTCCTCGGCCTCCTTGTCCTTGCCCCGAATTCGCACGCCGGCGGCGAGGACCAGGAGGATGAAGCCGATGGGCGCGATCACGTAGCGGAGCGCCGGGTGTACCAGCCACTCCTCGAGGGTGACCGATGCGTCGATGGGGATGTCCATCCCCTGCTCGATCAAGAGCTTGTTGGCTCCCTGCAGCCCGGAGTAGATGAGCTGCATGAAATCCGTGCCCGGAAAGTGATGCGCCGTCAGCCCGAAGCATCCGAGCAGAAGCACCGGAAGCCCCACGAGCCCAGCGAGAATTCGTCCGACCAGTCGCACGCTAACCCACACCCTCTCATGCTGGGCACCGCCCGCTCTCGAGGCGGCCCTCTCCGGGTCACCTCTGCGAGTCGGTAGCCGCACACGGTTCAGGGTCTTCTATCGGTCGCCCGGAAGCCTGCTTTGAGCCCTGTCGACGCTCCGGGCCCCGTCGATCTGCCAGGGCGGAATCCCATGGGCCCGACTCGGGCCGACGGCAGGCGAGCTGCAGCCACGCTTCAATCTTCCGCCCCCGCTGCGCGGGCGACTCAGCGAGTGCGGCGCCAGTGGTCCCGGGCGCGCTGGGTCGCGACGCGGCCCCGCGGCGTGCGGTCCAGGAAGCCCTGATGAATCAGGTAGGGCTCCACCACGTCCTCGAGGGTGCCCTTGTCCTCGCCGACTGCGGCGGCCAGGGTCTCGAGCCCGACCGGGCCTCCGTCGAATTTATCGATCAGGGTCGAGAGCAGCGCGCGGTCGAGGCTATCGAAGCCAACATCGTCCACCTCGAGCCGATCGAGGGCGAAGCAAGCGCCGTCCCGCCCCACTGGCTTGTCGGGGCCCTCGTGCACCTGCGCGAAGTCGCGAACGCGGCGCAGCAGGCGATTCGCGATGCGCGGCGTGCCGCGGGAGCGGCATGCGATCTCCTGGGCGCCGGCGGCCTCCAGCGTGACGCCCAGCAGGCGCCCCGAGCGCGCCACGATGCGCTCGAGATCGGACACCGGGTAGTACTCGAGGCGCGCACTCCAGCCGAAGCGGTCGCGCAGCGGTGAGGTCAGCAGGCCGGCGCGGGTGGTGGCGCCAACCAGAGTGAAGGGCGGCAGGTCGAGGCGGATCGAGCGGGCGCTCGGTCCCTCGCCGATCAGCAGGTCGAGCTGGAAGTCCTCCATGGCCGGGTAGAGGATCTCCTCGACGGTGGCCGAGAGACGGTGGATCTCGTCGATGAAGAGGACCTGCCCCTCCTCGACGTTCGAGAGCAGCGCGGCGAGGTCGCCCGGGCGCTCGATGGCGGGGCCGCTGGTGGCGTGGAACTGGGCGCCGAGCTCGTTGGCCACGATGCGCGCCAGGGAGGTCTTGCCGAGCCCCGGCGGGCCGTAGAAGAGCGTGTGATCGAGCGGCTCGCCACGGCTGCGCGCGGCACGAATGAAGACCGAGAGGTTCTCGCGCAGCCGGTCCTGCCCCACCATCTCGTCGAGGGTCGAGGGCCGGAGGCTCTCCTCCGAGCTGCGCTCTTCGGCGGCGATATCGAGGCTCACGGGTCCACGATCGACTTCGGGGTTCATGGAGCGAGCCTCCGCAAGGCGAGGCGGATCAGGGTCTCGATGGTCGCGCCCTCGCCCGCCTCCTCGGCGGCGACGTCCACGACTCGCTCCGCCTGAGCCTTGGGATAGCCGAGGTTCAGCAGCGCGGAAAGGAGCTGCTCACGCACGTCGCCCGACGCGTCGCCCTGCGCCTCCGGCAGCACACCGGATTCAGTCGAACGCTCGATCAGGGCCGTCGCGCCCTCGCGCAGCTCCACCCCCATGCGCTCGGCCATCTTCGGGCCGATCCCCGGCGCTTTGCGCAGCACCTTGACGTCACCGTCGCGCAGAGCGCGTAACAAGCCCTCCGGCTCCATTCCGGAGAGGATCGCCTGAGCGACCTTCGGGCCGACACGGTTGGCCTTCACGAGCAGCTCGAAGACCTCGCGCTCGAGCGGCTGGGCGAAGCCGTAGAGCAGGAACGCATCCTCCCGAACCACCGTGCGTACGTGGAACGCGACGGTCTTGCCGCAATCGGGCAGGGTCTCGAAGGTGCGCAGCGAGATCAGCAGCTCGTACCCGACCCCGCCCACGTCGAGCACCACCCGGGTGGGGGCCTTCTCGCGCAGCACACCCTCGAGCCAGGCGATCATCGGCGATCCTCCAACAAGTGGGTCGCACCCCGCATGCCGCGGCGGCGCGACGCGCGAGTGCGCACGCCCAGGTCCTTGAGCCGCCCTGCGTTGGCCTGCGAGATCGCAACCGCGAGCGCGTCGGCCGCATCGCTCGGCGGAGTCGAATCGAGCGACAGCAGCCGCATCACCATGGCCTGCACCTGAGCCTTCTCGGCGCCGCCCGTCCCCACCACGGCCTGCTTCACCTCGCGCGCCGCGAGCTCGAAGACGTCGAGGCCCATGGCACCGAGCGCCGTCAGCGCCGCACCTCGCGCCTGGCCGAGAATCAGGGCGGAGCGCGGGTTCACGGCCGTGAAGACCAGCTCGACCGCCGCGATGTCGGGACGGTGCTGCTCGGCCGCCTCGAGCACACCTCGATGGATGCACTCCAACCGGCGAGCCAGCGAGATCTTCGCCGAGGGGCGGATGATGCCGTGGGCGACGTGATCGAGGCGACCGCCGCGACTCTCTATGACGCCGTAGCCCGTCGCTCTGGAGCCCGGGTCGATCCCCAGAATCCGCATCGGCACCCC
>JAFDEK010000138.1 GCA_019310385.1 Deltaproteobacteria bacterium
CCCGGCGGGAGACCCGGCGCGCTTCGACATCGGCCTCCTGCACACGAGCCTCGACGGCCGGCCCCCCCACGACGACTACGCGCCCTGCTCCCTCGATACGCTCCGCTCCAAGGGATATCAGTACTGGGCCCTCGGCCATGTCCACAAGCGCGAGGAGGTATCGCGGGATCCCTGGATCGTCTTTCCCGGCAACGTCCAGGGGCGGCACATCCGCGAGACCGGTCCCAAGGGCTGCAGCTTGGTCACGGTCGAAGACGGCGAGGTGAGCGCGGTCGAGAGCCGGGAGCTCGACGTCCTGCGCTGGGCCGTTGTCTCCGTCGACCTCGCAGAGACCGCGAGCGCCGAGGCCAGCATCGACCGGGTGCGCGAGGCCCTGGAGACGGAGCAACGCGCGGCGGGCGATCGCCTGCTGGCGGCTCGCCTGGTGCTCGAGGGTCGCTCGTCCGCCCACGCCCGGTCGATCTCGACGCCGAGCTCGAGCGGGACGACGCGCTGGGCGATCTGCTGCGCATGATCGCGGGCCTCGAGCAAGCGCCCGTCGAGCTCGAGAGCCTGTGCGAAGAATTCAGCGAGCTGAAGGGCAAGCTGCCCCCGGAGTTCACGGCGGGAGAAGAGCCCCTGGACCCGACCGATCTCACCACCCTGAAGAGCGCGCTCCCCCAGGTAAGAGAGCTTCTTCTCTCCCGTCTCCTCGAAGAGGGGGACTCCCGGTGAAGATCCTCGAGCTCTACCTCAAGGCCTATGGCCCCTTCACCGAGCGCCGCATCGAGCTCGGGTCGGGCGCCCCCGGGCTCCACGTGATCTTCGGCCGCAACGAAGCGGGCAAGAGCTCGGCCCTGCGCGCCATCCACCATCTGCTCTACGGGATTCCGGCGCGCAGCAGCGACGACTTCCTCCACGACTACCCGAGCATGCGCATCGGCGGCCGCCTGCGCGATTCCGACGGCCGCGAGCTGGCCTTCCTGCGCAAGAAAGGAAGCAAGAACACCCTGCGCAGCTGGGACGATGCCGACGCCATGGACGACGCCACCCTCGAGCCCTTCTTGCGCGGCGTCCCCGACGAGCTCTTCGGGAGCTTCTTCGGCATCGACCACGCGACCCTCGTCGAGGGGGGCCAGAGCCTGCTCGAGGAGCAGGGCGACCTGGGCAAGTCGCTCTTCGCGGCGGGGCTGGGCTCGGGCAACCTGCGCAAGGTGATCTCGGGCCTCGAGGACGAGGCCAAGGCGCTCTTCGCCGCGCGCGCCTCGAAGCCCAGCATCAACGCCGGCCTCGCGCGGCTCAAGCAGATCCAATCGGAGATCAAGCAGGGCGCCCTCAAGCCGCGGGACTGGGAGGCCCACGACAGCGCCTTCAGCGAGGCGGAAGACGAGCTCCGGGGCATCCAGAGCGAGCTCGGCGGCCTGCGCGGCGAGCACAATCGCCTCCAGCGCCTGGGCAGTGTCCTGCCCCTCCTCGGTCAGCGACGCCACGCCCTCGAATCCATCGAAGCCATGGGTGAGGTGATCTCCCTCGACGAGGGTTTCGAAGAGCGGCTCCAAGCGGCGCTGCAAACGCGGCGCGACCAGGGCGAGGCGCGCAGCCGGGCTCTCGAGGCCGTCGACGAGATCGCCAAGAAGCTGGCCGAGCTGGCGCTCGATCCCGCTCTCTCGCAGCAAAGGGAGGTCGTCGAGAGCTTCCGCGAGCGCTTCGGCAGCTACAAGACCGCGTCCGCTCAGCTGCCCCGACGCGAGGGGGGGCGCGAGCGGCTCGGCGAGGAGCTGGCCGCGGCCCTGGCGGCCCTGGGCACCCACGTGGCCGTCGAGCAGCTCGACGAGCTGCGCGCCCCGCTGGCGCGCCGCCGACAGATCCAGGAGCTCGCAAGCGAATACGGTGTGCTGCAGACCCGCGCCGAGAACGCGCTCGAGACCCTGCGCGAGGGCACCGGGAAGCAGGAGGCCGCGCGTGCCGAGCTGGCCGCCCTTCCCGCCGTGCGGGACGGCGCGGAGCTCGGCCGCGTTTTGGCGGCGGCGCGCAAGCTGGGCGACGTCGATGGACAGGCGAGCTCCCTGGCCCTTCGCTGCCAGCGCGCGCGGCGCGCCTGCCACGACGACCTCGCGGCCCTCGGCCTCTGGTCCGGAAGCCTCGAAGAGCTCGAACGCGCAGCCATCCCCGCCCTAGAGACCCTCGAGCGCTTCCAGGGGGGCTTCGACGCCCTCGAGAAGGAGCGCGAGAAGCTGGGCGCAGGCCGGCAGAAGGCCGCGGACGAGATCCGCGATGTCGATGCCCGGCTCGAAACGCTGCGGGGAAGCGGAGCGGTTCCCAGCGAGGAGGAGCTCGCCGGTGAACGGGAGCGGCGCGACGCGGGCTGGCGCCTGGTGCGCCGGCGCTGGGTCGACGCTTCGGCGCCCGATACCGCAGTGGATGTCGCCGAGGCGGAAGCTGCGAGCAGCGGCGGCGCAGCCCCGGCGCACGACACACTCGACGCGGACATCAGTGCCTTTGCGGGAGGCGATGCCCTGCCCACGGCCTACGAAGGCAGCGTGGCGTCCGCAGACGAGACCGCCGATCGCCTGCGACGCGAGGCCGATCGCGTGGCCGCCCAGGCGGAGCTGCTCGGCCGGCGCGGGCGGGCGGAGCAGGCTCTAGAAGAGGCGGGCAACGAGCTCACCCAGGTCGCGGAGCGAGAGAGCACCCTCGCCCGGGAGTGGCGCGACATCTGGCAGACGGTGCAGATCGAGCCCAACCCGCCGCGGGAGATGCTCGCCTGGCTCCGGCGGCAGCAGACGCTCCTCGGGGCCGCGGCCGAGGCCCGCAAGCAGGAAGACGCGCTGAGCGAGCTCACCGGAGCCCGCGCCTCGGGCCGCGGAGCGCTGCTCGCCTCGCTCCGTCGGCTGGGGGAGGCCGTCGAGGGGGAGGCCGTCGAGGAGGGGGGCGAAGAGGAGACAGGCGAGGAGCTGGCCGACGTGGTCGCGCGAGCCGACGAGATGCTCCAGTCCATCGAAGCGCTAGAGCGGCGGCGGCGAGAGCTGGACGCGGCCCTCGAGGAAGGGGAGCGGAAGCTGGAAGCGGCCGCCAACGACGAGCGCGAGGCGCAAGAGCGCCTGTCGTGCTGGCGTGACGAGTGGAGCGTGGCGGTCGACGGCCTGGGCCTGAGCGACGGCGCGCATCGCCGGCATGCGCAGGGACCTCGACGAGTTCGAGACGCAGCTCGGCGACTTCGTCGCGCTCCATGCGCCCGATCTCGCGGACCTGCCCCCGGAGCAGACGGTTCAGCGCCTGGCGGGAACACTCGCCGCGATCGACAAAGAGGAAGCCCTGCGCGCGCAGTATCTCGAGCAGAGGGAGCAGCAGGGCCAGCGGGCCCGGCACGCCGAACGGGACTTCGAGGCCGCGGAGGCACAGCTGTCGAGGCTTCGCGAAGAGGCGGGCTGCTCCGACGATGCGAGTGTCGACGAGGCCCTGCAGAGTTGGAAGGCATGGCGCAAGACCCGGCAGCGCGTGGCCGAGTTCGAGGAGCAGCTCATCCGGGCCGGCGGCGGCGCCTCGATCGCGGAGCTGGAGAGCGAGGCTCGGGAGGTCGATCCCGACAGCCTTCCCGCACAGCGAGACGCTCTCCAGGAGCAGATCGACGAGCTCGAAGCGACCCGCACCAAGCTCATGGGCACACGCGCGGGCGCGCGCGCGGAGCTGGATCGCATGGACGGCAGCGCCCGGGTCGCCGCCGCCGCGGAAGGCGCCCAGGAGCTGCTCGCTGCTTTGCGACGGGATGTCGAGCGCTACGTGGAGCTGCGTCTCGCCCGGGCGATTCTCGAGCGCGAGATCGAGCACTACCGCAAGGAGCACCAGGCGCCGCTACTCGTGCGCGCCCGGGAGCTATTTAGCGCGCTCACCCTCGGCGAGCACAGCAGCCTGCAGACCCACTACGACGAAGACGACCGTCCCCAGCTCGTGGCCCTGCGCGCCGACGGCCGCAGCGTCGGTGTCGAGGGGATGAGCTCGGGGACCCGCGACCAGCTCTTCCTGGCCCTGCGCCTCGCCACCCTCGAGGAGTACCTCGCGCGCTCCGAACCCATGCCCTTCATCGTGGACGACATCCTCGTGAACTTCGACGACGAGCGCGCGCGCGCCACCCTCGAGGTGCTCGCGGAGCTGGCCACCCGCACCCAGGTCCTCCTCTTCACCCACCATGGCCGCATTCGCGAGCACGCCAAGGAGCTGGGCGACCGGGCCTCGGTGCTGGAGCTCGGAGCGAGCTGAGCAAAGGTCATTAGGCCGCGACACCCGTTGACGCAGCGATTCCTTCGATGGTAGACACTGTGGCCGACTGCTCTGGTGCTGAACGCCACAGTCGAGGGAGAGCTGACTTGCGCGAATACAGTCGATCGAACCGTGGCCTTGGAATCCTCACCCTCGGCGTGCTGCTCGGCGTGCTTCTCGGCTCCGCTCCGACGGTCGCCCAGGCCCAGGAGGTGTGGACGGGTCCGGACCTCGCCTTTACGAAGGGGAACTTCGTTCCGTGGAGCCTGCCGGCAAACCAGGATGAGATCACCGCGAACGTGCGCTTCGCGAGAAAGGACACGGGGCCGATGTTCAACGCCGTGGTGGATCCAGGCGGGCCCTCGGGCTGCGGAGGGGGCGCGCCGTCCGACACGGAATGGGCGACGGGCTCCGCGGCCAACTGGGCCGCACTGACCTTCGAGCCCCTCCTCCCCTGGGCCGACTGCAGTCCGACCTCGGTCATCGGAGTCAACGCGGTCCTGCACCTGATCTCCGACGACATCTACATCGACATCCGATTCACGTCCTGGACCCAGGGCGGTGGCGGAGGCTTCGGTTTTGTCCGCTCCACCGAGACACCGCCAACGGTGCCCGCCATGTCGGGCTGGGGCGCCTGGGTTCTGGGATTGGCCTTGAGCCTCACTGGCATGGGCTTCGTCGCCTCGCGCCCTCCGGATTTCGTCGCCGTCGCCGTCGCCGCGCGCTAAGCGCTCCGGCGCAGCAGCACATAGGTTGCGCCGTCGCCGCCGTCTCGGCGCTGGGCCGGCGCAAAGGCGAGCAGCCAGCGGGCGCAGGGCGGCTTCGCGAGCCACTCCGGCAGCGCATCGCGCAGCACCGCGCCGGCCGGCGAGCTGCGCCCCGCGCCGTGAACGATCAGCAGGCAGCGCAGGCCACGGGACGCCGCGGAGCGGAGATTCTTTTCGAGGTGTCGGCGTGCAGCCCCGCGGTCGAGACCGTGAAGGTCCAGGCGCTCATCGAAGGGCGGATCGCCCCGCTGCAGATCGCGAAGCACCCGGTCGGAGACCCCGTGCGCGGCAGCGAGGCGAGCCTCGTCGGGATCGGGGAAACGGAAGCCGGAGCGTGGGCTCTCCGAGCTCTTGCGTGTCGAAGACGGACGCGGCTTCGCCTCCGGATGCTGCCGGGGATGCGCCTTCAAGGGCTTCACGTCACCGACGAGATCCGCGAAGCTCCCACGCTCTCCGGTCCCATCCGCGTTCCCATCCCCGTCATCGTCGCCTCGGCCGGTCAATTCGCGTCGGACCTCGTTTCCTCGGGTAATCCCACCACCCGCTTCACCGATTCTACCGCCCCGTGATCAGCCCGCTGCCTCCGGGGGAGCCGGCGAGGAAGAGGTGCGCGAGCTAGTCTGCCCAGCCATGAAGATCCTCCTCGCCAATCCCCGCGGCTTCTGCGCCGGGGTCGACCGCGCCATCGAGATCGTCGAGCGCGGCCTCGAGCGCTACGGCGCGCCCGTCTACGTGCGCCACGAGATCGTCCACAATCGATACGTCGTCGATGCCCTGCGCGAGAAGGGGGCGATCTTCGTCGAAGAGCCCGACGAGGCTCCCGAGGACGCGACCCTGATCTTCAGTGCGCACGGCGTTTCGCCCGCGGTACGCGGCGTGGCCGCAGACCACGGGCTCGAGACCATCGACGCCACCTGCCCCCTCGTCACCAAGGTGCACAACGAGGTGCGGCGCTTGGTGCGCGACGGCTACGAGATCGTGATGATCGGCCACGCGGGACACGTCGAGGTCGAGGGCACCATGGGACAGGCGCCCGAGCGCATGTTCCTGGTCGAGAGCGTCGAGGACGTCGCGAAGCTCCGGGTGAACGACACCGAACGCCTGGGCTGCGTGACCCAGACCACCCTCTCGGTGGACGACACCCGCGAGGTCATGGAGGCCCTGCGCCAGCGCTTCCCCCACATCGTGCTGCCCAAGCGGGACGACATCTGCTACGCGACCCAGAATCGCCAGGACGCCGTGAAGCAGCTGGCACGGCAAGCGGATCTGGTCCTGGTGGTCGGTGCGCCCGCCTCCTCCAACAGCAACCGCCTCGTCGAGGTAGCGGCTCGCCTCGGCATCGCGAGCCACCTGATCCAGAACGCGGACGAGATCGATCCCGCCTGGCTCGACGGCGTGTCCTGCGTTGGCGTCACGGCCGGCGCGTCCACCCCCGAGTTCCTCGTCGACCAGGTGCTGAAGCGACTCGAGGAGCTCGACGCTTCCCGCGCCGGTGGGTCGGCGGGCAAGCCCGAGATCGCCTCCCTGGCCCAGGTGGACGAAGGGGTGACCTTCAAGCTGCCCCCCGAACTCCGCCAGTAGCGCGCCCGAAGCCATCCGCGTGAGTGACTCCGGCGATCCGCCCCCGCGACCCTCCGACCGCAACTCCGACCGCAACTACGACCGCAACTACGAGAACGAACGAAGCGCGGCGCAAGAAGTGGAGGCCGAGGTCGAGGAGCTCGGCGATCCCGAAGCCGCACCCGCCCTGCCCTCCACGACCCTGGCCTTTCAGGCTGCTGCGCCCGCGCGCGAGACCCAGCGGGCCGAGCGTGCATCCGGCTCGACAGCGGGCGAGATCCTGCGGCTGGCCTGGCCCGTCTTCCTCGCCCAGGGCGTCGTCGCCATGGCGGGCCTCATCGACCGTGCCATGGTGGGACGCCTGGGCGGGGACGGGGGCGCCGCCATCCCCCTGGCCGCGGTGGGCTTCGCGACCCAGTTCTTCTTCGTCATCCAGAGCACCCTCTTTGCCGTGGCCCTGGCCTGCGTCGCCCTCGTGGCCCGGGCCATCGGCGCCCGCGACCCCCGCCGCTCCCAGCTCGCCCTCTCCGCATCCCTCCAGGTCGCGGTCGCGGTGAGCGGCGGTCTGACCATTGCCATGCTGCTGGGTGCACGGCCCGCCCTCGACTTCCTCGGTGCGGAGTCCTTCGTGATCGAGTCCGCCCTGCCCTACTTGCACCTGCTGCTCGCGTCCTCGGTGCTCCTGGCCGTCTCCCTGGTGATCGACAGCGCCTTGCGGGCCAACAAGAACATGAAGACACCCATGTGGATCGCCGTCGCGGCGACGGCCACCAAGCTGGGCTTCAACTGGCTGCTGATCTTCGGCAACTGGGGCCTGCCGCGCCTCGAGCTGGTGGGAGCCGGCCTCGCAACCCTGCTCTCCCAGGCCGTAGCCCTCGGCCTTCTCGTGTGGGCCCTTGCGATCGAGCCCAAGCACTCCCCGCTCTCCATCAGCTGGCGCGACTGCCTGCGCCGCAGTCCGCTGCAACGCGAAGTGGTGCGGATCGCGGTCCCGGGCATCGCCGAGCGGATCGTGATGAACCTCGCCATGCTCGCCTACTTCTGGATCCTGAGCCGCTACTACGGGACCGTCGCCGTGGCGGCCTACACGGTGGGCGTCGCGCTGCTCTCCTTCTCCTGGCTCCCGGGCCTCGCCTACGCCCAGGCCTGCGCGACCCTCGTCGGCCAGTCCCTGGGCGCCCGGGACACCGAGGGCGCAACCCGCACGGGCTGGCAGGCTGCCGGCATGGCGCTGGTGACCGCAATCTGCCTGGGCTTCGTGGTCTGGTTGGGCGCCGACCTGCTGGCCCGCATGTTCACCGACGATGCCGAGGTGATCGCCGAGCTCGTTCCCTTCATGATGGTGCTCGCCGTCGCCCAGCCCTTCCTGCAGCTCCACTTCACCCTGGGCGGCGCACACCGGGGCGCCGGTGACACCTGGACGCCCCTGGTCGCCGCCACCGTGGGCAGCTGGGTCTTCCGGGTGCCCCTGGCCTGCTTCTTCGCCATGGTGCTCGGGAGCGACATCATCTGGGTGTGGTACGCGCTGATCTTCGACCACCTGGCGCGCGCGATCCATATGACCTGGTCCTTCCAACGCGGGCGCTGGAAGGAGGCCCTGGGCGGCAACGCCTAGAGCCTGGGGGGAAGCCTGGGTGGAAGCCAGAGTGATTGCTCAGCGGGATCCCCCACGCCCCCCTCAAGATGCGAAGTCGAGCTTGAACTTCCCGTCTTCGACGTCGACCCGCACGCGGCCGCCCTTGGCGAGGGCGCCGAAGAGGACCTCGTCCGCCATGGGGTCCTTGATCTCGCGCTGGATCACCCGGGCCAGGGGGCGAGCGCCGAAGTCGGGGTCGTAGCCCTTCTTTGCCAGCAGCTCCCGGGCGGCTGGGGTCAGCTCGATGGCGATCTTCTGCTCGCGCAGCTGCGCCTCCACCTCGCCGATGAACTTGTCGACGATGCGCCCCATGACGCCCCGCTCGAGCTCCTCGAACATCACCACCTCGTCGAGGCGGTTGCGGAACTCCGGACTGAAGAGCTGCTCGAGGGCCTTGCTGACGTTCCCCGCCTTGCCGCCCGAGAAGCCGATGGCCCGGGCGGCCCGCTCCCGAGCTCCGGCGTTGGAGGTCATGATCAAGGTCACGTGGCGGAAGTCGGCCTCGCGGCCCTGGTTGTCGGTGAGGGTCGCGTGATCCATCACCTGGAGCAGCACGTCGAAGATGTCCGCGTGGGCCTTCTCGATCTCGTCCAGCAGCAGCACCGCGTAGGGGTTCTTGCGCACCTGCTCGATCAGGATCCCGCCCTGGTCGTAGCCCACGTAGCCGGGCGGCGCGCCGATGAGCCGCGCCACGGCGTGCTTCTCCATGTACTCGCTCATGTCGAAGCGCAGGAAGGGCACGCCCAGGGTGCGGGCGAGCTGCTTGCTGAGCTCGGTCTTGCCCACGCCCGTGGGCCCCAGGAAGACGAAGGAGCCGATGGGCTTGTCGATGCCGCCGAGCCCCGCCCGGGAGCGGCGCACGGCGCGCACCACGGACTCCACCGCGGCATCCTGGCCGAAGACCACGCCCTTGAGGTCGCGATCGAGCTGCTCGAGGCGGTCGCGCTCGGCGCCGTGGGTGCGCTCGAGGGGAATGCGCGCGATGCGGGCCACCACGGACTCGATGTCCCGCACTCCCACTGTGCGCCGGGGCTTCTTGGCAGGCCGCAGGCGCACCGCGGCGCCCGCCTCGTCCATGACGTCGATGGCCTTGTCGGGCAGGAAGCGCTCGGTGATGTGGCGCACCGAGAGATCCACGCTGGCCTTGAGGGCCGCCCCCGTGTAGCGCACGCCGTGGTGCTCCTCGTAGCGCGGCGCCAGGCCCTTCAGGATGCGCACACACTCCTCGCTGGTGGGCTCCGTGACGTCCACCTTCTGGAAGCGCCGGGACAAGGCCCGATCCCGCTCGAAGTGGCGGTACTCCTGATAGGTGGTGGAGCCCATGCAGCGCAGGCTCCCATCGGCAAGGCCCGGCTTCAGCATGTTGGACGCGTCCACGGTGGTTCCCTGAGCAGAGCCCGCACCGAGGATGGTGTGGATCTCGTCGATGAAGAGGATCGCCTTGTCGTGCTCGCCGATGGCCGCGAGCAGCGCCTTGAAGCGGGCCTCGAAGTCGCCGCGATAGCGGGTGCCGGCGAGCAGCGCGCCGATGTCGAGAGAGAAGATCTCCGCGCCCGCCAGATCCTCCGGCACGCGGCCCTCGTGAATGCGCAGGGCCAGACCTTCCGCCAGCGCCGTCTTCCCGACGCCCGTCTCGCCGACGAACACGGGGTTGTTCTTGCGACGGCGCGCGAGGATGTGGACCGTGCGCTCGAGCTCGGCGGCCCGGCCGATCAGCGGATCGAGACGACCCTCGGCAGCGCGCTCGCTCAGATTGATCGTGAATGCCCCCAGGGTGTCGGCGGGCAGCTCGTCCTCGTCGCCGTCGGCGCCGCGGAACATGGCACCCGGGTGCGCCATCTCCTCGCCGCCCTCGGTCGCCTTGGAGATCCCGTGGGACATGTAGCGGAGGACGTCGAGCCGGGTGACGCGGTGAGAGGCCAGCAGGGTGACGGCGTAGGAGTCGGGCTCCTGGAAGATCGCCACCAGGAGATCTCCCACCTCCACCTCTTCCTTCTCGGCGCTCACCGAGTGGTCGAAGGCGTGGCGCAGCACCCGGTCGAAGGCCAGGGTCTGCTGCGCCTCCACGGGCTGGTCGCCGGGGATCCGCTCGAGATCCTCGCTGAAGAAGCGCTCGAGCTCGGCCTTGATGCCCTCGATGGGGGCGCCGGCGTTGCGCAGGATGTCGATCCCCTCGTCGTCGTGGAGCAGGGCGTAGAGGAGGTGCTCGACGGTGATGTGGGAGTGGCGCCGATGGACCGCCTCCCGGTAGGCCGCCTGCAGGGTGATCTGTAGCTCGCGACCGATGTGACTCATTCTTTCTCGACTCCTGCCCGCAGGGGGTAGCCCCGATCCTCGGCCAACCTGTGCACCGTGGCGGCCTTGGTTTCCGCAACCTCGAGAACATAGACACCGGCGATCCCCAATCCACCCCGGTGGATCTGCAACATGATCTGGGTCGCCGCCGACGGGGACTTCTGGAAGATCTGGACGAGTACGTTTACCACGAAGTCCATGGGGGTGTAATCGTCGTTATAGAGAACCACCTTGAAGCGCTGCGGCCGGGTGGTCTTGGGACGCTCGCGCGTCGCGACCCCCTCCTCCCGCTTCCGATCGGGGCGGGAATCCGGGGGCTCCCCGCCGGCTCCCATGCCCAGCGGGTCGACCCTTGCCTCGGATGCCCCGGATGCCACGGACGCCTCGGAAACCATCGCCTTAGGATAGCCGGGACGGGTTAGACTGCTCCCCGTATGACGCAGATCGAGATCGCCGAAGGCGTCGCCGAGCTTCCCCGCGACGAGTGGAACGCACTGGTGGGCGAGGAGTCGCCTTTCCTGGAATGGGATTGGCTGGCCTCCCTCGAGGAATCCGGCTGCGTGGGTAGCGGAACCGGCTGGCTGCCGCGCCCCATGCTGCTGCGCCGAGACGGCCGCCTGGTCGGAGCCTGCCCGCTCTACGTGAAGACCGACAGCGAGGGCGAGTTCGTCTTCGACTGGGGCTGGGCCGACGCCGCCCTGCGCGCCGGAATCGCCTATTACCCGAAGCTGCTGGTGGGCGTCCCCTTCACGCCGGTGGCGGGTGCGCGGCTGCTCGCCGCCCCGGGCGAGGAGCGCGCCTCGATCCAGGACGCCCTTGCCGCCGGACTGCGCGAGCTCAGCGACCAGAACGACTTTTCGGGAGTGCACGTCAACTTCTGCCGCGACGACGAGCTCGAGACCCTGCGCGCCGCGGGCTACCTCCCGCGCGTCGGCTTCCAGTACCACTGGATCAACCATGGTTACGCGACCTTCGAGGACTATCTCGAGCGCTTCCGGAGCAAGCGCCGCAACCAGATCCGCCGCGAGCGGCGGGAGCTCGCCCGGCACGGGATCCACATCGAGGCGCTCTGCGGCGACGAGATCGGCGACGAGCTCCTCGAGCCCCTTCATCTCTTCTATTCCGCCACGGTGCGTCGCCACTCCTGGGGCCGCGAGTACCTCAACCGCGCCTTCTTCGAGCTGCTGCTCGAGCGCTACCGCGATCGCCTGGTGCTCCTGATCGCCCGCCAGGGCGGCGTCCCCATCGCGGGCTCCATCAACGTCGCGAAGGGAGACACGCTCTACGGCCGCTACTGGGGCTGCCTGCAGCCGGTCCGCCATCTGCACTTCAACGTCTGTTACTACGCCGCCGTCGACCACTGCATCGAGCGTGGCCTGCAGCGCTTCGAGCCCGGCGCCGGCGGGGACTACAAACAGGTGCGAGGCTTTGACGCCCAGCCCACCCTGAGCGCCCACTACCTCGCCGACCCGCGCCTCGCCCAGGCGGTCGCCCAGTACCTCGAGCGCGAGCGCGACGAGGCCGCCACGACGATCGAGTGGCTGCAGGAACGCAGCGCCCTGAAGAAGCCCCAGACTGCTCCCTGACCGGATTCGGCTAGAGCTGGCCGCTGCGTTCCATGTAGCGGAGTAGCTCGTGGGTCTCGCGCCAGGTGAGCGTCGGCTTGCGCACCAATCTGGCGAAGCCCTGTTCTTCTTCCGCGTCGAGGGGGCCCGCGTCCGCCGGCGCTCCGAAGCCCGACGCGGGCAGGGTCCCTGCTCCTCCCGGCGGCGCCTCCTCGGCGGGCCCCACGCTCACGATCTCGAGCTCGCGATCTATCCAGCCTATTGCAGTGAGGGGCTCCCCCACGGCCTCCGCACTGGCAGCGATGACGCGTCCCTCCTGCAGCACGATCGCCTCGGGGGTCGAGACGAGGATCCGCTCGGGAGCGATCACCTCGCGCAGCTTCTGTACTGCTTCCGCGCTGCCGATCACGAAGACGCTTACCGGGGGCTCCGCGCCCAACACGTAGGGCTTCCAGTCGGGAAAGGTCAGGCCCGCGGCCAGGAGCAGCGCAAAGAGAAGAGTCACCGAGACCGCTACGACGAGGGTGTCACGCATGGCCACCCTCTCGACCGCCCGCTCGCCGGCCATTAGCGCCGTGCAAGGGCAAGCCCAACGTCACCGCAGCGCCCTCGGGGATTGGAAGCCCCCCGGTAGCACTAGGGCGTGAAGTTCCGCAGAATCTACCAAGTCGATTCTGATCGAATGATTCCACGCAGCGGCTCAGCCCTTTTCCCCATAGCCCCGGCTCCGGCATGGCAATACGTTTAGAGAGTGAGGTGACGTAACGCGAAAGAGGGAGGACGCCGAAGATGACGACTACGATCGGCAGTGGGGACATCGAGGCGACGGGCCCGGCGCCCGGCGATCGCAACCCGGCTCTCCTCTACATCGCGCAGCTCGGACCCGGCTCGCGCCGCACCATGACCGAGGCCTTGCAGAAGATCGCCCGCCTCGCCTCCGACGGCCGCAACGACATGCACACCCTGCCCTGGCACAAGCTGCGGGCGGAGCACACACGCGAGCTGCGTGACCGCCTCGCCCGCGACCTCGCTCCCGCCACTGCGAACAAGCACCTGGCGGCGCTGCGTGGCGTGCTCAAGCAGGCATGGCAGCTCGGGCTGATCTCCGCGGAGGTGTACCACTCCGCGATCGAGCTGCGTGCCGTCCACGGCCCCTCCCCGCGCAAGACGCGCACCCTCAACGCGGAAGAGCTGCACGCCCTGGCGGCCGCTTGCGAGCGAGACCGTTCGCCGGCGGGTGCGCGGGACGCGGCGCTCCTCGCACTGCTCTTCGGCGTCGGCCTGCGCCGGGCCGAGGTCGCGGCCCTCGACGTCTCGGACTACGACCGGCGCACCAGCACGATCTGCGTGCGTGGCGGTGAGAGCCGGCCGACCCGTCGCTTCAGCATTGGCAGTGTGGAGCGCACAGCCCTCGACGCCTGGCTCGATCACCGCGGCGTCGCGCAGGGCCCCTTCTACAATCCGGTCAACAAGGGCGGCCGCATCGAGATCCGCCGCCTCTCCGAGCAGGCCATCTACGTCGCCTGCCACAAACGCTCGGCCGAGGCCGGCCTCCCGCCGGTGAGCCCCGAGGATCTGCGGCGCTCCCAGCTTCTGGCCAGCGGCCGGCGCCGCTCGCGACTGCGGAGCGTCTCGCCGGCTTCGGTCGTGGTGGCGATCCACACGGCTTGATGAGGCCCGGACCATCGGATCGCTGCCGCCATCACCTCGTGTGGGCGCTCGCCACTGCGCTGGTCCTCACCCTCGCCGGCCTCCCGGCAGAAACACGCGCCCAGCCCTTCGTCTTCACGCAGATCGCCATCGAGTTCAACGACGGGCTCTGGTTCCTCAACGCCGACGTCCGCCCCGCCCTGGCCGATGACGGGATGGTGGTCTTCGGTGGCTACGACATGTTCTCCAGCGAGAAGCTCTTCTCGGGCAACGGCGGCCCCCTCACCACCATCCACATCGATACGGGCGGCTACAGCAATGTCCAGAACGTGGCGGTGAACAGCCTCGGCAGTGTCGCTTGGGTATCGGATCGCCAGGGTGCCGTTCTCTACCGGGGCGTCTACTTCACCCAGACCTCGGGGACCTTTCTCTTCTTTCTCCACGAGGGACCCGCGGCCTACGATC
>JAFDEK010000005.1:0-27588 GCA_019310385.1 Deltaproteobacteria bacterium
AGTTCGTCGCCGGATCGCTCATCACCTTGAACGACACCCGGAGCGTCCCCGGCCCAGACGAATTCGAGTTCGCCGTGAGCTGGGACGAGAACCTCTCGGCGGGTCAGTCATTCACTGCAACGCTGCGCCAGACGGTGAGGGTGCCGGAGCCGGCGGGGTCCGCCCTCGTGGCTCTGGTGAGCCTCGTGGTCCTCGCGCGAAGACGCAGGCCGTCGCGGCAAGTCAGCAGCCCTTGAATTCGGGGTCGCGCTTCTCGAGGAAGGCCTTGGTGCCCTCCTTGCTGTCCTCGCTGCCAAAGACGCGGGATCCCTGCGTGCAACGAGCAGCTAACGCTCCATTCCACCGCCGCCATCCGCGGGTAACGTCACTGCTGTCACGTAGCGCGCTTCGTCGCTAGCCAGGAATACCGCGACCGGCGCGATGTCGCGCTCACAATCTCCGAATCGTCCGAGCGGGATCTTGGACTCGGCCTCCTTCTTCTGCGCCGGGAAGGCTTCACCCCACTGCAGCGTGCTGGGCGAGTCCGCGATCGGGCGGATGATGTTGACGCGTATGTTGTCCGCCGCCCATTCACGCGCCGCGGAGCGTGAGAACCCACGGATTGCTTCCTTGGCTGCGGCGTAGGCTGCGTTCCCCGGCATGCCCTCGGTTCCCGCGTTGCTCCCGAAGTTGATCACGGAGCCACGGCCGCTCGCCTTGAGGAAGGGATGGGCGGCCCGCATCGTCCAGAAGACGCTCGACATGCAGACGTCGAGCGTTCGCTGATAGAGAGCGTCGTCGACCGCGGCGATCGGGACGCCAACGCTGGCCCAGGCCGCGGAGTTGACCAGGACGTCGAGCCCACCCAACGCCTCGGCGCTCTCGCGCACGATACGGTCACAGTCCGCGCTGATCCCGACATCCGCTTCGAGTGCCTTCGTGGCCTGACCGAGGGCGGCGATCTCGGCGGCGGTCGACTGGACCGCGTCGGACTGGATATCGGCCACCGCCACCGAGGCCCCCTCGCGTGCGAACCTGAGGGCGATGGCGCGGCCGATGCCCTGGCCGGCCCCCGTCACGAGCGCGCGGCGTCCCTCGAGTCTCGACATGACGATCCCTCCTTCTCGGCCTTCCAAGGCGGCCCCGCAGCCCCGCGAGCCACCGCGCCCGCAGTCGGGAGGATCTACCCTCAGGCCCTCGATCGCAAGGGCGTCTGATCCGAGCCCGCTTCGTCCGCTTGCGGCGGCGCAGCAGGAGCTCTCCCGATTCACCGATCGCATCCATGGGGTAATCGGGCTTCCGAGTGGCCTGATCTGGATTCGTGCCCTGGCCGAGATAGATTCGGCCTGCGTGATTCTCGAGTCGGTCGTCGTGGTACACTTCCGTAGGCCGGGCATCGATGAATCACGGGGCCGAGCCCTGACGAGCTTCTCTGCAACGCAACGTGCGCAGCCGGCGCCAGGAGACCATCGATGAGTAGTATCCTCGATTCCTTTCGACTGGATGGTCAGGTCGCGATCGTGACGGGATCCGGCCGGGGCATCGGCGCCGGCACTGCCGTGGCGTACGCCGACGCAGGCGCAGACGTCGTGATCTCCGCGCGCACGGTCGCTCAGCTCGAGGAGACCGCGGAGAAGGTACGCGCACGTGGGCGCCGTGCCCTGGTCGTTCCATGCGACGTACTCGATCCGGAGCAGCGAGCGAATCTCGTCGATCGCGCCCTGGACGAGTTCGGTCGCCTCGACATCCTGGTCAACAATGCCGGCGGCTGGCCGCCCAAGCCGACCCTCGAGACCAGCGAGGACGAGTTCGACGCCTGCTTCCGCTTCAACGTCACGACCGCCTACGCGATGACCCGTCTGGCCGTCCCCCGAATCGCCCAGACGGCCGGCAGCGGCGCGATCGTCAACATCTCCTCGGTCGCGGGTCGCTTCAACGCGCGGGGCTTTGCCGCCTATGGCACGGCCAAGTCCGCCCTCTCCTTTCTCACGCGCAGCCTCGCGCAAGACTTCGCGCCAACGGTGCGGGTCAACGGAATTGCCGTGGGGTCGATCCTCACCCAGGCCCTGAGCAACTTCATGAGCGACGAGCTGGAGGAGCAGATGCTCGCCAAGACGCCGATGGGGCGCCTGGGTCGTGTCGAGGATATTGCCGCCTGTGCCCTCTACCTGGCCTCGCCGGCAGCCAGCTATGTGACGGGCGAGATCTACGGTGTCAACGGCGGACTCACGCAGATCCAGGTCGAGATGCCGCCGGTGAATCTTTGAATGCGAGCGTATGGATGACGATCCGCCGCGTCTCGCCTGAAGGAGAACGGAATTGACTCATCGTGTCATTCAGTGGGCAACCGGCGGTGTGGGGCGCGCAGCGATCGAGGGGATCCTCGACCATCCCGAGCTCGAGCTCGTCGGGTGCTGGGTGAATAGCGCCGACAAGGTGGGCAAGGACGTCGGCGAGATCTGCGGCACGAAGCCGCTCGGAATTGCCGCGACCAACGACGTCGATGCACTTCTCGCACTCGACGCGGACTGCGCCATGTACTCACCCATCATGGCTGACCGGAAGACCGTGATCCGAATCCTCGAGTCCGGCAAGAACGTGGTCACGCCGCTGGGCTGGTTCTATCCCGGCAAACGAGACGTCTCCGACCTCGAGGCGGCCTGTCGTGCGGGCGGCGTCACGCTTCACGGCACGGGGATTCACCCCGGCGGAATCACGGAGCGATTCCCGCTGATGGTCTCCGCACTGTCGCGAAACATTACCCACGTGCGTGCCGAGGAGTTCTCGGATATTCGCACCTACGGCGCGCCCTTCGTCGTCGGCGAGATCATGGGATTCGGCAAGACCCCCGAAGAGGCCAGCAAGAGCCCGATGCTCGAGATGTTGGGGGGCGGTTTCCTGCAGTCGGTCGACATGGTCGCGGACACCCTGGGCTTCGCGCTCGATGAGGAGACGAGCACCAGGCATGAGGTGGCGGTCGCCGAGAAGCCGATCGACTCGCCGATCGGTCCGATCGAGCCGGGGCGGGTCGCCGCCCAGCGCTTTACCTGGGAGGCCACGGTGCGCGGTGAAACGGTGATCTCC
The DNA here is from genome assembly GCA_019310385.1 of Deltaproteobacteria bacterium. Classification (GTDB taxonomy): domain Bacteria; phylum Myxococcota_A; class UBA9160; order UBA9160; family UBA4427; genus JAFDEK01. The sequence goes on from JAFDEK010000005.1 coordinate 3,064, forward strand.
GTGCGCACCAACTGGTTCATGGGCGAGGAGGGATTCGACCCGGCCTGGAGCTTCGGTTCCGAAGGCGAACGATTCGAGGTCGAGGTCACGGGGGATCCGAGCTCCAAGGTGACGTTCCACGGCTGGCATCCCGAGTCCATCGAGGCGGGGCTGAAACGCAACCCCGGCATCGTCGCCACGGCGATTCACGGCGTGAGCGCTATCCCCTACGTGTGCAAGGCAGAGCCGGGAATCAAGACGTATCTCGATCTGCCCCTCGTTGCGGGCCGCGCGGCGCCGGACCTCGCGTCATGATTCTCGACCGCTTCAAGCTGACGGATCGGGTCGCCATCGTCACCGGCGCGGGCAAGGGCATTGGTCGGGGAATCGCGCTGGCTTTCGCCGAGGCGGGCTCGGACGTCGTGTGCGCGGCCCGAACCGAGGCCGATCTCGAGAGCACGGCGAGTGAGGTGCGGGCCCGGGGACGCCGCGCCCTCGCGGTGCCGACGGACGTCCTCCAGACCGCCGATCTCGAGCGCCTGGTGGAAGCCACGCTCGACGAGTTCGGCCGCCTGGACGTCCTCGTCAACAACGCGGGCGGAACCGGTCCACGCGCCGCCCTCGACACCAGCGAAAGCTTCTTCGAGCTCGCGCTGCGAATGAATGTGACTCAGGCCTTCCTGCTCTCGCGACTCGCGATTCCGAGGATGGTGGAGACAGCGGGCAGCGGTGCGATCGTCAACATCTCCTCGCGCTCGAGCAACATGGTGCAGACCTCCTTCGTGGCATACGCCGCGGGCAAGGCGGCGCTGAACATGATGACACGCAACCTCGCGGCCGAGGTCGCTCCCAAGATCCGGGTCAACGGCATCGCGTGTGGCGGCGTCGCGACGGACGCGCTGCAGGTCGTACTGACCAACGACGCCCTGCGCGAGCAATTCGAACGGAACACGCCCATGCATCGGCCGGGCACGGTCGAGGACATCGCGGCCTGCGCACTCTATCTCGCCTCGCCGGCTGCGGGCTGGGTTACCGGCAAGATCTTCGACATCGACGGCGGAACCGAGGCTCCCGCAATGTCGGTCCCCGTCACACCCCTCTGAAACGGAAAGACGGGGAGACCTGCGAACGCTGTCGTCCGATCATCTGGGGGAGTACCAGAGCGCCGAGCTGATGGCTCGCTCCTGGATGGTCGCGGGACTCATCGGTGGCTTGCCGAGCTCGAGCGCATCAAAGGTCGACCAGCGCGGGGTGGGAATCTCCAGCACCCGCGCGTAGTAGAACGCCTCGTGCTCCGCATCGAACTCCGGGCCCGCCCAGACCGTAAACAACATCGCATCACCGATGCTGTTGGTATAGCGGGCCGTCTGGGTGTCGACCGTGTTCCCCACCGCTGGCACCTTGCCGGTCTTCGGGTCGACAGTGCGACCCCCGGAAAGGCTCACGTCGAAGATCTTCTCATGGCTACGGGACTGGAGAGCGCCGTTGGGGGGACACTCTTGGGGTGCTGTCCCCTCATCGGCCCCGGTGACCCCACCCCGATACCAGGTGTTCTTGCCGCAGAGGGGCGTTAATCGTCTTTCCGTGAAGCGATCCGCCCCGCGCGAGCGAAGCGCGGCGAGGCCCTCCCCGCCGCGCGCCACCCCCACGCTCAGCCGCGACGCGCTGGCCGCCTGCGCCCCAGCGCCGCGAGCCCGAGCAGCCCCGCAATGCCGAGCGTCGCCGAGCCCGGCTCGGGCACCGAGTGCAGCTCTGCACTGCCCGGCGTGGGTTCGGCGAGCACCTCGAAGTCGAGGAGGTTGTCGTCGCTGTCCACGTCGGCAAACACCCGCGCCAGGCTCGAGCCCGCCGGCGGGTCGGGGGCGGGCATGCCCTCACCGGCATAGATCTCGCCGGGCGCGAATTCCCCGTAGCCCAGGGCGTCCACCGCCACCGCGCCGTCGTAGAGCACCACCGAGTCCGGGCCGTTCTGGAAGTCGAAGTTACGGGATCCGGGGTCAGAAGGGTCCGTACGGACGCAACTTCGGGGGCTTACGTCGCGAAATCTATCACTGGGTCACCCGCTGTGCCACCTGAGCCCGGGTACTGTGTCACCCGGCCGACACACTTCGTCCCCCGGCGACAAATGCAACCGCTCGACGATCCTCACGAGCCAGCTGCCCGCGAAGAGCTGGCACGATCACGTTGGCGACCCCACGATCGCCGACGCGAGCTGCGATCGTCTGCTCCACACGGCGCACCAGATCGACCTAAAGGTGAAGACCCTCATGTCATCTAGGGCGGTAGTCATGTGTCGGGGCGATATGTGCATCTACTTGTTCAAGAGTTCTGACATGTAGATATCCGCCCGTATCGCCCGCTCCTGGATATCGGCATGTTCGGGGAGCATCGACCATCAGCTCCTGCTGTCCAGGATCCCGCCGCAGCATGTACGAGAATCGCTCCTGGATCTCGATGGCCATCTCAGTCTCCTGCCAGCGCGGCGAGTGCGCGCGCGGTGTGGACCCGGGCGAGGTGGAGGTGGTAGTCGTCCGGCGCGAACGAGTCGGACAGGGGCTCGATGCCGTCCGTGACGCGCGCCGCGGCCGCGGCGATAGTCTTCTCCGACAGGGCCTGGCCGCGAAGCAGCGCCTCCGCAGCGGACGCCCGGTAGGGGACGGAGGCGAGGCCTGTGAGCGCCAGCCGGGCCGCCGAACACTCGCCCGCCGGGGAGAGCTCAACCTGGGCGGCCACGCCCACGATGGGCAGATGCGAGGCCGGGTGGGGCACCTTCTCGTAGGTGCAGCGGCTGTTCGCCGGCGCCACGGGCACGCGGATCTCCACCAGGATCTCGTCGTCCTCGAGGACGCTCGTGAACATCGATTCGATGAACTCGCCGGCCGCGACGCGCCGTTCTCCCGCGGGTCCGCGGATCACCAGCTCCGCCTCGAGCGCGAGGAGCACCGGCACGAGGTCGGAGGCCGGGTCCGCGTGCGCCAGGCTGCCGCCGATCGTGCCGCGGTTCCTCACCTGCACGTCCGCGATCCGGATGGCCGCCTTCGGAAGCAGGGGCTGCGCGTCGCGCAGGAACTCCGATTCTGCGAGCTCGCAGTGGGTCGTCATCGCCCCGATCGAGATCGCACCGTCGACCTTTCGGATGGAGGACAATCCCTCGATCCGGCCGATGTCGACCAGGTGCGAGACGCTGGCGAAGCGCAGCTTCATGAGCGGGAGCAGGCTGTGGCCCCCGGCGAGGAGCTTCGCCTCGTCGCCGTGGGTCTTCAGCAGGGCGATCGCGTCCTCGATGCTTCGCGGGGCGTGATACTCGAACCGATCCGGGATCATCCTGCGCCTCCTTCCTTCTGGAGCACCCTCCACAGCTTCTCCGGGAGCAGCGGCATGTCGAGGTGCTCCACGCCCAGCGGAGCGAGCGCGTCGACTACGGCGTTCACGATGGCCGGTGCCGCCCCGCAGGTTCCCGACTCGCCGATGCCGCGTGCTCCGAGCGGATTCATGGCCGAGGGAGTCTCGGTCAGCTCCGTCTCGATGTTCGGCATGTCGTCCGCTTTCGGGGTCGCGTAGCTGAGGAACGAGGCGGAGAGCGGCTGACCTTCTTCGTCGTACACCACCCGCTCCAGGAGCGCCTGGCCGAGGCCCTGGGCGATGCCGCCGTGGATCTGTCCCTCGATGATCATCGGGTTGACGGCCCGCCCGCAGTCGTCGACGGCGACGTAGCGCAGGATCTCGATCTCGCCCGTCTGCGGGTCCACCTCGACCACGCAGACGTGCGTGCCGAAGGGCGTCGTGAAATTCGGTGGCGCAAAGGTGGCCGAGCCCTCGAGCCGAGGCGACATGCCGTCGGGCAGATCGAGTGGCCAGAAGGAGATGTCGGAGAGCTGGGCCAGGGTCAGGCCCTCGTCCGGTGCGTCGGCGGCGAAGGCGCGGCCCGCCCCGTAGCGCACGGCGTCCACCTCCACGCCGAAGCGGTGTGCGGCCAGGCGGATCGCCTGCTCCCGAAGCTCCTTGCAGGCCAGCAGGACGGCGCTTCCGCCGATCGCGAGCGAGCGACTCCCCATGGTGCCCTGTCCGTACGGGACCACGTCGGTGTCGCGATGCAGGACCGTGACGCCCTCGACGCCGATCCCAAGCGCGTCGGCGGCGATCTGCGCCAGCGAGGTCTCGAGGCCCTGACCATGGCAGGACGTCCCCGTCAGGAGGGTGATCCCGCCCATGGGATCGGCGCGCACCGACGCGTACTCCCACATCCCCCTGAGGTAGAGGGTGTCGCCGGGCGGCCGCGGCAGGGAGGAGATGCTGGCGCGGTAGGCGTACGTCGCGAATCCGATCCCGAGATAGCGTCCGTCGGCGCGCAGCCGCTCCTGCTGATCGCGGAGAGCGCCGAGGTCGAGCTTCTCGAGCGCTCGATCGAGACAGAGCTCGTAATTTCCACTGTCGAACACGTGGTAAGTGGGCACCGCGTACGGGAATTCGTCGGGCCGGACGAAGTTGCGCCGGCGCAGCTCGATCGGGTCGAGGTCCAGTCGACGCGCCAGCAGGTCCATCGCCCGCTCGATGTAGTAGGCCGCCTCGCTGCGTCCGAAGCCGCGATAGGCCTCCGTAGAGGTGGTGTTCGTGTAGACACCCTGGATGTCCGCCCTGGCGTGCGGGATGCGATAGCAGCCGGTCATGAGCGCAGCCGTCTGGAGCGGAGCCAGGAGGGACGTGCCGTGGGGGTGGGCGCCGAGGTCGGTCCTGATGCGCAGATGCAGAGCGCGGAGGGTTCCGTCGCTTCGCGCTCCGAGCGTCACGTCGGTCACCTGCCCGCGACCATGGGTCGTGGCCAGCATGTGCTCCTGGCGTTCCTCGACCCACTTGACGGGGCGGCGCAGCTGCCTCGCGAGCGCGACCGCGAGCATCTCCTCCGGGTAGAGGGCGTTCTTGCAGCCGAACGCGCCGCCCACCTCCGGAGCGATCACGCGCAGCATGTGCTCGGGCAGGCCCAGCACCTCCGCAAGCTGGCTGCGGATCAGGTGGGGCGCCTGAGTGGACGTCCACAGCGTGATGCGGCCGTCGCTCTTGCGGTAGTCGACGACCAGGCCTCGGGTCTCCATCGGGTTCGGGATGACGCGCTGGTTCACCATGCGCTGCTGGACGACGACGTCGGACTCCGCGAGTGCCGCCTCGGTCTCGTTTCCGAGCGTCAGCTCGAAGCAGAGGTTGCTGCCGAGCTCGGGATGGACCAGTGGGGCGTCCGGTTCCAGCGCCCGTTCGAGGTCGGCGATCGCCGGAAGGCCCTCGTAGTCGACGAAGATGGCGTCTCGCGCATCGCGAGCCGCGTAACGATCCGCGGCGACCACGGCGGCCACCGCCTCTCCGACGAAGCGCACGTGCTCGTCGGCCAGGACATGGTGCCCGACCAGCCGCGGCTCCATTCCGGGCATGCCCGCTGGGCCCGGAACCGCGGGCACCAGGCCGTGGAGGTCCCTGGCCGTATAGGCGGCCACGGCTCCCGGGACATCCAGGGCACCGCTGGTGTCCACCTCCAGGATGCGGGCATTGGCCACGGTACTCCGGACGAGGTCGAGATGGAGCATGCCCGGCAGCTGGATGTCGTCGACGTAGGTCCCCTCGCCCGTCGTGAGACGGAGATCCTCGGTTCGCTTCTCCCTGGCGCCGATCACGACCGTGCCTCCGCTTCCCTCATGGACTCACCCGCCGTGCGGATCGCCTTCACGATGTTCTGGTAGCCGGTGCAGCGGCAGCGATTGCCGCGGATGGCCTCGCGGATCTCGTTATCCGTGGGCTGCGGCCGCCGCTCGAGCAGCTCGACCGCCGCCATCACCATCCCCGGCGTGCAGAAGCCGCACTGCAGCCCGTGGCACGCCTGGAAGGCGTCCTGCACGGGGTGGAGCCCCGTGTCGGGCGTGACGCCCTCGATGGTGACGACCTCGCGCCCATCGGCCTGCACCGCCAGGACCGTGCAGCTCTTCACCAGCCTGCCGTCGAGCAGCACCGAGCAGGCGCCGCACTGCGTGGTGTCGCAGCCGATGTGGACGCCCGTCAGGCGCAGCTGCTCGCGGAGCAGGTGGACGAGCAGGAGACGCGGCTCGACCTCCGCGCGGATCGCCCTGCTGTTGACGCGAAACGATATCTCCATAAAGGGACTCCTCACAGCTTGACGAAGACGCGCTCCTGGAGCTGGCCGACCAAGCGGCGGATGTCCTCGATTTCCATGCTGCCACGCTCCTGGGCGTTCAAGATGAGGCGCGAGGCGCCCGCGTCCGCGTAGGGCATAGGAGGTTCAAGCTGCATTTCCATCATGTCAACCAGCAGTTCTGGCAAATGAATCGACGTGGTAGGAAATGCCCCCGAGGCGGGAAGACCGGCAGGGGGCCCGATGGGTGGTCACGGGTCCGGACGGCTCGCGGACGGTGGGCCTCCCGTGGTTGACGACGCCCTCCTCCTCCACATCGCCCGGCTCAAGCCGATACCAGGTCTTCTTGCTGCAGATGGGAGTTAATCGTCTTATCGGTCGGGCAGTGTATCCCTTCGTTGCTCCAGCGCTACACTGACGAAGCAGGGGGCTTCATCTTCAAGCAGCCCAGCGCGCCGTTCGGAACCTTCGACCTGGGGCCCTACGACTTCACCTATGGGGAGCCCTTCGATCTCAGGGTCTTCGCAGAGATCAAGGTGTTCGTGGACAAGAGAGGAAACACCACGGGGGTCGCGAGCGCCACCATCGCGAGCGGAGGTGACTGGCTCGGCTCCGTTCCCGAGCCGGCGGGAATCCTGTAAGGGGCGGCCTCGCTGTTCACCGTGCTCGTCCTGTGCCGGGTTCGGGCTCGCATAGCGCGCCCGGTCCCTTGAACACAGGTTGACGCTACGCCGCTTGACGTAGCGAGTTCCCTTCGGGCGCCCCGATCGGAGTCTGGAAGCCCAGCTTCTCGAGTCGCCACTGCGTGTAGTAGCGCTCCACGAACTCGCCCTGGCTGAAACGCGAAGCCGCCTTATCGGACGCGTAGCCAGAGTCGGCCTCAGAGGAGCGCGCGAAGATCGTCTGAGATTCATCGGAATGATGGACCTTCTGTAGGTTGTTCCCGCGCTGAGTCGATCAGAGCGACTCTACCACCGCGCGCTTCCGCTCCATCCTCGTGTGCGGGTAGATCTTCGTCGTCTGGACCGAGTGGTGTCCGAGCAGGTCGCGGAGCGTCTCGAGGTCGGTGCCGTTGCACGCGAGGTCGCTCTTGGGCGAGAATTCGCTGCCCTTCGGCCGCACCGACAGGACCTCCCGCCGCTGGTCCACGTCCTCCCACTCGAGCCAGCGGAGTTCGTCGCGCCGCAGGCCCGTGTTGACGGCGGAGCAAGATCGGCCGCTAGCCGCGAGCGAAGCGCGGCGAGGCCCTCCCCGCCGCGCCCCACCCCCACGCTCAGCCGCGACGCGCTCGCCGCCTGCGCCCCAGGATCGCGAGCCCGAGCAGCCCGCCGCTGCCGAGCAGCGCCGAGCCCGGCTCGGGCACCGAGTGCAGCTCTGCACTGCCCGGCGTGGGTTCGGCGAGCACCTCGAAGTCGAGGGCGTTGTCGTCGCTGTCCACGTCGGCGAATACCCGGGCGAGGCTCGAGCCTGCGGGCGGATCGGGAGCCGGCATGCCCTCTCCGGCGTAGACCTCTTCGGGATCGAAGTCCCCGTAGCCCAGCGCGTCGAGGACCTCGGGCTCGTCGTAGAGCACGACCGAGTCGGGTCCGTTTTGGAAATCGAAGTTGCGGGATTCGGGGCCAGAAGGGTCCGTACGGACGCAACTTCGGGTGCTTACGTCGCGGAATCTATCATTGGGTCACCCGCTGTGCCACCTGAGCCCGGGTACTGCGTCACCCGGCTGACACACTTCGTTCCCCACCAGAAACGACCAGCCCCCGACCCCGCCAAGACTTCCTGCGAAAGGCCGAACTGACCTCGACCATCGCAGGCCGAAGACAGCGCCTTGAATAAGTAGCGTCGGCAGAGTGTCGCATCTTGCCCCCGGAAGCGGCTTTCACCTGGCGCAGAAGTGGCCGGCATCAGCAAGATCGAACTCTTGCTGGACGATCAGTTGCGCACTCATAGAGTGCTATTCTCCCTCCGTGGCGTGCCACCAGCACTTCGGGGCACCATCGACCAGGCTGGACGTACTCTCGGCCGTTCCCGCATTGGTACCGCGACACCCCGTACCGGCCTCGGCCTACAGTCGAGACCGGGACAGGAGACTATCCGTGGGATCCTGGAGTCCTTCCGAGTACGCCGGTGACTTCGGCGAGTCCCGCGATCGCTGCAACTCCGCAGCGCCTGCATCCCGTGCTACGTGCATTCTACCGGCCGTGTCTCGAGGCCGGTGCCGTTGCCCGCGAGGTCGGGCTCGCCAGCGGCTTTACCGTCCGGGAGGTCTTCTATATCTGGAAGCCCGCCGAACGCGTCGCCTTCTAGGTGGCGGAGTCCGACATTCCGGGGCCCCTCGCCTTCGGCGAGCACTCTCAGGTCGAACACCTCGGAGAACGCGGCCTGCGACTCACCTGGACCGTGACCGCCGAGTCCTCGGGCTTCATGCGGCTGCTCTCGCCCTTGCTCACGCCCATCACCGCCAAAGTGCTGCGCGGCTGGCCGCGCAACTTCGAGGAGCTCCTCGAGTCGAGCCGAGAGAGCCCGGCTCGTGGTGAGCCCTCGCAGAAAGAGGATCCTGCTCGGAGCCTGGCTCGCCCTCCTCGTTGCGGGTATCGTCTACCAGGGCCTCGCTCGCCCCAAGTACAGCTACGACATGGTCTTCTACGTCGGCGCCGCCATGGGAATCGATGCGGCGCCTTCCGGACTCCACGAGCTCACATTCGACGAGCTGCGCAGTCATGTCCCACCCCAACGTTTTAGCGATCTGGTGGAGAAGTCCGAGTACCGGGCCCGCATCTACGAGGATCCCCGGGCCTTTGCAGACAACCTGCGCTTCTACCGAATCCGCCCGCTCTATGTCGGGATGATCCGCGCGCTCCACGAGCTGGGCCTCGACTACGTCTTCGCCTGCCACCTGATCTCGGCCCTCGCCGCGGCCGCGACCTTCTGGCTCTTCGCCTGGGCGGCGCCGGGGAACAGCCTCCTGCCACGGGCCCTCCTGGCTCCCCTGCTCGCCCTGGCCCTGGGACTCGTGAACGTGGGACGAATGGCCATGCCCGACGCCCTCTCCGCCCTCTTCTTCTTTGGCGCGGCGCTCCTCATCCTGCGTCGGCACACGACAGTCGCGCTCCTTCTCCTCGTCACGAGCGTCACCGTTCGCACCGACAACATCATTTTCTGCGGGATGCTCGTCGCCTACCTCCGCTTCCTCGCGCCCGTAGAGCACCGCATCGCAAACCGCTCCTTCGCGACAGCCGCCGCCGCGTCAGCGGTGCTCTATCTCACCATCACGCTTCTCGGAGAGAACTACGGCTGGAGCACGGTCTTCTATCACAGCTTCATCGAGAAGCTGACCCGTATCGATGGGCCTGCGTCGGTGAGCTTGGCGGACTACTGTATGGCCCTGCGCGCCTGCATCGCCCACGCCCTCGACTTCCAGGGCTTCCTTCTCGGCACGGTGCTCATCGCGGCCGTGTGGGTCTTTCGCGAAGGGCTGCGTGATCGCGCCTCCCCCGTTCTCCTCCACCTCGCCCTCCTCTCCGGCGCCTACGTGGCTCTCCATTTCCTCCTCTTTCCGGTGACCTGGTATCGCTTCTTCGTTTGCCAGTACTTGCTGATTGCCCTGGCGGCCCTCCATCTCACGGACGAAGCAACGGCGAGACTCTTGCCCCACCACCGGGGAGGGGGGAGCAACCAGGCCTCATTCAAGGGCGGGGTGTCCCAGCTCCCTGCGAACAAAGACTCGCATTGATGAATGCGGCTGGTCCACGTCCTCCCACTCGAGCCAGCGGAGGAAGGCGAGGAGGACGCTGCTCTCGTACTTCGCGGTCCACTTCGCGACAGCGTCAGCCCAAGCGCCCGGACGACGCGCGGCGAACATCACCGCACCGCGCGCCGACCGGTATCTCAAGTCTGAATCGCCCCGAGAGTTCCGGAGCTTCGTCCGTTTGAGTGCGGGCTCCCCCGCTCGCGCAAATCGCATCGTCCCGCACACCTTCCACAGCCGAGCTCAACGAGGCCAGCCGCCTGCTTCCAAGGGCAATGCCGTCCAGGATGAAGCGAAGAGCCTTCTTCGAGAGCTCCTGGGCGTCAGTGTCGCCCGGGAAGACGAAGCGAGCTCGCTCGAGACGCTCTGCGTAGAGCATGGGGACGCGATTTCAATTCGCTCTTCCGATCGACTTGGACATGACTCGAGACATCGGGACCGCCGGACGCCACGCTGGGATCACCTCTTCCGGTGCAACTCACGTGTCGGGCGCCGCCAGCCGATCCGCCAGCACGACCAGGGACTCGAGCTCCGACGCGCCGGAGGGGAGCTCGGGCAGCGCCAGGGCGAAGCCTTCGCCGGCGCGCACCGCGAGCTCCTCGCGCAGCCCTTCGTGCTGACGGGCACTCTCGGCCTCGGGGCCGGCAAGCTCGACCAGCTTTGTGAGAGCTCGCCTCGCGACCGCAGAGGCGTCTTTCGGAAGCAGCTCCTCGGAGGGCATGGGGCGGTTCGCGGCCCAGGCGCGGCTGCGGTTCAGGATGTAGCCCGCCAGGGGGAGCGAGAGATCCCGGGTCTTCTCCTCGAAGTAGAAGGCCTCGTCCAGAGCCTCCTGCCTCGGTGTGCTCACGAGCAGGAAGGCGACGTCGGAGCTCGCGAAGAAGCGCTGCATCTCGGTCTGATTGCGGTTGAGGTAGACCAGCACCTGCTCGAAGAGCACGATGAATTGCTGGAGCTCCGCGCGCGCCGCGGATCCGAAGGCGAGATCGAGCAGGCGCTCGAACATCTTCGTGGCCACCTGCCGGATCGGGTTGTGCGAGCCCGGGACGAAGAGACGAATCACCCTGCGGTCGAGGAAGGCGGTGGCCCGGGAAGGGGCGTCGAGAAAGCGCAGCGCGTTGCGCGAGGGCGGGGTGTCGAGCAGGACCAGGTCGTAGTGATCGTCCTCGATGAAGCGGTGGAGCGCCTCGACGGCAGTGTACTCCTGCATTCCCGCGACCATGGATGTGACGTGCCGATACACGCGGTTCTGGAGCAGCAGGTCGGCCTTGGCGGGATCCGTGGCGAGGCTCCGCACGGTGCGGTCGGAGACGGCCTGGGGATCGAGCATCCAGGCCGTGAGACTCCCGGGCCCCTCGATGCCCACCGCCCGCTGGCGCTCGAGGGGCAGCGCCCGCGGCTCGGGGTCGTGGGGCGACACGCCGAGCGTCTGGGCGAGGCGCTTGCTGGGATCGATGGTGATCACGAGCACGCGACGCCCGCCCCGGGCCGCGGCCAGCGCGAGCGACGCGGAGGTCGTGGTCTTTCCGACGCCGCCCGCCCCGCAGACGACGATGACCCGCTTCTCGGCGAGCAGCCGCGAGAGCTCGACCACGCTCATGTCGTCTCCATCAGGTCGGCGAGCCGAAGGCAGAGCTCCGACAGCAGGGCACTCGGTCTCCCGTCGGCAGGCTCTGGAAGATCGGGCAGCTCGATGATCGGGACGTCGGTGCCGGCGCGCAGCCGCTTCCCGGCCTCGCACGACGCCCCCATCTGCTGGAAGCCGAGCGCCCCGTGCATGGGCTGCTCCGCGAGAATCGCCGCGAGCTCGCGGCGCTCCTCCGGGTCGAAGGGATCATCGGGCATGCGATTCAAGATCACGCCGGCGGGCTCGACCTTCGTCTCCCTCAGGCCGTCGATCAGATCGAGAGCCTCGGTCACCGGCAGCAGCTCGGGCAGTGCCACCACCCAGGCCACACCCTTCGCCGGGTCGTTGAGATAGGCCTGCCCCTCGCGCATGTAGCGGGGAATGGGCCCGTCGGGGAGGGCGTCGAGGAGGATCTCGGGCAGGCGCATCAGTGCGAGGGTATGCCCCGTGGCGGGCATGTCGGCCACGATCACCTCGTGCTCGGGACCGCCATCGGCGTGCTCGGCCTGGAGCAGTGCGAGCAGGTGGTAGAAGACCCCCAGCTCGTAGAGCGAGGGAACCGCGGCAACGAACTTGCGTAGTGTCCGCGAGCGCAGGGCCGCGCGGATGAGCGGGCCGGCGGGTACGACGCTGTGAGCGAAGAGCTCGTGGCCGCGGGTCGCCCAGACGTGGCAGCCGCGTAGGCCGGAAGGGCCCAGCGGCTCGGGATCGGGCGTCAGGTGCTCGCGGCCGAACTTGCGCCCGATCGCCGAGAAGCCGCCCTCGGGATCGCCGATCTCCGTCAGCAGCACCCGCTTGCCGCGGCTCGCCGCCGCCACGGCGAGCGCCGCCGCCACCGTCGTCCGGCCGACGCCGCCCTTGCCGGTGATGAGGTGGATACGGCGCGAAAGGATGTCCATCCGGGGGTGGTGAGTCGTCACGCGAGCGCGCCCTCCCCCGCCGATGCGCTCGCCGCGGCCTGCTTCTCGAAATGCTCGCGCAGGCGCGCGAGCCCCTCGCGCATGCTGACGGCTGGCGCGTAGCCGAGGTCGCGCCGCGCGGCCCCGAGATCGTACCAATGGGCCGTCGCGAGCTGCCGGGCCACGAAGCGGGTAAGCGGCGGCTCGTCCTCGCGGCGCAGCAGCCAGAAGACGGCCTCGGCCACGGCCCCTGCGCACCACGCCACGGGTAGCGGAATGCGCCGGTGCTCCGGCGGCAGGCCCGCGGCGGCGAGGATCGCGTTGATCAGCTCACTGGCCGGCAACGGCTCCCCTTGTGCGATGAAGTAGGCCCGACCCGCGCAGGCCGCCTCCGGTCCGAGCCGATCCGCCGCCTGCAGGTGCGCCTCCGCGGCGTTGTCGATGTAGGTCGCGTCGACGAGCTTGTCCCGGCGCCCGATCAGACGCACGCGCCCGGCGCGCGCCCGGGTGAGCAGCCGCGGGATCAGGTGGTTGTCTCCGGGGCCCCAGACGAGGTGCGGTCGCAGTGCCACCGTGGCGAGCCCGTCCCCGTTGGCGGCCAGCACGCGACGCTCGGCCTCGGCCTTGGTCTCTGAATACGCGGTCTCGAAGTGCGACGCGTAGGGAAGCGACTCGTCGGCGCCCTCGATGTCGCGCCCGGCGTGGACCACGCTCGGTGTGCTCGTATAGACGAGCTTCGGCACACCGTGACTGCGGCAGGCGGCGAGGACGTTCTCGGTCCCGGTCACGTTGGTCCCGCGAAACGCCGCGCGGGGCCCCCAGGCGCCAACGCGTGCCGCCACGTGAAAGACGACGTCGCAGCCGGCGGCTGTGTGAGCGACGGCATCGGGGTCGGCCACATCGCCCTGGAAGGTCTCGACGCCCCGGTCCTCGAGCTCGGGGTAGCGCCCTCGCGCAAGGCTCCTGACCTCGGCGCCCCGCACCAGGAGTCGGCTCACGATGGCCTCGCCGAGGAAGCCCCCACCTCCCGTGACGAGCGCTCTCATCGGGCCGCCTTCCCTCGCGCGGCGAGCTGTCCCGCGGCCCAGCGCGTCAGCTCCGGGCGCCCGATCTTCGCGTTGTGCCGGATGTCGACCGGAAAGCGCGGGTGGAAGAGCACCCTGCGGATGGAGCGGGTGTGGGCGTGCCGCGCGCCGATCTCGAGCAGCTCGCCTGTCACCTCGGCGCGGTTCGCGGCCTTTTCGGAAACGGGCAGCTCGACGCAGAGGACCGACTCCTGTGCACCAGCGCCGCCGATCCCCACCAGGGCCGTCCGGCGCACCCGAGGGTGCGTGTCGAAGACGGCCTCACACGGGATCGTGTAGAGGGTCCCCTGGGCGGTCATCACCCGATCCGACTTGCGACCGCAGTACCAGAGCCGACCCTGGGTGTCGAGGTAGCCGAGGTCACCCATGCGATGCCAGAGGCCGCCGTCGCGATCCGCAATCTTGGCGAGGGCGTTCGCCTCCGGCCGCTTGTAATAGCCCTCGGTCACCTGCGGGCCTCGCACGACGATCTCGCCGACCTCGCCCCGGGGCTGCTCGAGGCTCGCGTGCCAGGTCGCAATCGGTTCATCGCGGACGACGATGATGCGCAGCTCGATCGAGGGAACTGGCGCGCCCACGCAGACCCCGGCCCCCTGCTCGCTGCGTGCGCCGGTCTCCGCTAGTACCTCCCGGCTCGAGATGCAGGCCACCGGCAGACACTCGGTCGCGCCGTAGGGCGTCAGCACCTCGGCGCCTTCGGGCAGCATGCGCAGGAAGCGCTCCATCACCTCGGCTGGCACGGGCGCGCCCGCCGAGATGACGCGGCGTAGGCTCGAGAGACGGACGCCGTGCTCCGCTCCGTAGCGACCCACGGTGTCGAGCAGCGCCGGTGAGCCGAAGAGGTTGGTGGCGCCGAACTCCTCGGCAGCCTCGATGATTCTCCGCGGGTCGACGTCGCCGGGGCGGGTCGGGTCCATCTCGGGCACGACGGCCGTCATTCCGAGGGCGGGATCGAATAGCGCGAAGAGCGGGAAGGTCGGCAGGTCGACCTCTCCCTTCTCGAGGGTTCCGAGCCCGCGGATGGCCTCGATCTGCGCCGCGAAGTTCCCGTGCCGGTAGACGACGCCCTTGGGTGGACCGGTGCTCCCGCTGGTGAAGAGGATGGCAGCCTCGTCTTCGTCGCGGGTCTCGGCCAGGGGATAGGGCTCGTCCGAGCGCCCGCGCTCGCGCAGCTCGGCCAGGGTCGGCCCGCCCCAGAGCCAGCGCCGGCCGACGGTCACCGCCACGCGCAGGGTCGCGCGCGCCCAGCGGAACGCGATCCGCGCGGCTTGCGCCGAGGGGATCCCGATGAAGGCCTCGGGCTCCGCCTCGGCGAGACAGCTCCGCAGGCGGGCCAGTCCGAGGCCGGGGTCGACGATCACCGGAATCGCGCCCAGCTTGAAGAGCGCCAGAGTGAGGGCGAAGAGATCCAGACCGGGCCGCACCATGAGGGCGGTCCGGACGCCGCGGCCTATGCCGACTTCCTCGAGGCCCCGAGCGATCCAGTCGCTCTCGGCGTCGAGCTGCCCGTTCGTAACGTGCTCGTAGCGGACCCGGTCGCCGTCGCGTCGGCCTGCGGGAAAGAAGATCGCAGGCGCGTCGGGCTCGCTGCGCGCGCGCTCGAGAACCAGGGACGCCACGTTCATGGCCGGACCCCCCTCACAAGCGGTGCCGCGCGAGGAAGTCGCGCACGAGAGGCACGATCTCCTCGCACGCATCCTCGAGCAGGTAGTGACCCGCGTCGGGAAAGCGATGCGCCTCGGCGTGGGGCCAGATCTTCTCGAAGATCTCCAGCACCCTCGGCTTGAATACGAAGTCCTTCTCGCCCCAGAGCAGCAGGATCGGCGTAGCGTGGAAGCGGGCCAGCCCGGCCTCCACCTCGCTCACGGCTTCCCAGGCCGGATCGCCGGGAGCGAGGGGGATGTCCTGGACGAAGCGCAGCGTCGCGATCCGGTCGTCGGGAGTGTCGTAAGGGGCGCAGTAGGCATCTCGCACCGCTTTCGGGAGGCGCCTCGCCGGAGCCAGCCAGGTCGCGCCGCGACTGAAGAGGTTGAGTCGGCGCACGCAGAAGGCGGCGAAGCGCGTGTTGCGCACGAAGGCGAGCGAGGGCGGCATTCGCATGTCGTCGGGCAGATGGAAGGCGGCGGTATTCATGAGGACGAGGCGGCCCACCCGCTCGGGATTCCGAACGGCCCAGGCCATGGCAATCATTCCACCCCAGTCGTGTGCCACGAGGGTCGTGCGCCGGTCCGGCTCGAGGGTGGCCATGAAGGCCTCGAAGTCCGCGATCCGGCGAGAGAGGGTGTAGCGGTAGTGCGCGTCGTCCGGCTTGTCGGAGAAGCCGCAGCCGATGTGGTCGGGCACGAGCACGCGATAGTCGTCGCGTAACGCTTGCGCGAGATCCCGGTAGTAGAAGGACCAGGTCGGGTTGCCGTGCACCATCACGACCGGCTCGCCCGCGCCCTCGTCCAGATAGTGCAGGCGCAGGCCGTCGAGATCGAGGAAGTGCCCGTCGAAGGGATAGAGCTCGGCCGGAACCCGTCGCGTCGAGCTCACCAGATGACTTCGCCAACGGTGCAGTTGAGCCCGCTTCCGATGCCCGCGAGCACGACGCGGTCTCCCCGCTGGATGCGACCGAGGTCCAATGCCTTCGACAGGACGATGGGCACCGAGGCCGGTCCGATGTTGCCGAACTGGCCGACGATCAGAAGTGCCTTCTCGAGGTCGACGTCCAGGTTGGAGGCGAGCTGCTCGGCGTGCCGCTGACTCACCTGGTGCATGCAGTACTCGTCGACGTCCGCCCCGCTGAAGCCCATGTGATCCTGGGCCCGGGCCCAGGTCATCTTGGAGAGCTCGATGCCGGCAACCAGCAGGCCCTTCGTATCGGTCACGCCCCGATCGAGCTGGCCCAGACACAGGCGATTGTGCTCAGTCGCCGCCAGGCTGAAGGTGCCGCGGAAGTGGTGGCCGTCTGGGGCCAGGTCCGAGCGCGCTAGGACCATCGCGACGGCGCCCGAGCCGGTAGTGAGCGACGCGAACTCCTCCCGGAAGGTCTTCATGTCGGTCTCGGGGCGCCGAAGCCGGGCGATGGTCGACTCAGTGAGAAAGCGGCTCGACTCCCCGTCCACCACCATCCCGTAGTCGATCTGCCCGCGCTCGATCATGTTGCCCACGATTTCGATTCCGTTCAGGAAGGCGAGGCAGGCGTTGCCAACGTCCATGTTCATGCACGTGGCGGGCAGCTTGAGGTTCCCGTGGACCAGGCAGGCCGTGGAAGGCTCGACGTAGTCTCGGCACACGGAGGTATTGATGAGCACGCCGAGCTGCGATCGGTCGAGATCCGCATCCTCGAGCGCGACCTCGGCCGCCATCGTCGCGGCGTCGCTGGGCCGCGTCTGCTCGTTCCAGAAGCGCCGCTCGTGGATCCCCGCCAGCGACTCCAGGAGATTAGGAGGAAGCCCGAGTCGCCCCATGGTCTCCGAGAGCTCGGACTCTATCTCTGCGGAGCCCACCACCTGCGGCGCATCCACGTGGCGCACACTCACGATCGACAGGTCTTGGAAGTCCATGATGCCCCCACCCTCTCGCGCGGTCGACTCGATCACCCGATTGGCGCCCGACGACACCGGCGCGGAGTGGCTCCGGCCCAACGCGACCGTCGCGACCGCGCAGACCCGAACGAAGGGTAAGGCTGAAAGCTATCAGAACGGGGTTGCCGCCGCGAGCGGCCGTCAGACTGTCATGCAGGCGACATGGCCCACCGTCTCACCGCCGTACTCCGTCGAATCCCGGTCCGCAGCGAGCGCAGCGCTGCTGAGGTGCGGCCCTCGTGCCAAGGCTGGGCCCGAGGGCGGCCAGCCGAAGAACACCGGGAGTGGGCCACCGCGGACACAGGAGCAAGCGCACGCGGGATGGACACCCGCGCACTGGGAACTGCACGCATCGCTACGTTCGCCGCGCCGGATGCTGTTGCGGTTCAAGCGGCCAGTCGATAGTCGTGCTGCACGCCACCAAGCACGGGTCGGGCAACCAGCTTGCCGCTAGAGTGTGGCTCATTGAGGAGTTCAGGATACCGGTCGGGGATCGCATGTGTCGCCTGCGACGGGCGTGCGCGGTTATAGAACTCGATGAACTCCCGCGCCACGCGCTGAAATTGCCTTGTGTTGCGGAAGATGAAGTGATTGAGCGCGTCTTCGCGCAGCGTTCGATGAAATCTCTCGACGTGTGAATTGGCATTCGGGGCGTGGTATGGCGTGGGCACTCCCTCGATGTCCATCGTGCCCGACAGCCATCGGTCGAGATGACAGCGGAATCCGTCTCTTCGCCTCTCGAATTGTCCGAAAATGGCGTCGTTGTCGTGCAGCAGGAATCGCGGTTTGCAATCGAACGCAGCGATGTCGCGGATCTAGATCTTCATCCAGTCGAGCGTGGGGCTCTCTGTCACATTACAGAGCACGATACGCCGGGTGCTGGTGGAGTGGCTGATGCCGAACTTGACTCGCAGCTCCTCGTCGATCTTGTCTTCACCCCAGGTCGGATGGTCTCGGGTCGAACGAGGATGAGGGGCATCGTCCAGCCGTCCCAGAGTGCAGAGAGCCACACTCAGAATGCTCGATCGGCTGATCGGAGCCGCGGCCGCTTGTAGACCCGCTTGTAGACAGCGAGCTGCTGTCTCGGGGCCAGGTTCTCGAGGACGAGCGCGCCTTTGCCTCTGAACAATGATCCGAATGCGGCTACTGCGACGGCGAATATGGAGGTCATCAGCCAATTCTAGCCAATTGGGAAGAGCCCAGTGATTTCCACCTGTACCGAGTCTTCGCGGGCTACGGGGATTGACGCAATTTGGCCGGGCGCTGTCAGAGCTCCACATCCACCACATCCTCTGCGCGACTACGCCGCAGGCGAAGGGACGCCTGGAGTCGGCTGCTCGACTCGAGCGACGCGCGGCGAGGCTCCCCCCGCCGCGCGCCGTCCGCACTCTCAGCCGCGGCGACCCCGGCCCCTGCGTCCCAGGAATGCAAGCCCGAGCAGCCCCGCGCTGCCGAGCAGCGCCGAGCCGGGCTCCGGCACCGATTGCAGCTCGGCGCTGCCCGGCGTGGGAACGTCGAGCGCCTCGAAGTCCAGCGAGTTGTCGTCGCTGTCCACGTCGGCGAAGACCCGCGCCAGGCTCGAGCCGGCCGGCGGATCGGGAGCCGGCATTCCCTCGCCCGCGAAGATCTCTTCGGGATCGAAGTCGCCGTAGCCCACCGCGTCGAGAACCGCGTCCCCGTCGTAGAGCACCACCGAGTCCGGACCGTTCTGGAAGTCGAAGTTGGCGAGCTGATCGGCCTCGGCGACCAGGCTGAGCCCGTCCCCGTCCATGTCGGCGACGACGAAGATCCCGTCGGCGGGAATCGTCCCCGCCAGCTCAATCACGGGGCCCACGGCGCCGTTCGAGCCGTTCACGCCCTCCAGGGTGAGCCCGGTGAGGTCGCTGCCAGGCTGGCCGTAGATCTCGACGAAGGATTGGCCGTTGTCGCTCCCCACGGCATCGTAGAAGAGCTCGGAGATGAGCGGCGTCGCGGTAGCCGGCGCGCACACGAGGCAGAGCATCACGAGCTCGAGTCCGGATCGCCGCCCGAGGCGGCCCAGCCCCCCAGAGCTGATGCCCACGAAGCGCTGGAGGGAAATGACGAATTGATCATGCATGGATAATCCTCTCGGAAAGGGGCGAGCAATGGGTGTTCGCGGCCACTGCAGGTGAGAAGCCGCTGGGGTGCGAGCGCGTCAGGCCTCAAGGAGACGCATTTCCGTGTTGTGCGGCCTGGCCGCGCAGCTGATCGCTGAACCATCCGCCGGTCCAGGCGTCGAGGCCGGCCGCGAGCTCCGCCGCACGCAGAGCGAGCTTCACGGCATCGGCCGCGTCGCCAGGGTCGGCCAGAGTGCGCAGCTGGAGCACGATGCTGCGGCGCTCATAGAAGAGCTGGTTCACCTCGTCGAGGACGTCGTCGCGCAGGGCGATCACCATGCGCGCCTCGCGCGAGAGATCGACGTACTCGGGCTCGTAGGCGACATCACCGAAGTCCCACGCAAAGGTGAGGGAGGCATCGAGATCGAGGGAATTCACCTCGTCGCGGTCGAAGAGGTGCCGGGTATCCCCGGATACGAAGGCCTCGTCGCGATCCCAGGCTCGCCTGCGGTCGCGCGCCGCGCCGACCCGCACACCCACGACCGGAAGCCAGCCGCGCCGCGCGAGGCCGCGAAACTGCTGCTGCATGGGCTTGGGACCCAGACCCGCATAGCGCAGTGCGGCGACCTGAACGGCGCGAATCCCGGGCCCCGACTCCAGCTCCTCGGGAGCCGCCGCGAGCGCCAACGCGGTAGGCCGCAGGGAGCCACGAGAGGGCTCCCCGAGTCGCCCCTCGAGCAAGCCCGTGGCGGCGGCCACGAAGAGCCGATCGCCGAGCGCTGCGACCTGCTGCACCGGGACGCTCCCAGCCGGCGAGCTCGTCCGCCACCACGGCCCCTCCAGGCTCGGCGCCCTCAGCAGGCCACGATCACTCGCCAGCCAGAAGCTCCCTCCCGCCACCGCGAGACGCCGCAGCCGGGCGCCGGGGGGAAGCAGCGGACGCCGGAGTGTCCATTCGGGTGCCGAGCCCGCGCCGGCCAAGGCCGCACCGGGCGCAGCGGTCGCGCTCAGGAGGAGATCGGGATAGACGAGCACGAGTGTCCCACCCGGAACATCCGCCACCAGGTCCACGGGCACGCTCTCCTTGGGGCTCCTCGGGACCCTCACCTTGCGCAGATCGCGAACCCGGATCTCATCCGCATCCGCGAGCAGCTCGCAGCGCCACAGGTTGCCGCCCGCGAAGGCCCAGAGCTCGATCACGCCAGGCTCGGCCAGAGCTCGCAGGGCGAGGACGGCGGCCGGACCGGAGGGGAAGCCGGCGTCGAGATGTCCCCAGCTTCGGGCCTGGGTCGACTCCCGTGAGAGAAAGACCCCGCCGGCGGTCGCGAGGGCGATGATCCCCCTGGCTCCCGCGATGCGACGAACGGCTCGCGCGAGCTCCCCGGGCCCCGGAGAACGGTTCTCCAGGCGCGCGCCGCTCGCACTCGCATCCGTGCCGCGCTCGGCCGCCGCATCCCGCTCCGGGCCGGCCAGCCGCCAGAGCCCCTTCATCCCCCCGACCCACAAGGCCCCGTCCGAGCCGAAGAAGAGGTCGTTCACCTCCAGCGCTCGCCCCACGCGCCGAAAGGGCTCCCCGTCGACACCCACCGCCGCGCCACTCGCGTCCCCCACGGCCACCCGGCCGCCTCGCGGATCCACCGCAATGGCGCTCAGCCCCTGCTGACCGACGCCCGCCCGCACACCGACCCGTCGCCAGAGCCAGCTCGCGGAAGCTTCCCCTGAAAGCTCCCGCGCAGGGAGCGAAGAGCCGTGGACGAGAACCAGCGCGCAGACACTCGACGCCAACAGCCACCGCGAGACCCGAAGCGGCACCGCGGGCAACGCATTCTGCAATGGGCTCGGCCCTCGTCCCTGCAGCGCTCTCATCAGCCCTTTCATCCGCCCCGACCCTCGCGAAGCCCGCTCCCCCATACGCTCCTCTTCCCCCATGCACCCCACTTACCCCGTGTGCTCCAGAGCAAGCGGCGTGCCCATCCCTCCCGGCCCATCTGCCATTGCCCAAACGCGCGTCCCACCGGAGGAATCCCGCGAGCCCCCGGCCCTCGCCGCTCCCCGGGCGAGGAGCCCCGTACCCAAGGAGCCGGCGTACCGGCGATCACGCGGCCCCTCTCCGGCGCCGTCCAGGCGCCACCTTGACGGCGCCGAGGCCCTCCAGAAGACTCAGTCCATGCGCTCACCGCGATCCCGAGCATTTTCGCCGGAAGGCCCGCCGCCTCGGCGCCGCGACGTCAGCGCGAGCAGCCCGAGCCAGGCGGCGACCCGCCGCGCCGCAACCCGCCGCGCAAAGACAGGCAGGGCCAGCGTCGCCCTGTGGATGGGAGCGCTCGCCCTGCTCGTCTCGAGCCTCGCCTGCGCCTCCCGTGGCTCCGTATCGGCCCTCGAAGCCCTGGCCCGCGGCACTGCGACACCCACTCTCGAGAGCGCCATCGCCATGGACAAGGCGCGGCTCGAGCAGCTGATCAGCCTCCCCGACGCGGCCTTCTCGATCTCCTTCACCCAGAGTCCCGAGCTGAACGAGATCGCCGCACGACTTCCCGCTTTCCAGAACGCCCTGCGCGAGCGCGAGAGCGCGCCCGACGAGAAGGCCACACGCTGAACCCACCTCGCGTCGTGCGCGAGGACCAGCGAATCGAAGACGACCTTGACTCCCAATACGAACAACACGAACAACA
This sequence comes from Deltaproteobacteria bacterium, assembly GCA_019310385.1. Classification (GTDB taxonomy): domain Bacteria; phylum Myxococcota_A; class UBA9160; order UBA9160; family UBA4427; genus JAFDEK01. The sequence continues at coordinate 24,848 of JAFDEK010000005.1, forward strand.
CGATCAACAACAACAACAAGAACACCAAGAGCACGGCGAGCACCGAGAACTACACACGGCCCGCCGTCGAAGGCCCTGTCGTCGCCCTTGCGGGTGGCGTGGGCGCGGCGCGACTGCTGCGCGGTCTCGTCGCCACGGTTCCGCCCGCGCAAGTCGTCGCCATCGTGAACACGGGCGACGACCGGGAGTTCTACGGTGTCCACGTCTCGCCGGACCTCGACATCGTGAGCTATTCGCTGGCGGGGGTAGTGGACCCCGAGAAGGGCTACGGCCTCGAGAACGACACGTTCCAGCTCGTCGACACCCTGGACGCCCTGGGCCACGAGAGCTGGTTTCGCCTGGGCGATCGCGACTACGCCCGCTGCCTGCACCGCACCCTGCGTCTGCGCGAGGGCGCGGGCCTGGCGCAGATCAGCGACGAGCTGCGGCGCGACCTGGGCCTCGCGACCCGGCTTCTCCCCATGTCGGATGATCCCTGCCCCACCCTGGTCGAGCTCTCCGACGGGCGCTGCCTGCACTTCGAGGAGTATCTCATCCGCGAAGGCTCTCCCGACGATGTGAAGCGGGTCGACCTCGCGGCCGCGCGCGCGGCGCGCCCAGCGCCCGGCGTCCTCGAAGCCATCGAGCAGGCGCGCACCATCGTGATCTGCCCCAGCAACCCCGTCGTCTCCATCGGCCCCATCCTCGCGGTGCCGGGGATCCGGGAGGCGCTGGTACGCGCGGCCGCGCCGGTGGTCGCCATCTCGCCCATCGTCGGCGGCGCCCCCATCAAGGGGCCGGCAGACCGGCTGCTACGGGGCATCGGACGCGAGGTCTCGGCCCTGGGCGTGGCGGAGATGTACCGCGGCCTGGCCGACGCCTTCGTGCTCGATGCCGTGGACGCCGCCCTCACACCCGAGATCGAGGGCCTCGGCATGCGCGCCCGAGCGATCGACACCCTCATGAAGAGCCCCGCCATCGCGGCCGAAGTCGCGCGAACTGCCCTGACCCTGGCCGCCGAGGCCGCAGCGGGAGAGCCGCGATGACCCTGGCCGTCGTCCCGGTGAAGCGCCTCGCGGTGGGCAAGTCGCGGCTGGCCGCGAAGATCGCGCGGGAAGATCTCGAGGCCCTCTCCCTCGCGATGCTCCAGGACATCCTCGCCGCCCTGGCGCAGACGCCTTCGGTGAGCCGCCGCGCCGTGGTGACCCCCGACGCCGAGGTCGCCGAGGCCGCCACGGCGGCCGGTGCCATCGCGCTGCTGCGGCCGGACCCGGGGCTCAACGAGTCCGTCGACGCCGCCACCCGCGAGCTCGTCGAGAGCCCCGCCGAAGCCCTGCTCGTCGTCCTGGGCGACGTCGCAGGGGCCCGCGCCGCGGATCTCGAGGCGCTCTTCGAGGCCGTCGCTGCGGCGCCCCGCCCATCGATCGCCCTCGCGCCCTCGCGCGACGGCGGCACCTCGGCCCTGCTGCGCGCGCCCCACGACGCCATTCCCTCGCTCTTCGGCCCCGAGAGCGCCAAGCGCCATCGCGAGGCTGCCGCCAGCGCGGGCGTTCTCTGCAAAGAGCTGCAGCTGCCCTCCCTCGCCGTGGACCTCGATCTCGCCGAGGACGTGGATCGTTTCCTGGCGAGCGAGAGCGCCGACGGCGCCCGCACCCGCGCTGTTCTCCAGAGCATCGGATGGGGTCAAGCGCGCTGATGCCGGCAAGAAGCAGCGAGCCGAACACCCTCCGCATCATCCCCCTCACCGGCATCCCCGAAGTCGAGCCCGGCGCCGACCTGGCCGCGCTGCTGCGCGCCGCCGCCGAGCGCGCGAGCGTGAGCCTCGCCGACGGCGTCCTCGTCGTGTGTCAGAAGATCGTGAGCAAGGCCGAGGGACGCATGGTCGACCTCGCCAGCATCGAGCCCTCGGAGGAGGCGCAGCGCATCGCCCGCGAAGACGAGCGCGATCCGCGCCATGTGGAGCTCGTCCTGAGCGAGAGCGCCCGCATCGTGCGCCGCGGCCACGGCGTCTTGATTTGCGAGACCCACCACGGCCTCGTCTGCGCCAACGCGGGCGTCGACCTCTCCAACAGCCCCGGCCCCGAGATCGCCATCCTGCTCCCCAAGGACTGCGACGCCTCGGCGGCTGCCCTGCGCGATGCCCTCTGCCAGGGCGAAGAGTGCCGCCTCGGCGTCGTCATCAGCGACACCTTCGGGCGCCCCTGGCGCGAGGGCCTCGTCGACTACGCGATCGGCAGTGCCGGCCTCGCCCCCATCGCCGACCTGCGCGGTCGCCCCGACCTGTCGGGCCGCGAGCTGCAGGTCACCGCCACCGCGACCGTCGACCAGCTCGCCGCCGCCGCGGGCATCCTCATGGTGAAGGACGCCGCCATCCCCGCCGTCTGGATCGAGGGGCTGCTGCCCGAGGGCGAAGGCGGCGTGCGGGAGATGCTGCGGGACCCGGCAACGGATCTCTTTCGCTGAGGCGAGGCCCGCAGGTCGAGGCGAGCGGCGCGCGCGTGCGTATGCATCGAAGCCGCAGCCTCGCCTTGTCGAGCGGCCGGCCAGGGAATGACGGATCCGCGAAATTCAACGAATCCAATGCCGCTGCAATTACCCCGGGGCAGCCTTCCCCTCCCCTCTTCCCCCTCGCCACCTGGACCCGTTCCAATCTCGGCTCCGCTTCACAATGGCATCGAGACGGGATCGTTGGAATGCTAGGCCTCCGCTCCTAAGAAGGGCCTCGAAACGAGACCCGTACTGTTAGTCTCTGACGCGGGAGG
>JAFDEK010000005.1:27593-93412 GCA_019310385.1 Deltaproteobacteria bacterium
GGAGGTGAAGCATGGTTTGGTGGCAGTGGATCGTTCTGGGCGTCCTCTTGCTCGGCGCCGAGATGCTGGTCGATGCGGAGTTCTACCTGGTCTTCCTCGGGCTCTCCGCCGTAGTGGTCGGCACGATCGATGTACTCTGGCCCGGCAGCCCCATCTGGGCCGAGTGGCTCCTCTTCTCCGCGATCGCCATCGCGGCCCTGCTGGTCTTCCGCGGCCGCTTCTATCAGAAGCTGCGAGGCGAGGCCCTGGAACGCAGCGAAGGCGTAGTCGGAGAAGTCGGGAGCGTCGAGGCCGACATCGCGCCGGGCGCGGTCGGCCGGATCGAGCTGCGCGGAACGACCTGGAGCGCCCGCAACGTCGGCGAGCAGGTGCTTCGGCGCGGCGCCCGAGCTCGCGTCGACTCGACGTCAGGGCTCACCGTCGACGTCCGCACGGAAGAATCTTGATCGATCCGGCCGAGCAGGCCGGCACTTCGCAACCACTCGAGAGGAGAAGGCATGGATAACGTAGGATTCGTCGTCGCCCTGGTGATCGCCGCCCTGGTGATCGTCGTACTGGCCAAGACCGCCGTCATCGTCCCCCAGCAGAGCGCCTATGTGGTCGAGAGACTCGGCCGATACAGCCGCACCTTGAAGGCGGGCTTTCACATTCTCGTCCCCTTCATGGAGCGTACCGCCTACCGGCACTCCCTGAAGGAGCATGCCGTCGATATCGAGGAGCAGGTCTGCATCACACGGGACAACGTCCAGGTGGGTGTCGACGGCGTCCTCTACCTTCAGGTGTTGGAGCCGGACCGAGCCTCCTACGGAATCGGGGAGTACCGCTTCGCAATCGCCCAGCTCGCCCAGACCACTCTGCGTAGCGAGATCGGCAAGATCGATCTCGACCGCACCTTCCTCGAGCGATCGGCGATCAACTCCAACATAGTCGAGGAGCTCGACAAGGCCTCGAGTCCGTGGGGCGTGAAGGTCCTGCGTTACGAGATCAAGAACATCAGCCCGCCCCCCGACGTGCTCGCCGCCATGGAGAAGCAGATGCGAGCAGAGCGCGAGAAGCGAGCGGTCGTGCTCAACTCGGAGGGCTTTCGCGACGCGGCAATCAACGAGGCCGAGGGCCAGAAGCAGAAGGTCATCAAGGCGTCGGAAGCCTCTCAGCAGCAGCAGATCAACGAGGCCAAGGGCCAGGCGGCCGCCATCCTCGCGATCGCGACCGCGACCGCCGAAGGACTGCGACAGGTCGCAGATGCCCTCAACACGGAGGGAGGCGACGCCGCCATGCGGCTGCGCATCGCCGAGCAGTACATCGATCAGTTCGGCGCCATCGCCAAGGAAGGAAACACGCTGGTGGTCCCGGCCGATCTCTCCAACGTCGCCTCGATGGTGGCGCTTGCATCGAGAGTGGGCAGCGCCACGCTCTCGAAGGGGAACACGGCCGAGCCGTCATAAGCATGAATCGAACGCCGAGTGCGCCTTCTCCGTGGGTCGAGAAGGCGCACTCGCAATCTTCCGGAGCTTCCATGCAGTCCTACGAAGTACTCAGACAGGTCGTCGAGAGAGTGGGGGCCAAGCAGGTGGCCTCGGATCTCCGAGTCTCCAGCTCCCTCGTCTACAAGTGGTGTGCGGAGCCGCCCGAAGAAGAAGGCGACGATGGATCCGGGGCGCGGAATCCCCTGGACCGACTGATGAGCCTCTACGAGAGCACGGACAACCGGCGGCCCATCGAGTGGCTCTGCGGGCAGGTGGGGGGCTTCTTCGTCGAGGCCGCGGAAGCCGGCGAAGCTCCCATCGACGCCACCTACATCAAGCACACCCGGACGCTCCTCGCCGAGTTCTCCGACCTCCTGCAGATCCTCTCCGACTCCATCGCCCACGAGGGGCGCATCGACGGAGCCGAAGCCTTCGAGATTCGCCGCCAGTGGCGTCGCCTGCAGGGTCACGGAGAGGCCTTCGTCCAGGCCTGCGAGAGCGGGGACTTCGATCCCGAGCGCTGAGGCGATGCAACGCGGAGGCGCGAGCGACGCTCGCTTGCCTTTCCTCCAGCCTAGGCGCGGTTCCTCATGCGAAAGAGGAGCTTCGGACTCATCCACCGCAGCAGCGGCGCGAGGGGCGACTCGAGCATGAACTCCGCCAGCGCCAGGGACAGCCTGCCCTGGGGCCCGATGAGCAGGCCGTTGTACTGCCCTTCGCAGCGATCGAAGTGGCGCGAGAAGATCCGCTCGTACTTCCCGCGATAACAGCGGCTGGCGGCGGCCCACTCGTTCCGGTCGAGAACACACATGAGCAGCAGCAGCGGATTCAGGCAGTTGGGCTCGAATACGACGATGTCACCGCCGGGCTTCACCACCCGCGCGAGCTCGCGCAGCGCCGCGTCGAGATCGAAGACGTGATGCAGGAAGTCGACGCACAGCGCCGCGTCGAAGTGGCCGTCGGGAAAGGCGAGTTGCGTGGAATCCTGTATCGCGATCGAGACACCCGACAAGCCATAGGCCTCGGCGCTCTGCCGCGCGAGGGCCGCGCTCTTCTCGCTGAGCTCCACCCCGGTGAGCTCCCCGCAGAGGGGAGCCAGCACGGGGTGATACATGCCCGTCCCGCAGCCCACGTCGATCACCTTCGCCGAGGGATCGAGGAGGTCGGCCAGGACGTCCCGGAAATAGCTGCGGAAGCTGGGAGATTGGATCGCCACCTCGGGCGAGAAGCGCTTCTCCATGCCCCATAGAGATCGTCCCTCCTCTCCCGAAGCCAGGGCATCGTAGAACTTCGACGTGGCCTCGGTGCTGAGCGGGGGAAACAATCGCAACGGGCTTCCTGTAGTCTGATGTAGTCTGATGACCGGTTCGTGAGCAGGCTCGCGCCGGTGGAGTCGAACGCGATCGAACTCTAGCCCGGGCGGATGCAACGAAAAAGCCGCGGCCGCCCGCGCTACTCCCCAGCTTCCGCGCTCAGCCGCCGATAGATCGCCCGCCACAGATCCTCCACCCCCTGCCCCGACTGCGACGAGGTCGCAACGAAATCCAGCGCCGGCCCGTCGAAGCTCTTCTTCAGCTTGCGCACTCGCTCGGCGCGGCGCATGGGCTTGAGCTTGTCGATCTTGGTGAGGGCCACCAGGGCGGGGACTTCGCGTTCGGCGAGCCATTCGAGCAGCAGGGTCTCGTCGTCGGAGAAATCCCGACGCAGGTCCTGGAGCAGGATGGCGACACGCAGCGGCGGTCGGTCTTCCAGGTAGCTCTCCACCAGGTGCTGCCAGCTGGCGCGCTCCTTCTGGGAGACCTTGGCCCAGCCGTAGCCCGGCAGATCGGCGAGCAAGAGCTCGACGCTACCGACCTCGACGCGGAAGAAGGTGATGAGCCGTGTCTTGCCCGGCGTGCTGCTCGTGCGCGCGAGGCGCTTGCGGTGCACCAGGGCGTTGAGAAGGCTGGACTTGCCCACGTTGGAGCGTCCCAGGAAGGCCACCTCGAGCAGACCGGTCTCGGGGAATTGATCGGGCTTCGAGCAGGACTTGAGAAGCTCGGCGGCGCGTACCTTCACGATGTCCCCGATGACGCGCCCGGCTCCCGCTCGGTGGCCGAAGCCGTCCCCGCGCAGCGCTCCTCGAGCTCCGGCAGGATCCGCCCCAGCGATTCCAGCGCCCGCTCGATGGTCTCCTCGGAGGCCGCATAGCAGAAGCGCAGCATGCCCTCCCCTGCCGCGCCGAAGTCCACGCCGGGCGTGGTGCCCACGTGGGCGCGCTCGAGCAGCTCGAAGGCCAGGGCCAGGGAGTCCGCGCCGAAGCGCCGGGCGTCGGCGAGCACGTAGAAGGCGCCCTCGGGCAGGCTGGGGATGCCGAAGCCGAGCCCGCGCAGGCCCTCGACGATGAGATCGCGGCGCTCTTGATAGGCGGCCCGCATCTCCTTCACCGCATCCCCGCCGTGCTCGAGGGCGGCGATCCCCGCGTGCTGAACGAAGCGGTTGGGCGAGATGAAGAGGTTCTGCCCCATGATCTGCAGCCGGCGCAGAGCCCACTCGGGGGCGATCGCGTAGCCGAGGCGGAAGCCCGTCATGGCGTAGCGCTTGGAGAAGCCGTCGAGCACGAAGGCCTCGTCGCTCACCTCGAGAGCCGAGGTCACCTTCACATCGTCGTAGACCAGGCCGTCGTAAATCTCGTCGGAGATCAGCGGCAACCCCAGCTCGGCCAGCCCGCGCAGCGTCTCCGCGTGCTGCACCGCACCGGTGGGGTTCCCGGGCGAGCCCACCACGATGGCCCGGGTGCGGGGCGTGATGACCTCGCGTACGGCTTCGGCCTCGAGCTGGTAGCCCGCCCGGGCGTCGGTGGGCACGGTCACCGGCACGCCGCCGCAGTAGCGAATGAAGTTGGGGTAGCAGGGGTAGTGGGGCGTTCCGAGCACGACCTCGTCCCCGGGGTCGACCAGCAGCGAGAACACCATGAGCATGGCCGGCGAGGTCCCGCTGCTCACGATCACCCGCTCGGGCGCGACCTCGACCCCGAAGCGCCGTCGGGTGTCCCGCGCGATGGCCTCGCGCAGCTCGATGAGGCCACGGCTGTCGCTGTAACGGGTCTCCCCGCCCACCAGAGCCTGCACGCAGGCATCCACCACCACCTTGGGGGCCCGGAACTCGGGCTCGCCGATCTCCAGGTGGGCGATCCGCGCTCCATCGCGCTCCATCGCGAAGGCACGCTCCATGATCTCCATCGCGAGGAAGGGCTGCATGGCATCGGCGCGCTCGGCGACGCGTTGGAACTCGGAAGCAGACATGGGGGTCGAATTAGCCATGGAGCCCGGCCCTGTCAAGCACAGAAAGCACGCAAGTTCCTGAATTGCCAGGACTTCTCCGACATTCGGCCTTTTGACAGGCTCGGGCCGCGGTGATAGGCTCCGAGCCCCGGCTCTGGCTACCAAGACGCCTGTGATGGCGGCTACCCAAGGGCCGCTCAGCCGCTCGAACCGCCACTCGAACAGCCACACGAACAGTCACAGAAACGCGAGAACCCCCGGCATGTCCAAAGGTGCACAGATCGCAGTGGGCGCCATTCTGATCGGCGCCCTGCTCGCTTGGTACGGCTACACGAACCTCGATGCCGAATCCACCTTCCAGTACTACCAGAGCCTCGAGGAGTTCCTGGCCGCCGAGACACTGCCCGAGGGCAAGAGCCTGCGCGTCCACGGCTACGTGGCCCTCGAGTCCATCGAGCGGGATCTGGAGGGGCGCCAGGTGCGCTTCCGGGTCGTGAACGATCCCCCCCATGCGGCCGGTGACAAGAGCGGCCGCACCCTGGCCGTCCTCTACCGCAGCCTCGAGACTCCCGACCTGTTCAAGGACGGGGCAGAGGTCGTGGTCGAAGGCACCTTCGAGAGACAGGGCGACGAAGCCGTCTTCCTCGCCGACAACGTGCTCGCCAAATGCCCCTCGAAGTTCGAGGCCAACAAGCCCGGCGGCGCATGAACCCGATCGCGCAAGACGCGGCGGGGCCGGATGCGGGAGCCATGGGTGGCTGAGCTCGGACAGTATTCCCTGGTCTTCGCCCTTGTGGTCGCCGCCCTGGGCATGGCGGCGGGCTTATTCGGCGGCGTGACCCGGCGCGACGACTGGGCGCAGGTCGCCGAGCGCTCGGTCTGGGCCGTCTTCTTCTTCACCTCCGTGTCGATGCTGGCCCTCTTCCACGCACTCTGGGCCAACGACTTCAGCCTCGCCTACGTGGCCCAGCACTCGGCCCGCAGCATGTCGAACGCCTATCGGCTCTCGGCGCTCTGGGGCGGTCAGGCCGGCTCGCTGCTGCTCTGGGGCTGGATGGTCTGCGCCTACGGCGCCGCCGCCTTGTGGACCAGCCGCAGAACGAACCGCAACCTGATCCCCTGGGTCGCCGTGACGATCCTCGGCAACGCGGCCTTCTTCCTGGTGCTGGTCAACTTCGTGACGCCGCCCTTCGAGCAGCTCCCCGCCGGCGAGATCCGCTCCGACGGGAATGGCCTCAACCCCCTGCTCCAGCACCCCATGATGACCATCCATCCGGTGATGCTCTACATGGGCTTCACCGGCTTCGTCGTGCCCTTCGCCTTCGCGCTCGCGGCTCTGATTACCGGCGAGCTGGGGACCTCCTGGTTCCGCGTCACCCGGCGCTGGTCGCTGTTGGCCTGGACGGTGCTCGCCTGCGGCCTGATGCTCGGGGCGCGCTGGGCCTACGAGGTGCTGGGCTGGGGCGGCTACTGGGCCTGGGATCCCGTGGAGAACGCGGCCTTCATGCCCTGGCTGGCCGCCACCGCCTATCTGCACTCGGTCATGATCCAGGAAAAGCGCGACATGCTGAAGACCTGGAACCTGGTGCTCATCGGCCTGACCTACATCCTCTGCCTCTTCGGCACCTTCCTCACCCGCAGCGGCATCGTGCAGTCGGTCCACGCCTTCACGAACAGCGGCCTCTTCACCTACATCTTCTTCGGCTACGTGACCCTGGTGGCCGTGGTCTTCTTCGCCGCCCTCCTTTACCGACGCTCGGAGCTGCGCACCGACAATCGCCTCGAGTCCATGGTGTCGCGCGAAGCGGGCTTCCTGCTCAACAACTGGGTCTTCATGGCGATCCTCGTGGTGGTCTTCTGGGGCACCCTGCTGCCGGTCTTCTCCGAAGCCCTGAGCGGCAACCGGGTCACTGTCGGCCCCAAGTTCTTCAACTCCATGGCGGGGCCCCTGGCGCTCTTCCTGCTATTCCTCACCGGCGTGGGGCCGCTCATCGCCTGGCGACGGGCCACGGTGGCGGGCATTCGCCGGCAGTTCGTCGTGCCGGCGGCCGTGGGAGTCGTGGCCGGGCTCGTGCTGGGCGCCATCTTCTGGGGACGCATCGGTGTGTGGAGCCTTTCCTGCTGGGCGCTCTCGGCCTTCGTCGTCGCCACCATCGTCCAGGAATACTGGCGGGCCGTCGGCGCCCGCATGCGCGTACACGGTGAATCGACCGTGGCGGCCTTCGCGACCCTGCTGCGCAAGAACCAGCGGCGCTACGGGGGCTACATCGTCCATCTCGGCATCGTCTTCATCCTGGTCGGCATCTCGGGCGCAGCCTTCAACCAGGAGCGCCTCGACAACATCCACCCCGGCGAGTCCATGCGAATCCACGACTGGGAGCTCAAGTACCTGAGCGCGGACGCCATCCCGGCCCAGCACTACGGGGGCGCCCGGGCGCGGGTGGCCCTCTATCGATCGGACGAGCCCAAGGCCCTCATGACCCCCGAGAAGCGGATGTACTGGCTCGAGCAGCAGCCGAACTCGATCCCGGCCATCTACTCGACCTGGCAGGAGGATGTCTACGTGGTCCTCTCGGCCGTGGAGCCCGACGGCTCGGCCACCCTCAAGGTCTACCGCAATCCCCTGGTGAACTGGATCTGGTTCGGCTGCGCGGTGTTCCTGCTCGGAAGCCTCTCGATCATGTGGCCCCACCCGGAACGCAAGGCGGAGCCGCCGCAAACATGAGGCCCACACCGCTCGCTCGGGCGCGCGCGCTCGCCGCGCTCTTCCCATGCGTCGTCTTTCCATGCGTGGTCTTCCCATGCGTCGTCGCCCTGTGCTGCCTGGCCTTCCTACTGACCGCGCCCGCAGGCGCCCAGCCGGTACACCCAGGGGCGCCGGGCTCCGTGCCGGATCTGCCGGCGGGTGCGGGCCGGATCCACGGCCGGGTCGTGCATCCCGAAGGCCCGTCCCGGGTCGCGGGGATCCAGATCGCGCTCTACGCCCTCTCCCAGACGGGGCCCGGCCTGCGCGGCGCAACGGCGGACGCCGAGGGCGCCTTTCGCTTCGACGGGATCTCGAGCGATCCCCAGGTGGTCTACCTGCTGGGCGCCAGCTATCGCGACGTGCCCTTCGGCCAGCGGCTGGTCTTCGGCGAAGGAGAGAGCGAGCTCGAGGTGCTCGTCGAGGTCTCCGACCCGACCAGCGACCCGGCGGGCGTCTCGGTCCGCGAGTCCACCCTGCGCCTGGACTGGCTCGGCGCGAGCCTCGCCGTCGAGGAGACCCATGACCTGGTGATCGCCGGCTCGGCGGTGGTCTTCGTCCCCGACGAAGAGCGGGTGGGAGACGATGCACTCTTCCGCGTGGGTCTGCCCGCCGGAGCCAGCGAGGTCGACTTCAATACCGGTTCCTTCGGCGAGGGCTTCGAGCAGCGGGGCGACGACGTTCTCTATTGGGGCCCGCTCTACAAGGGGGACCAGCAGATCCGCTTTCGCTACGTCGTGCCACTCGCTGAAGGCCGCAGCGTTCTGAACCCGCGCCTGGCTCGGGGCACACAGCGAGTCACCGTGTTCGTCCCCAGCGAGGCGCCCGCGGTAGAGGGCAAGGGGATGAGCGCCGGCGAAGAGGTGGAGCTCGACGGCCGGCGCTACAGCAGCCTGCAGCGCGACCTCGCAGCGCGGCCTCTCGCCGGGGACGGCCGCCTCGAGCTGGTGGTCGCGCTGCCGGAGTCGCGCAACGATCCCTCGGCCCTGGGGATCACCCGGGCCGACATGTGGCTCGAGCTCGACGATGCCTCCCTCGAGGTCTCCGCCGACCTGCAGCTCGAGGTCGAGGGCCCCCATCGCCTGGCCGGCACCCCCGAGGCCCCGCTGCTCCACCTCGAGCTGCCGCCCGGCGCCGAGTTCAGCGGGCTCTCGCCCGAAGCCCAACGCCTCGGTGCAGCCATCGGGAAGCAGGGGGGGCTCGACCTGCTGGGCCCCATCGCGCCGGGCGAGGCGCATATCGCCTTCGGCTATCGGCTTCCCGTCGAGCACGCGGCCGCGGTCACGGAGCTCGACCTCTCTTTCTCCGCGCCGGTGGATCAGCTCAACGTGCTGATTGCCGACACGGGCATCGTCGTCGAAAACGACCGCCTCCACCGCCGCCGGCCCTTCCGCCAGGGAACGCGGATCTACCTGCACCGCGAAGCCTTCCAGGTCGAGCCCGGGGAGGTGATCGAGCTCAGCATGGTGCCCATTGCGCGCGGCGAGGGCTCCCGGCGTGTCTCCATAGTGGCGACCCTCGCTCTCGCGACCGGCTGCCTCTGGTTCATCTTCGCTCCCCTGGGAGTCGGACGGGCCCGTCGGGAGGGCGAGAGCGAGAGCGTCCCCTCCACCCTGAGCGAGCGCGAGGTGGTCTACGACCACATCCGCGATCTCGACGACGACCACGAAACCGGGAAGATCGACAACGACGCGTACGAGCGCATGCGGGGCGAGCTGCGTGCCCGGGCGATAGAGCTCCTGCGCGAGGAGCGCGAAGCGAGAGAGAGCGCCGGCGTCGAGCCCGCCGAGGGAGATCGAAGCGCGGAAGCCGCCGCCGACCGCTTCTGCCCCGCCTGCGGCGCCGCGCTGACCGAGGGCTGGCGCTTCTGCGCCGAGTGCGGCGGCGAGCTGCCCCAACCCACTGGCCAGTCGCCGGCCACGCAGTCCGCGGGGTGAGCGGGCTCGCGGTCGAAGCCCGCGGCCTCGAGAAGCGCTTCGGCGCGGTCGTGGCGCTGCGCGGGGTCGACCTCGCGCTCCCACGCGGCTCGGCCCTCGCGGTGCTGGGTCCCAATGGCGCGGGCAAGTCGACCCTGCTCAAGATCCTCGCGGGCCTCACTGCGCCCAGCCACGGCACGGTGCGCATGTACGGACGAGACGGCCACTCGGGCTCTCCCCGCAAGGCCCGCGCCTGGGTGGGCTACGTGGGTCACGCCACCCTGCTCTATCCCGAGCTCACGGCCCGGGAGAACCTGATCTTCGCCGCTCGGCTCTACGGTGTGAAGGATCCCGGCGACCGGGCCGACCACCTGCTCGAAGAGGAGGGCCTGACGGAGTTCAGCAGCCGGCGCGCCGGCGCCTATTCCAGGGGAATGTCACAGCGCCTCGCCATTGCCCGGGCGCTGGTCCACGACCCGGAGCTGGTGCTCCTCGACGAGCCTTTCACCGGCCTCGACCATCGCTCGACCGGACGCCTGGGGGAACGCCTGCGCGGCCTGCGCGATGAGGGCCGCAGCCTGGTCCTCATCACCCACGATCTGCGCCAGGCCAGTGAGCTCGCCGACGCCGCCCTCTTCATGGCCCGGGGGCGCGTGGTCCACCGCTCCGGCCAAGCCGGCGAGTTGACCGCCGCCGCCCTCGAGTCCACCTACGTCGAGATCGCCGATCGCCCGGGGCCCGGGCCCCGGGGAGACGCGACATGAATGTCGCCCTGGCCCTGGCGTGGAAGGACCTGGTGACCGAGTGGCGCTCCCGCGACCGGGTCATCGCCATGCTGCTCTTCTCGCTCCTGGTCGTGGTGGTCTTCCACTTCGCCCTGCCGGGAGGAACGACGACCGAGATTCGCAGCAACGCGCCCGGGCTCCTGTGGGTCGCCTACGTGTTCGCGGCCATCATCGGTCTGAATCGCGCCTTTGCCCTCGAGCTCGAGAACGAGGCGCTCTCGGGGCTCGCCCTGGCGCCCGCGGAGCGGGGCTGGATCTTCCTCGGCAAAGCGGCGGCCAACTTCGTTCTCATCGGCGTCGTGCAGGGGGTTACCGCCGTGGTCTTCGCCGTGGCCTTCGACGTAGACCTGCTCTCCGTCGCAGCTCGCCTGGCCGGGGTCGTGGCCCTGGGGAATCTCGGTCTCTGCTGTGCGGGCACCCTCTTCTCCGCCATGTCGGTGCGCACGCGCTTCCGGGAGGTTCTGTTGCCGATCCTCCTGCTGCCCGCCCTCTTCCCCGTCCTGGCCGGAGCCGTGGAGGGCACCCGGAGCCTCCTCGTCGAGGGCAGCGTGGCCTTCGAGGCGATCCAGCTGCTACTCGTCGTAGACGGCATCTATCTGATAGTCTCGTTCCTCGGCTTCGAGTACATCCTCGACGAGTGATCCGGTGAAACCGCACATGACCTCTGCCGCCTCGAACGATTCCGCCACGGCCTCCGCCTGCCTCTCCCGGCTGGAGCGGAAGGTGTCCCGGCTGCGCGGTCCCCTGGGCTGGACGCTCGCCCTGTTGAGTCTGATCTACGCGTGGACAGTGATCAGCGCTCCCATCGACAGCGTGCAGGGCGTGATCCAGAAGATCCTCTACGTCCACCCGCCCCTCGCCTACGGGGCCTACCTGGGCTTCGTCGTCACCGCCCTCAGCGGAGTGGTCTATCTATGGCGCGGCCGGGAGGACTTCGACCGCCTGGCGGTCGCCGGAGCCGAGGTGGGCGTCATCTTCTGCACCCTCATGCTCGTCACCGGCCCCATCTGGGCCCGGGGAACCTGGGGCAAGTGGTGGTCCTGGGATCCCCGCCTCACGGTGACCCTGCTGCTCTGGTTCATCTACCTCGCCTACATGCTGCTGCGCAGCTTCAGCGACGGCGGGCCGCGCACGGCCCGCTTCGCCTCGGTCTACGGGATCGTGGGCATTGTCCTGATTCCGCTCAATTACTACGTCATTGAAATCTTCGACAATCGCTCGATGCACCCCGACAACCTGGAGCGCGGGAGTCTGGGCGCGGGGATGGGCCTGCCCTTCCTCATGGGCAACCTCACCTTCTTTGTGGCCTTCGTCTATCTGCTGTTGCTGCGCTGGGAGGTCGAGGCCCTACGCACCCAGGCCGCTCGGGAGCAGGCCGAGGAGCGGGCATTCGAGGGGGAGGGCCTCGCGTGAGCTACCTGATTGCGGCCTATGCGGTCACCCTGGTGAGCCTGGCCCTGTACGGTGTTCAGCTGGGGCTGGAGCAACGCAGCCTATCCCGGAAACGAAAATCAAATAGCGGTTGACAACGGACCTGCGCGCGCAGTATAAGGCAGAGCAAGACCTTAGAAGTCGGCAGTTGTTCGTCTATCATCCACTGAGCGGAGCATCGACCTCACATCCCTCCAGGGGCCACCAGGGGCGCTGGGAGGTCGTCTGACGGCGCTCCGAGAGCGGCGCTTCTCGCAGATCCAGCAGGTCCCTCGCGGCTCCGATCGGCTCTTGGGCGTCCAGCGGCGCGGATAGGCGCAGACAGGCGCAGGAATGCGCAGAATGGCGCAGAAAGTCGCGGAAGAACGTCAGCTGTGACGAATTGGGACATCGCGCTGTGACGGATGTTGCACCTTCGGAACGCGGGCGGAAGTCGGCTACACAATAGTACCCGGACGGAAGACAGCTTGTCCTTCATGAAACACGCGAATTTGCGGCAACAAAACGGCAGGTCGCTGCGCAAGCACGCGCCGGATCGCGCATCCCGACGCCCCCCCGGTCGAATGGCATGCGGCTTGCTTAGTTCATCCCCACACCCCCAGAAAGGTGGGGACTGACACAGAAAGCGGTGAACGCCGTGGGCGCATGGACGCCGAGGCGGCATCGGACAACCAAGAACTCTCGGGGCCAGAAGAGGGTCGACACAGGATGGCCAGCATGAAGCGCGGCGTAGGCTATTGCGAGAACACCGACTGCGAGGACTACGCCAAGGGCGTCTTCCTCCTCAATCACGGCGACACCTTCTACTGCCCCCGCTGCCGGCAACTCGGCAAAGTCGAGAAGGAGCGGGGCTTCTACACGGGCAACTCCGACATCTTCAAGGAGGTTCGCGTCGAGTACAACTTCGACCCGATCAACGGCGTCTACCGCGAGATCGCCATCGTGCGCGACGAGAGCCTGTGGGGCCGCAACAACGTCTATACCCTCCAGTCGCCCCTGATCAAGACGGAGAAGCGCGCGCTGAAGGTCGCCGAGGCGATCCTCGCCAACCTGAACCGCTACCGCGGACTGCTCAACGGCGACGACATCCCGCGCACCACCGAGATCATTCTCTCTTTCGACGACTCCTTCGAGGAGTTCTCGCGCAAGCTGAAGCAGCTGAGCAAGGAATGGGAGGCCAGTGGCCTCCGCGAGCAACGCAGGTAAGAACGTAGGCAGGAACGGCAGGAAAGAGCGGCCGCCAAGAGCGCCGCTCCTCGGCTCACCCCAAGGAGCCCTTCGAGCTACGAACCCCCACCGGAGTCGGCACCGGTGGGGGTTTCTGCATCGCGGGGTCCCTCCGGCGCGGGGCGGCCGGCGCGGTTCTCGCTGAGCCGCATGCGCAGGTCGATGCCCATGCCCGCCCGGATCGCCCGCAGGCCCTGGAACTCCTCGCGCCGAAGGGGCGGCGCCTCGCGCCCCGCCAGCGCGTCAGCCAGGGGCTCGCGGTACCAGGGGAAGAGAGTGTCGGGCAAGGCATCCGGCGCGAACCAGTCGAGCTCGAGCACCTCAGGGCCGACGCGGACACGCGAGCTCTCGCCGCAGGGCGAGCAGCAGTAGACCATGGCGGTGTGCGGGCGGAAGCCGCTGCGCACGTAGTCGCCCACGTGGCGCCCCACCCTGACCTCGAGGCCGGTCTCCTCGCGAATCTCCCGGATCAGGGCCTCCTCGGGGCTCTCGCCCGGCTCGAGGGTGCCTCCGGGCAGCTCCCAGCCGCGCAGATCGCTGCGCACGCCGAGCAGCACGCGGCCCTCCCCCGAGAGCAGAACGGCCTGCAGGACCACCAGCGGGCGCTTCTCGCTGGTGCGCGGCGCAATCAGGCCCCACCAGGCGATGTGCAGATAGCTCGCGAAGGCCTCGAGCAGGCGCGCGGGAAGCCGCAGCACCTGCTCAGCCGATGATCTTGTTGAGCGACGACTCGATGATGCCGCGAGCGCCGGCCTCCACCAGCTGCGGCACGAGATCCCGTACCAGCTTCTCCTCGATGACCGTGCTCACGTCCACCCAGTTGTCGTCTGACAGGGTCGAGATGGTCGGGGTGTTGAGGGCCGGGAGCAGCGCCAATATCGCATCGAGGCGCTGACGAGGCACGTTCATGGCGAGGCCCACCCGACTGGCCGCTGCGATGGCGCCCTCGAGGAGCAGGACGACCCGCTCCATCTTGGCGCGGATCCACGGGTCCTCGAGGGAGCTCGCGTTGGCGACGAAGCGGGGGGTGCTCTCCTGCACCGTGTCGATGACCCGCAAGTTGTTGGCGCGCAGGCTCGAGCCCGTCTCGGTGACGTCGACGATGGCGTCGGCGAGCACGGGAGGCTTCACCTCGGTGGCACCCCAGGAGAACTCCACCTGGGCCTCGATCCCGTGCTCCGCGAGGTAGCGATTGGTCAGCCCCACCACCTCGGTGGCGATCCGCTTGCCCTGGAGGTCCTCGGGCTTCTCGATTGCGGAGCCCTCCTTGACGGCGAGGACCCAGCGAACCGGGACGTAGTTGGGCCAGGGGGCGCACAAGTCCGCAAGCTCCTCGACCTGCCCACCGCTCTCGATCACCCAGTCGCGACCCGTGATTCCGCAGTCCATCACGCCCTGCTCGACATAACGTGCCATCTCCTGGGGGCGCAGCAGGATGCACTCGATCTCGGGGTCGTCGACGGAGGGGTAGTAGTTGCGACTGGCAATGCGGATGTTGTAACCCGCCCGAGCGAAGAGCTTGACCGTGGTCTCCTGCAAGCTGCCCTTGGGCAGGCCCACCCTGAGCTTCGGCGTGCTGCGATCCATGTAGGATTCGTCGCTCATTTCTTGTAGACCTTCTCGGGATCGAAGACCTTCACGCCGACGTCCGCGTAGCCGTCGCCCTCGACCTTGCGGAAGAAGCAGCTGCGCCGGCCGGTGTGGCAGGCCGCGCCGCCCACCTGCTCCACGCGAAAGAGCACCGCGTCCCCGTCGCAGTCGATGAAGATCCCCTTCACCTTCTGGACGTTTCCGCTCTCCTCTCCCTTGTGCCAGAGCTTTCGCCGCGAACGGCTCCAGTAGACGACCTCGCCGCACTCGACGGTACGCCGGAAGGCCTCTTCGTTCATGTTGGCCACCATGAGGATCTCGCCGCTCGTGTCGTCCTGGGCGATGGCGGTGACGAGTCCTGCATTCTTGCTGAAGTCGAGCTCGTTGATCAGGTCCATGGGGTGGCGGAGGCTACCGGGCGCAGGGCGCGGCCGCTAGCGGCTGCTGGCGGTCGGCCGAATCCAGCTCGGGGGATCCCCCTTGGGAGTTCGCCGAGCTGCGACGCGCCCTGACGGTCTCCCCCCCTCCACGGGCCGCATCGGCTAGGGCCCGCAGTCGATGCGATGGAGCTCGAAGTCCTCGGGATGGCTACAGACGTGCGCCGTGAACTCGGGCGTCTGCGTGATGTACCAGGCACGAAGGCAACGGTTGTCCGCGAGACGGATGAAGACGATGGGTCTTCGCTGCAGGTAGCGCCGGCCGCAGGCGCGAATGACCGGGTGCTCGAAGCGCAGCTGCACGCCCCGCTCGCGCAGGTGCGCGTCGGGCACACGCTTGGTGTGACCGCGGTACGCGTCTTGCGGCGCGGGCATCTCGCGAACGTAGGGCTCGCTGAGTCCCCACTCGTCCACGACGGGCAGGCCGGAGTCATAGGCGATGGTTCCAGCCAGCGTCGTCGCGATCAGCGTGTCCGGAGGCAGAACGCGCTTCAGGGTGCGGCCGATCTCCCGGCCCTCGTCGACGAGGCCGCCCATGTGGTCCAGGGACTGGATCGTCCAGCGGTCCTGGCGCGGCCAGCCCAGGGAGCACGCGATCACCAGGAGCGCCGCGACCGCGAGCGCGGGCCTCGGCCGCTGCTTCGCCAGATCTCCGACGAAGGCCGCCGCGGGCAGCAGCAGCAGCGGATACACGGACCACATGAAGCGGTACTCCATGAAGTCGCCACCGGCCTTTGCAACGTGCACGCAGTAGAGCCCGAAGACGCCGAGGCAATAGCGGGAGAACCAGCGTTGCGAAGACGAAGCCCCGCGCAGCGCGGCGAGCACCGCCAGCACGAGCAGAACGACGCTCTCGGGAATGGCCGTGACGAAGAGCCCCAGGTAGGAGAGACCGGCCTCCCAGTGGGATAGGTCGGCGCCCTTTGCGTAGTAGGTGTTGGGCAGCAGCGCGCCGTAGTAGCGGAGGCGAAAGAGCAGGTGGGCGGCGACCACGGCGGCGGGCACGAGGGTCCAGCGCGCGGCCTCGGCGAGGCCCTGGCGGGGGGCCGAGCCACGTGCCGCGCGCAGCCAGATCAGAAGGGGAATCACCACCAGCGCAAGGGCGCCTTCCGGGCGCGTCAGATAGGCGAGGCTCGCGAGCACGGCCGACAGCCAGAGGCAGTCGCGGCGGACCCAGAGCCCGGCCCCGACCAGGAGCATCCCGAAGAACAGGGTCTCCATGCCGCTTCCCGCCAGCGCGGGAAGCCCCGGCCGCACGAGGGCGCCACCCGCCAGGACGGCGGCGAGGAGCGCGCCGAGCTCGAGCCGATCGACCTTGCGCACCAGGATCACAGCGAGTGCGCCGACGAGTACCACGTAAGAAGCGACGCCGAGGGTGCGGGTCACGACGACCGGATCGGCACCAACCGCAATGCCCGCGGCGGCGAAGAGGGTCCAGAGCAGGTTCGTATAGCCCTCGACGTAGACCCCCTCGGTGTAGACGAGGCCCTTGCCCGCCACCCAGTTGGCCGCGTAGCGATAGGAGATGAAGGCATCGTCGAGGAGGATTCGCACCGCGCTCCAGCGCCATAGCGCGAGCAGTGCGGCGACGGCGCCCGCGGCGACGAGGAGGAGTGTCCGCCGCCGCGCGGGTGATTCCGCTTCGCGGGAGGAAGAGCTCACGCTTCAGCTCTGCCGATCGCCCGCAAGCAGGGCCCGAAGCTCCGCGAGCGCCGCGGGATCCCCCGCTGCGCCGAATACGGTTTCCATGGCGACCGGCTTCTTCTTGCCCCGGCTCTTCTTGGGGCGCTGCTCCTGGCTCAGGATGCCCCGGCGTACCAGCAGCTGTAGGGCGTTGCCGAAGGTCGTGTCGTTGGAGGCCTCCGGCCGCTGGGCCTCACCGAGCAGCTCGGCGTGGCCGAACTGCTGCGTCGCCAGGGCGCAGAACTCCGTGCGGGTCACCGGCTCATCGAGAAGCTCGGCGGCGTCACAAGCGGCCTGGTAGGCTTCGATGGCACCCACGGTCTGCTGCTCGAGGATGGGGAAGATCTGCCTCCCCTCCTTGCTGGGAGTCAGCACCTCGCCGCTCCGCACCACCCAGCCCGAGCGTTCGAAGTAGTCGATGTAGCCCTCGCAATGGGCCGCGAGCACCTCGGCCCGGGGCGCGTAGAACTCCTGATAGAGGGCATCCTGCCAGGCCGCCAGATCCTCCCGCAGCTCGAGGGCGGTGGCCCCCCTGCGCAGCCTTCGCGCCATGAAGCTGGCCGCAGCCAGGAAGTGGGCGATGGAGTTGCGATACATGTCGAGGGCGCGACGGCGGGACTCCTCGAAGTAGAGGATCTCGCCCCGGGGCCCCGAGACCGACGCGATCAGATCGCTGCGCAGCATGAAGGCGATGGAGTCCTGGAAGCCCGCGGACTCGTCGGCGAGCAGTGCGGGGGTGATGCGCACATCCTGGAGCCGCAGCAGCGCCACCACCTGCCGCATCCGTTCCACCATCTCCTCGCGCCGCAGCCCCCGGTGCGACGACCCGAGCAGCACACAGGCCGCAACGGAGGTCGCATTGGCGACCATGGCCCAATTGATGCGCTCGACGATGCGCTGGCCCAGCTCCTCGACAAAGACGCGCCGCTCGGCCTCGAGCTGAACCCGCGGGCCCTCCTCCAAAGGCGCCAGACCCGACAGCTCGCGGAAACGCTCGCGCCGCTCCCCCAGCGAGTCCGAGAGCGAGATGGGCTCGCCGAAGCTCAAGTGAACGCTGCCGAAGCGGCTCTGCAGGTAGCGACGCGCGCGCACCAGGCCCAGCACGCTCTCCTCCTGCTTCTCCCCGCCCTGGAGCTCGTCCACCATGGAGCTCTCTTCCACCAGGCGTTCGTAGGTGATGGCAATGGGTATGAAGAAGAGGTCCCGGCGGTGGCTCGCGATGAAGGCCTCGACGTCCCAGCCGAGCATCCCCAGGCGCGGCGCCATGGTCTTGCCCGTACGCGATCGGCCGCCCTCGATGAAGAACTCCTGGGTGAATCCTTCACGCACCAGGTAGGCGACGTAGGCCCGAAAGACCTCTTTGTAGAGGGGGTCCGCGAAGGAACGCCGCAGAAAGAAGGCGCCGGCACGGCGGAAGATGAAGCCAAAGGGCCCGAAAGCCATGTTCTCCCGCGCGGCGATGTGGGGCGGCACGAGGTAGTTGCTGTAGAAGAGCCACGAGAGGATCACGAAGTCGAAGTAGGAGCGATGGCTCGGCAGCAGCACCACCGGGTGCCGCTTTGCGTACTCGGCGACCTTCGCGAGACCCTCGACGTCGATGGAGGCGAAGAGGCGGCGGAGCATCCAGCCCACCACACTGGCAAGCACGGCCAGGAAGGTGGAGTTCATGTTGGCGGCGATCTCGCGGAAGATCCGCTCGGCCTGAGCGCGAGCGCGCTCGGGCGAGGAACGCCGCTGCCCGGCCCGCTCTTCGATCGCGCCCACCACCTGGGGATCCGCGAGCACATCGCGCTGCACCCGGTGCAGCGCCCGGAGCGTCGGCCCTTCGACGACCTTCTCCTCGCGGTACAGGTAGATCAAGATCGAACGCCGCACCTTGCGCGCCACCTGGGAAGCACCCTCGCTCCGGTGCTCGCGGATGAAGTCCTGGAGGTCGATGGGCTCGCCGCTCTTCACCGACAGGCTGCGGTAGGTCGCGAAGAAGGAGCTGACCTTGGCGAGATCCGAGGGCCGGGTCAGGGCGCCGTAGCTGAGGTTGAGGAAGCGACTCTCACTGCGCGGCCCCTTGCGCCAGAAGAGCGCCAGGGGAACCACTTGAACGGGCTCGTCCTCGTGGTTCCAGATCGCGCCCACGCTTTCCTCCAGGAGATCGAGCTCGGAGTGTCGCGGTTGCCGGCGCCGGCCACTCAGGAAGCTGCGCAAGCGCGCCGTGCGCAAGAAGAGGAAGAAGGAGCGCCCTTCCCGGGCCAGCTCGCGAACCCGCTGGCGATCCTCTTCGTGCTCGCCCTCGAGCGTGCGCCCCCGCCGGCGCGTGAAGAAGATGCGGATCGCCTCCCAGAAGGGACGGTAGAAGGAGACGTCGAGGCCATTCGCGAAGCTCGAAAGGCGCAGCCCCTCCCGCATGAAGAGCGCGTTGAAGAGGAAATAGTCGAGCCGGCTCGAGTAGCGCATGACATAGACCACCGCGCCCTGCTCCTCGAGCCCGCGCAGCCGCTCGACGGTCGCCGGCTCGAGCTCGAAGTGGCGAAAGAAGCGGTTCGCGAACCCGCGAAAGAGGAGATTGAAGCGCGGGGTCATCGCCGAGCGGGGGGTGTTCTCCACCCCTTCGACCGCTCGCTGCGCGGTCTCGGCCTCGCTCGCGGCACCTGGCCGCTCCTCGTCCTGTCGGGGCTCGTGCGGGGTCGATGACATCTCGAGCCTGTGTACCACTCGCCGCCGGTACGATCAATCGGGCAGCAGGATCTCGCCGGAACTCATCCGCTCGGCGATCTCCTCGGGTGTCCAGAGTCCGCCTTCGCTCTCCTTGCTGATGCCCGTATGGGTCACGACCTTCATCTCGGCGATCCGGCCACCGCCTACGAAGAAGGTCTTGCCCGTGAGCTGCGCTGCGAGATCGCTGGCGAGATAGACGACCAGGGGCGAGACGAGGCCCGGCGCATAGCGATCCCTGGCCTCGCTGCGGTCGAAGCCCGGAAGGTCCTCGGTCAGTCGACTCAAGGCGACCGGTGCCAGGATGTGGCAGCGGATGCCGTACTTCACGCCCTCCTGGGCCAGACAGCGCGTGAAGCCCGCGACCCCCGCTTTGGCGGCGCCGTAGTTGCACTGGCCGAAGTTGCCGTCGAGTCCCGACGTCGACGAGGTGTTGATGATGACGCCCCCCTGGCCGCGCTCCTTCATATGAACGAAGACCGGGTGCGTTACGCAGTAGGCGCCCTTGAGATGAACGGAGATGACCGAGTCCCACAGCTCCTCGCTGGTCTTCGCAAAGGACTTGTCCCGCAGGATGCCCGCGTTGTTGACCAGGACGTCGACCTGGTCGAAGGCCTCGAGAGCGCAATCCAGGATGCTGCGCCCGCCCTCCACCGTCGCCACGCTTGCATGGCTCGCCACCGCCTCGCCGCCGGCGGAGCGGATCTCCTCCACCACCGCGTCCGCCAGGCTGGGGTCCGCGCCGCTTCCGTCCCGGCTGCCGCCCAGGTCGTTGACGACGACCGCCGCGCCCTCGGCCGCCAGGGCCAGGGCATGCTCCCGGCCGATCCCGCCCCCGGCACCGGTCACAATCGCAACTCTTCCGTCCAGCAATCCCATGCTTCGCCCCCGGCGTGCTCTTCACTCAGGTGAACAAAATGGTCCGCAGCTCCGCGAAGGGACGAAAGCCCAGACCTCGATACAGCCCCAGGGCGGCCTCGTTGCCGTCCACCACCGCCAGCTGCACGTGCTCCGCGCCCTGGTCGAAGGCCTCGAGCGCCAGCCCGTACATGCCCGCCGCGGCCAGGCCCCGGCGCCGCACTTCGGGCCAGGTGAAGACCCCCTGGATGAGCCAGCCCTCGCTCCTGCGCACGTCGGCGTAGCCCACGAAGACCACGCTACCCTTGCACTCGATGACGCGGGCCCGGCGCAGGCGCCCTCTCACCCACCGCCGGAAGCCCGCCGGGTCGCTCTCGGAGGGGTCCGGTCGTCCTTCGGCGCGCAGGCTGGAGCTCGCCGCATAGACCAGCGCGTCGAGATCACTGCGCTGGGCCGGGCGCAGCCGCGCGCGGGCGGGCGGCTTCACGTCGGCGAGATCGCCCGCCGTCACGAGGTAGCCCGTCTCGCTGCGGTCGATGAGGGCCTCGCGCCCCTGGCTCGCGAGGCGCTCCCAGAAGGGGGTGACCACGCTTTCCGGGCTCTTGATCAGCCCCGACTCGATGGAGGCCGCGTGGGGAACGAGGAGGTCGATGATTCGGCTGTCGAAACGGGAATCGAGAACGAGGCTGGGGCGCAATCCCGCGACCCCGACCACCTTCCCGCCTTCCCAGGCCACCAGCACCTGGGGACTGCCTTCGCCGAGGGGATGCATCTCGCCGACGCCCGCCGCCATATCCATGAGCTGAAGGTTCGGGCGCGGATCCCTGGCCAGGCACTCGAGTACGGAGCTCCGCTCCCTGGGAGCCAGCAGTCGCAATTTCAAGGGCGATCGGCTCCGTCGCGGACGGTCAAGCATGATCTCAGTCGAGCACGACGAGGACGTCGCCTTCCTCGATGCTCTGTCCCTGCTCGACCCGGATCTCGGCGACCCGGCCGGCGGCCGGCGCCTCCACGGGAATCTCCATCTTCATGGACTCGACGACGACGAGCACATCCCCGGCCTCCACGCGCGCGCCCGGTGTTACATCGATGGACCACACGCTGCCCGAAATCTCCGACTCGACTTCCCTGGACATCTTCCTCCGCCTCCCCGGCCCCGATTATCCACGAGAGACGGCCGCCACGGCAAGCCGGTTCCTGCTCCTTCCCAGGGCAGGTCCGATGATTGCTCGCTAGACTGCCGGGTCCCGGAGGATTCCCGTGCTCGAGACCGTAACCCAGGGCTTCAAGGCAGCCACCGAACGACTGCGCGGCGTACGCGAGCTCACCGAGGAGAGCATCGACGAGTCGCTGCGCGACGTCCGCATGTCCCTGCTCGAGGCGGACGTGGACCTCACGGTCGCCAAGGACTTCCTGACGCGGGTCAAGGAACGAGCCCTCGGCGAGAAGGTCGAGACCCGCAGCCGGGATGCTCGGGGCCGCAAGGTCAAGGTCACCCCCGGGCAGCACTTCGTCGCCATCTGCGAGGAAGAGCTGGTCAACCTGATGGGGCCCGTCGACACCTCGCTCGTCAAGGAGCGAGGGGCCACCTCGATCATGCTCGTCGGCCTGCAGGGCGTCGGCAAGACCACCATCGCGGCGAAGCTCGCCAGCTACCTCAAGCGCCAGGGCCGCAGGCCTCTGCTCGTCGCGGCCGATATCTACCGCCCGGCAGCCGTCGATCAGCTGAAGACCCTCGGCGCCTCCATCGACGTCCCCGTCCACTCGGGCGAGGAGGGGGAAAAACCCCCGGAGATCTGCAAGCAGGCCCTGGCCAGGGCCCGGGGTGAGCAGCGCGACGCGATCATCTACGACACGGCCGGCCGCCTCGCCGTCGACAAAGAATTGATGGAGGAGCTGGAGGAGATCCGGCGCGAAGTCGCGCCCGCCAACACTCTCCTGGTCTGCGACGCCCTGATGGGCCGGGACGCCGTCAACGTCGCCAAGACCTTCAACGAGCAGCTGCCCATCGACGGCATCTGCATGACGAAGCTCGACGGCGACGCCCGCGGCGGCGCCGCCCTCGCGGTGAAGGCCGTCACGGGGGTGCCGATCAAGTTCATCGGCACGGGAGAGTCCGTCGACCGCCTCGAGGAGTTCCGCCCGGAGGGTCTCGCGTCCCGCATCCTGGGCATGGGCGACATCGTCGGCTTGGTGAAGGACTTCGAAGAGGTCGTCGACGAGCAACAGGCCGAAGAAGACGCCGAGCGCATCCTGCGCGGGAAGTTCACCCTCGAAGATCTGGTCACCCAGCTCAAGACCATCCAGAAGATGGGCCCGCTCAAGGAGGTCTTCTCGAAGCTTCCCGGGATGGGGGGCATGGCGGAGCAGGTCGAGGAAACGGAGCTCGTCAAGGTCGAGGCCATGATCGGCTCCATGACGCTGGGCGAGCGGCGCCAGCCCGAGCTCATCGACAAGAGCCGCACCTCGAGAATCGCCCAGGGCAGCGGTCGCAAGCCCAAAGAGGTCACCGATCTGCTCAAGCGCTTCGATCAGATGCGCGAGATGATGACGATGCTGGGTCAGCAGAGCGGCCTGCTCGGAAAGGTGCCCGGCATGGGAAAGATGGCCGGCGCGGGCATGGGCGGCTTCCCTGGCATGGGGGGCATGGGCGGACTCGGCGGCCTCGATCCCACGGCCATGCTGGGCGGCGGAGCGGGCCGATCGGCCGCCCCGCGCAGCCGCGACGCCGATGCGCGGCGCAAGAACAAGCGCAAGCAGGCCAAGAAGTCGCGCAAGAAGGGACGCAAGAACTGATCTCGCAGTGCTGCGCCCAGGGGCTCCACGAACCTGGGACCCCAGGCAGCCGGGAGTCCATGCAGCTCCAGCTAGAGATCGTGGCGAGGAACATCGAGCGGCGCGGCGGACTCGAATCGGACAGTGATTCCGCCGGCAAGCCACAGCCAGGACATAGTTTCGTCGGGACCCACCCCCCCCCTGGGACCAGATACGACAGAAGACCGCTCAGCTTTCGCGTTGTAGTTGCCGATCTCCGAGGTACCGATGAAGCGATTCCAATCTCACTCGATTTTCTTAGCTCTGCTTCTCCTCACAACGCTCCTCGCGGCCGCCCCGGCCGCGTTCGGCGCCGGCAGGGACGCGCTCTTTCCCCGACCGCCCGAGCTGCAGCCGGACGTCGACTTCTGGATTCGCGTCTACGCCGAGGTCGATACCAAGAGCGGGCTCATCCACGACTCCCGCCATCTCGGGGTCGTCTACGAGGTGATCCAGCTACCGCAGGGCTTGAGCCACCGGGGCCGGGAGCGCTACGTCGAGAAGGTCAAGAAGGGCTACAGGAGTACTCTCCTGCGGCTGGCCCAGGGCAAGCGAAGCGGGCTCAGCTCCGAGGAAGAACGAGTCCTGGCGCTGTGGCCCGAGGGCGTCAGCAACAAGACCCTGAGCTCGGCCACCTCGCGGCTGCGCTTCCAGCTCGGCCAGGCCGACAAGTTCCGGGCGGGCGTGATCCGATCCGGCGCCTGGAAGGACTACATCGAAGGCGTCTTCGCAGAGCAGGGCCTGCCCATCGAGCTCGCCGCCCTGCCCCACGTGGAATCCTCCTTTACTCCCCACGCCTACTCCCGGGTCGGCGCGGCGGGCCTCTGGCAGTTCACGCGCTCTACCGGGCGGCGCTTCATGCGGGTCGATCACGTCGTCGACGAGCGACTCGATCCCTTTCGCGCGACCGTGGCGGCCGCCAAGCTGATGAAGCAGAACCGGCAGGTCACGGGTAGCTGGCCCCTGGCGATCACCGCCTACAATCACGGCGCGGCGGGCATGCGCCGGGCCACCCGCAAGACGGGAACCCACGACATCGCGGTCATCGCGCGCAAGTACAAGAGCCGGACCTTCGGCTTCGCCTCCCGCAACTTCTACGTCGAATTCCTGGCCGCGCTGGAAGTGAGCATGAACTCCGAGCGCTACTTCGGTCGCCTGGTGCTCGACACACCCGTGAAGTACGAGAACTTCGAGCTCCCCTACTACACCAAGGCCAGCGCCCTGGCCGACGCCCTGGGCATCGATCGCGATACCTTCGAGGAGCACAACCCCGCCCTGCGCTCACCGGTCTGGCGCGGTGCCAAGTACGTGCCGCGCCGCTTCTCCCTGCGCGTGCCTCGGGACCTGCTGGCCACACCCATCGCGGGCATCATCGAGGGGCTGCCCGAAGGGCAGCGCTACGCGGCGCAGACCCGAGACCTCACCTACCGGGTGCGCCGGGGCGACACGCTCTCCTCCATCGCCACGCGCTTCCACGTGAGAGCCAGCGAGCTGGTCGCGCTCAACGGGCTGCGCAGCCGGCATCGGATCTACGTGGGGCAGAAGCTCAAGCTGCCCGATCGGGGGGGCAACTCCGGAAGCCCTGGCGCCGGCACGACCCGCACTGCGGCCCGGAGCAAGCCGCCCGAGGACGGCCTCTACACGGTGCGCCGGGGCGACAATCTGACCAGCATCGCCGACCGCTTCGGGGTGAGCGAGCATTATCTCCTCAGCAACAACGACCTGCGCAGCCGTCACCGCATCTACGTCGGCCAGACCCTGCGCGTCGCGACTCTCGACTCAGCCGCGGCGCCCGACACAGCCGCGGCGCCCGACACAGCCGCGGCGCCCGACACAGCCGCAGCGCCCAACACAGCCGCAGCGCCCAACACAGCCGCAGCGCCCAACACGGCCGCAGCGCCCAACACGCCCGAAACGACGACCGCCACCCTCGCGGACGCCGAGCCCGCGCTGAAGCCGGCCGCGAGAGAGTCGGCGGCAGCCGAGACGGCGGCTGAAGCCGTGCCCGCGAGTCCCGCAACCCTGGCCCGAGCCGAGCCCGCGGCCCCTGGACCCCTGACGCCGGCCGAGGCTATCGCTTCAACGCCCCCGGCCCCGGCCCCGGCGGAGGCTGCTACGCCCGCGACCCTCGAGCCAGCGGAGCCTTCGGCTCCCACCACCGTGGCGCTCAGCGAGCCTGCGGCTCTGGCGCTGCCGGCCAGCGCGCCGCCCGAGCCCGTCCCGCATCCTCCCAGCGCGTCGGCCATCGCCGCCGAGGCCCTGCCGGCGGGTGAGCAGGACGCGCCGACTGATCCGGGCCCGGTCCTGGGCGAGCCCTCCTTCGAGCACGCAGAAGCGATCGAGCAAGCGGCCGAGGCCACCGGCCTGCTCGCCGACCCGAGCGACTACAGCGTGGCGCGCGACGGCACCATCGAGGTACAAGCGGCGGAGACCCTGGGGCACTACGCCGAGTGGCTCGACGTACGGGCGAGTCAACTGCGCGGCCTCAACGGAATACGCTACGGCGCGGCGATCGGCATCGGCCACCGCATCGAGCTCGACTTCAGCCGGGTCGACGCAACCGAGTTCGAGCGACGGCGCACCCAGTATCACCAGGAGCTCCAAGAGGACTTCTTCAGCCGCTACGAGATCGAAGGCACCAAGGTCCACGTGATCCGCCGCGGCGACTCGATCTGGGTGCTGGCCGAGCGCAAGTACCGGATTCCCATCTGGCTCTTGCGCCAGTACAACCCCGACGTCGACTTTGCCGCACTCCACGCGGGCACCGAGATCACCGTGCCCCGGCTGCGCACTCGCGGCGACTGGAGCTCCAGCTCCACCAAGGCGGCGACCGGCGATTCGACCGCCCCCGGCGCCAGCTAGAACCAGCTGGAGACCGGAGAGTTCGGCGATCAGACCTGGAACAGGGTCTCGTCCGGCAGGCGAATCGCGGTCAGGGGACCGCCGTAGACGGCACCGGTGTCGATGCCGATGCTGAAGGGCAGGTTCCAGCGAACCTCGAACTCCTCGCTCGGGGTGTGACCGTAGACGAGGGTCACCGGCAGGCTGTGGGGCAGCTCGCAGGTCGTGCGATTCCACAGCATGTCCTCGACGCGGCAGCGACGCAGCGCGTAGTCCACGTCCTTCTCCTTGAGATCCGCCTTGCCGAGGCCGGCGTGGACGAAGAGGTAGTCTCCCTCCCGATGGTGGCGCTTGAGCTTCAACAGGAACTCCTCGTGGTCCTTGGGGAGCTTGAAGCTCTCGCGGTCCGGCCGCTCCCGGTCGAAGTAGCCATAGGTCGCCAGGGTGCGGTCGCCGCCGTTCATCAGGAAGGCGTCGCCCCCGAAGTAGGCCTCGTCGGTCCAGCCGAGGAAGTCCAGCAGCATGGACTCGTGGTTCCCGAGCAGGAACTCGCAGGGCCACTCGCGCTGCAGCGTCACGAGGCGCTCCACTACGCCGGAGGAGGCGGCTCCGCGGTCGACGTAGTCGCCCAGGAAGACGAGGCGGTCCCCACGGCGCAAGGGCAGCGTGGTGAGCAGCTCCTCGAGCTTGTCGAGCTCACCGTGAATGTCACCGACGGCGTACAGCATGCGTGGAAAGTTTCCCCCCTTCCTCCATCGGTTGTTCAGCCCTGGGACTTGACGACCCGACCACCCGGCTCCAGGGGCCCTCCAGACAGCGAGCGTGGCCCCGGCTCTTCGCTCTCGCCCCGCCCGCCCCGAGCCGCCAGCTGCCCGCAGGCCGCGTCGATGTCGTCGCCGCGGTTCTTGCGCAAGGTGACCCGCAGACCCGCCTCGTGCACGATCGCGGTGAAGCGTTCCATCACCTCCAGCTTCGGCGCCCGGTAGCCGGAGTCCGGATGCGCGTTCATCGGGATGGCGTTGACCTTCGAAGGGATTCCGCGAAGCAGCCCCACAAGGCGCCGCGCGTCCCCGGGCGTATCGTTGACCCCCTCGATCAGCGTGTACTCGAAGAAGACCGGCCGGCGGCGGTTGACCTGCTCTTCGTCGCGCAGGGCACCCAGCAGCTGCTCGAGGGGAAAGCGCCGGTTCAGTGGCACCAGCTCGTCACGAACCGCATTCGTAGTGGCGTGCAGGGATACCGCGAGGTTGACGGGCGCCAGCTCGAGGAGCGGCCGGATCTTGGGTACCACGCCTGAGGTGGAGACGGTGATGCGCCGGGGCGCCATGGCAAAGGCCTTGGGATCGACGAGCAGTCGGATCGCCTCGCTCACCGCGGGCAGGTTGAGCAGCGGCTCCCCCATTCCCATGAACACCACGTTGCTGATGCGCTGGTCCGGCGCAAGGAACTCCCGGGCGCGGCACAGCTGGTCGACGATCTCCGCGGTGCTCAGATTGCGCGTGAACCCGAGAGCGCCGGTGGCACAGAACGAACACGCGAGGGGGCATCCCACCTGGGTCGAGACGCAGAGGGTCGTGCGCTGCTCTTCGGGGATGAGCACGGCCTCCACGACGGCCCCGTCGTGGGCGCGCAGGAGCAGCTTCAGCGTGCCGTCGACGGAGCGCGCGTGCCCCGCGACCTCGAGAGCGCTGCTGATCCATGAACCCGCGAGCTGCTCGCGCAGATCCATGGAGAGATCCGTCATGTGGCGAGGATCTTCCACCCCGCGCTGATACAGCCACCCGGCAACCTGATCCGCGTGATAGCGCGCGATGCCGTCGCGGGCGAAGCGCTCGCGCAGGGCCGCCAGGGAGTGGTCCTTGAGGTTCTCCGTCTTGAGCCCTGTGGTCTTTGCTTCGACCTGCATCTCGTCCTTCGCCTGGGGCTTCGTTTGGAGCTTCGTTTGGGGCCTCGCGTGGCGTCTCGCCCGCACACCCACCCCGACCGCCGGCCGGGTCTCTTCAGCCGCGCCGGCGGTAATCGAAAAAATGTAGCGGTCGCCCCTCGGCCCGCCATTCCAGCTCGTATGCGGTCGTGAGCCGCCCGGGCACCTCGGTGACCCAGCCGCGCGGCGCGTACAGATTCTCTAGCAGCAGCTCGGCGCGCAGGCAGGCGTCGATCTGCTCCGCGTAGGGGGCGTCGTCCGTGGCGATGTGCAGGACACCTCCGGGAGCCAGGCCGAGCGCCGCGCCTTTCACGAAGTCCGGCTGGATCACGCGACGCCCCGCGTGCGCCGCCTTGGGCCAGGGATCCGAGAAGTTGACCCAGATCTCGTGAACACTGCCGGGCTCGAGGAGATCCTGCACCACGCTCTCGCCCCGACCCTCCACGAGACGCAGGTTGCGCAAATCGCTGCGCGCGAGACGGCGCGCCATCTTGAGCACGCGCTTGAACGACACCTCGACACCGACGAATGCGGTTTCGGGACACTTCGCGGCGAGGTCGAGCAGGAACTCGCCGCGCCCGAAGCCAATCTCCACGACGAGCCGCCCGGGCGACTCGAGCTCCGGCGCGAAAACCGCTCGCCAGTCCCGCTCGAAGAAGTCCGAGACACTGCGGCGCCAGTCGATCCCGGGGATGTCATATTTGAGAGTTCGCGACATTTCGAGTCCCGATCCAGAATGCGAATCAATCAGTACTGAAGGAAGCGCCGGCCGAGCGCGTGCACCAAAGCTGCACCCGTGTCCCGGCTGCGCAAGAGCACGAGCCCGGTCAGCGCGCGCAGCCCGAGCAGCCGCGACTGGGCCGGGTGCAGGGACAGCGCCCAGGCTTCACCCTCCGCGAGGCCTGCGCGCCGCCGCACCTCGCACAGCGCCTCGAGGGGCCCGCCCAGTCCGTCCACCAGGCCCAGCGAGAGCGCGCGCAGGCCGCTCCAGACTCTCCCCTGGGCGGCGTGCTCGACGGCATCGAGGGAGAGCCCACGCCCCTGGGCGACCCGAGTGAGGAAGGTCTGGTAGACGGCCTCCATCTCCCGGCGCACGACCACACGCTCCTCGGCGGTGAAGCCACGATCGGTTGCGTGAAGACCCGCGTGGGCCCCCCGCTCCACCGCCTCGGTCGCGATGCCGAGGCGCCGGTAGAGGCCCGACAGATCGAGCTTCCCTCCCACGACGCCGATGGATCCCGTGAGCGTGCCCGCCTCGGCGAAGACCCGGTCCGCCGCAGCCGCCAGGTAGTAGCCCCCGGAGGCGGCCACGTCTCCCATGGAGACCACCAAGGGCTTCTCGCGGCAGAGCAGCTCCAGCTCCCGATGGAGTAGATCCGACGCCAGTGCGTCCCCACCCGGGCTATTGACACGCAGGACCACTCCCCGCACCGCGCGGTCCTCGCGCAGCTCCGCGCAGGTCGCCGCCAGGGCGGCGCTCGCGATCCCGCTCATGCCGGCGCCCCGATGAATGGCCCCCGACGCGATCACGTAGGCGACACGCGGACGCTCGCGCAGGAGCGGGCGCCAGCCAGGGTCCGCCACCTCACGCAGATAGTAGTCGCTCGCCTCGACGAGCTGTGGCCGCCGGGGACCGGCATCCTCGCCGCCAGGGGCCTCCATGAGGGCGGGCAGCTCCGCCTCGAGCTGGTCGGCGTAGAGCAAGCCGTCGATGAGGCCGGCCGCCACCGCATGGGCGCCGCTGAAGGGGCCCGTATCGACCGCCTCCTGCACGGCCTCGCTCGAGAGGCCGCGTCCCTGGGCGACCTTCTCGACGAGCTCGTCGAAGACGTCAGCCTGCCAGGCCTCGAGCTGCTGCCGCTGCTCCTCCGACATGCTGTCGCGGGTCAGGAACTCGCCCGCGCTCTTGTAGCGGCCCACGTGCACGACTTCGGGCTTCACGTCGAGACGCTCGAGCAGGTCGCGCACGAAGAGTGCTTCGCTGCGCAGACCCACCAGCTCGAGGGCACCGCTCTCGGGCAGCCAGATGCGCTCCGCGGCAACCGCCACGACGTAGTCGGGGGTACCGAGCCGTTCCCCCCACGCGACCACGCGCTTGCCAGCTCGACGCAGTTCGCTCACGGCTCGATGCAGCGCGTGTACGCGGCTCCAGCCCGCGAGCCCACCCGAGAAGCGCAGCACGACGCCTGCGACGCGCTCGTCCTGCGCCGCGTGCTCGAGTACGCGTAGCACCTCGAGCAGCCCCAGGTCTGAGTGCGTGCCGCTGCGAGGAAAGAGCGGGGAGCGCTCACCGAGAGAGGCGCCGAGTCGCAGCGTCAGCCAGAGCCCACCGCGGCCGCCGTCGAGGCTTCCGGCCAGGCCGAGCCGTACCCAGCGAGCCCCGTTGGCGAGGAGCCCGCGCGCTACGCGAAGGGGCGCCGCGATCACGGCCGAAGCGGCCCGTGATCTATCGCGTGCCTAGAGAAACTCGCTCTCATCGAAGCCCGCCTTGCGCAGCGTCTCCACCACGTGACGCATCACCAGCAGCACGGAGCCGTCCACGGTGATGTTGTCGACGATGGGGACCTCGTACAGGTCCGCGAGCTCCATGAAGTGGTTCTGGATCTTCAGGATCGACTCGAGATGCTCGACGTAGCGATCCCCGTCCCGGCGCGATTGCCGACGCCCGCGCTTCAGGAAGTGGCTGCGCAGGGACTCCTCGTCGAGGCGCGCGACCACGAGATAGATCACGTGGGCGACGTCGGCGTAGCGTTCGAGGTCGATGAGCCCTGGCACGAGGGTCACACCGTCGAGCACCAGGCTCGCGTTCTCTTCGATGGCGCGGTCGATCATCGCGCGAACGCCGACCGAGACGACGGAAGCCTGGGCCATGAAGCCCTGCACCACAGGATCTTCGTCGCCATCGACCACGCCGGCCGGCGTAGCCAGGGCTTGGTGGGCCTCGAAAGAAGAGGCGTGGATGGCGGGGATCAGCTCGGGCGAGAGCATGATGCGCATCACCTGCCGGATCGCATCCGTCGACAGCACGCGGCTGATCCCCAGGCGCCGCGCCACCTCGAGCGCGAGTGAGGTCTTGCCCGCTCCACTGGCGCCGCCGAGCAGGATGATCACCGGCTTCTCCGGCTCCTGGAACTTGCGCCAGACCAGGTAGCGGGCAGCCGTTTTGGGGCCGAAACGCTGGAGCAGCTTGTGGTAGGCCCCCATGCGCAGATCCCGACGCGCGATTCGCTGGGTGCCCTTGCGCAGGAGCTCGAGCTCGAGCTCCCGGGACACGTCGAAGGCGTCATTGGGCTCGATGGAGGCTGCGAGCAGGGATTGGGAGAGGGCTCCCTTGGAGAAGGGGGAGCAATCGTCCGGGCTACCGACCTTGATGCTCGGCGGCAGGGGGATGGGCGGCTGATGCTCGCCCAGGGCCTCGCTGCCCAGGATTTCCTCGACGGCCTTGGCAAGCTCGGCGCGCGGGACCACCCCCCGACCGCGAATTCGCACCCGGATCTCGTCGGCGGTGGCCAAGGCGTCCTCGAAGGCCACTCCCCGCGCCATCAGGGAGTGCACCATGATCCCGCGCATGAAGGGACGGCGGCCGCCTTCCTCCTCGATCCAGACCCTACCCTTCTCGCCTCCCCCGGAGGCGCGAGCCTTTTGCTGCTCGACATCTGCCATGGCTCCAGCCTACCCCAGGGCCGGAAGGCCCGCGAACGAGCAGGCAGCGTGAGAAATATGTCAGAAAAGCCCCCCATTTCCCCAGACCGCTACAAAATCGTGAATTATTGGGTTGACTTCTGCTGGCGAAGGGTCTTAGCTGGTAGGTGGGACTCGTGGGTCAGCTGGGGGAAGTGGCGGTAGGCGATGTCGGTAGACTCCACCGGAGACACTGGAACGAAGAGCGCGTCCCACGCGAAATCGACCGCTCCGATCGCCCGAGGCAGGGGCAGTGAGGGCAGGGGCAGTGAGGGCACGAACCCTGTGGGAATCGGCGGTGATGGCAGCGTGAGCGACCTCTATCGGACCAAGGAAGTCGTCGAAATCCTCCAGATCTCCCGGCGCCAGCTCCAGTACTGGGCGCAAACGGATCTCGTCGTCCCCTCGGTGAAGACCCGCGGCGGTCACCATCGATACACCTTCGAGGACCTGGTGGCCCTGAAGGCGACCAAGCGCCTCATCGATTCGGGCGTCTCGGTACAGCGAATCCGCAACAGCATTCAGGGACTCAGGCAGCTTCTACCGAGCGTCGAGCGCCCTCTGTCGGATCTGGTGCTCGTCGCGACCGGCGACGTAGTTCTCGTCTTCATGGAGAGCACTGCGTTCGAAGCCGTGTCGGGCCAGGAGTGGGTGTTCGAGGTCGCGCACTTCCAGCGCGAAGTCGAATCCTGGAGAGATGCCACTCGCGCAGGAGGGCTGCGCAAGGCGCGGTCGGTTCGCCGCCCGCCGGACTGGGTGCAGACGGCCTAAGAGAAGCGAAGGCTCGAGGCCGCGGACGCCAAGGGACGGCGGACCGGAATCTCGCCGCAGACGCCACAGGGGGGGGGCGCCGTGCGAACAATTGCCATCGTGAACCAGAAAGGTGGATGTGGGAAGACCACCACCTGCGTGAATCTGGGCGGTGCCCTCGCCGCAGATGGCGCCCGGGTTCTGGTGATCGATCTCGATCCCCAGGCGCATTCCACTCTGGCCCTCGGAATCGATCCCGAAGAACTCGACGAGAATCTCTACGAGGTGCTGGCCGAGCCCGATGGCGCGGCGCAGCTGGAGCGGGTCGTCGTGGGCATCCTCGAGGGCCTCGACCTGGGCCCCTCGAGCATCGTGCTCTCGGCGCTGGAGCAGAAGCTGGCCGGTGAGCGCCACGATGCCCGAACCGAGCGCCTCAGCATGGCCCTCCGCGGTCTCTCGGTGAACTACGACTACGCCCTGATCGACTGCCCCCCCAACGTCGGCCTGCTGACCTTCAACGCGCTGCGCGCCGCCCAGGAGGTGATCATTCCCCTCGAGACGAGCTTCTTCGCCATCGATGGCGTTCAGAAGCTGCTCGAGACCATCGGGCTGCTCTCGGAGCGCATCGGACACGACCTGACGGTGCGCATCCTCCCGACCCTCTACGACGGACGCACCCGCTTCGCACGCGAGACCCTCGGCGAGATCCGGGAGCTGTTCGGGGACATGTGCTTCGACAGCGTGATCCGGCAGAACGTCAAGCTACGCGAGGCCGCCCGTAAGGGCGTCCCGATCAACCGCTACGCCGCCTCGGCCAACGGAACGCGGGACTACGCCGCCCTGGCCCTCGAACTCGCGGCCAGCGCGCCGGAGCTGGTAACCCACGATGACGTCGCCCCCGAAGACCCGAGCCGGCCCGAATCGCGGGAGGTGGTGGTCCGCTTCCGCGACGCCGGCGCCGGAGAAGTGCGCATCGCCGGCGACTTCAATGGCTGGGTGCCCGACAAGGGCGTACGTTCCCTCATCGAGTCCGAGGGTCAGTCGCGAGTATGGACGAAGGTCCTGCGGCTGAGCCCCGGAACCTATGAATACCGCTACGTGGTGGATGGCGAATGGTGTTCCGACCCGGAAAACCCACAGTCGGTCCCGGGACCGGCGGGCGCGACCAACTCCGTACTCGTGGTGCGCTGATCGAAAGGTGATCGGGCATCGGCCGCCCGCGCGGTCCCTCTTCTGAGGGTCGGGTTCTGGGGTCGGGTTCTGGGATCGGGAGTCGATCACAGTCGAATTCCTGGTTGGAATCAAGCCGTCGCTGGAGAGAGAATTGCCGCGCGACCTATCCGACGTACTGCACTACTTCATGCCCGAGGCCGAGCCGGAGCAGAGAGGCGACGCCGGCAAGGCGCGCAGCTCCCCAGCTCCAGCCGGAGAGCTTGCAACGCCCGCCCTGCCCGCGGCCTTGCCTCTGGTCGCTGTGCCCATCGGGGACCGCGATGTGGTGCGGGCGGCCTTCACCTGGAACCTGGTAGTCGAGATCGCCCGCCTCGGCGGCAAGGCCAGCCTGGTCGTCGCCGGCGAGAGTCAGCGCTCTCCCCTCTTCCCCGCGAGCGGCATCGGCGCCATGGGGGCAGAGGTGATCCGCGTCCGAGCGGATAGCCTGGAAGAGCTCCAGCGAGCCGCCCTCGAAACGGCGGCCAGCCGCGCGACCACGGCCGCGGAGGGGGGCGTCGTCTTCGTCCGCATCGCACCCACCTGGCTGCGCGAGGCGCGGCGCGGCGCCGAGCTGCTGCGCTGGGCGCTGCTCTTCTCCTCCTCGGATCCGCGCGACCTGCTGGAGACCTACGGGATGGCCAAGCTGATCCTGGCCGGCAACTCCCGCGCCCACATCGGCGTCACGGTCCACGGCGCCCGCTCTCTGGGCGAGGCCGAGGAGTCCTTCGGGCGGCTCTCCGCCAGTGCCCGACGCCACCTCGATCACGAGCTTCAGAGCTACGGACTGATCGTGGATGACCTGGACGTCTACCGCGCGATCGTGGCCCAGCGCGCCATCGGTCTCGCTCATCCCCAATCGCCCGCCGCACGCGCTCTCCGCGACATCGCCAGGATGCTGGCGGACCACGCCCGCCACCCCACCCTTGCCTGAGTTCACCTACCTCCCACCGCCCCCGCCCAGCGAAGTTCGGAAATTCGTTCGCCAGCGCATGAGCCTCCTGGAGCCCGCGACCCGGATTATCGCCGAGGATCTCCTCGGCGAGGGCGCCCGCGTGGACCTCGTCGCGGTCGACCACCAGGGTCAGGCCGTGCTGGTGTTGATCGGGGAGGAGGGCGAGGACCGTGCCCTTCTCACCCGCGCTCTGGCCCAGTGCGCCTGGGCGAGGTCCCGGATCGGAGACTGGCTGAAGCTTGCTCCGCAGCTCGACCTCGAGGCCGAAGCTGGCGTGCGAGGGATCATCCTGAGCCCCAGCTATCACTCCGACACCCTGCTGGCCGCGTCGAGCCTCGAAGTGCCCAGGATCAGCCCGGTGGTCTATCGCTGCATCGGCGACGAATCGCGCACACAGCTGCTCCTCGAGGCGACGGCACCCCCCGCCGGCTGGCCGGGCGATGCGCTCTCCCGCTCCCTTGGCGAAGCGGTGCCTCCCTTCCGGAGCGGGCTCCGGGAGTCCGATCTGAGACTCAGCCCCGAGGAGCGCCGGGAGCTCCTGGCCCCCAAGCCGCCCGACCTCACCCATCGCTGAGAGCGCGGCTCCAAGCACCAGGTGCCATCTCACGCCCCCCCCCAGCGCCCCGCGGGGCCGCGTCAGAAAAATCCGCTCCTCGCGTAAAAATTCCGACACCTTTTCAATCGAAACACCACTTCCCAAGTGGAGAGTGCCGCAGTGCCAGGTCCCGAGCCGCAGAGAAGGGCTCGATACGGACACGAGGAGATGCTGCAAGGCGCTGTTCGAGCTGGATGAAGGGGGTGCTGGAATTGGCTGCTGGGAGCGCTGCGCCGGACGCGACACCGGACGCACCAACCGACGTTCTACCGGATGTTCTGCCGGACGTTTTGCCGGATGTTCTGCCGGATGAAGTTCTCGTAGATCAGGTACGCCTGGGAAACCGGGGAGCCTTCGATCTTCTGTATCAGCGCTATTTCAAGCGCATCTACTACTTCGTCGACCGGCGTCTCGACAACCGGGCGGACACCGAGGAGACGGTGCAGGAGGTGTTCTGCAACGTTTTTACCTCCATCGACGGCTACCGGGGCGAGGCCCCCTTCGCCGCCTGGGTGTTCGGCCTCACGCGCAGGACCATTGCCACCCGTTTCAAGAAGAAGCGCGCCCCGACGGTGCCGCTGACTGAGGAGGGCGGCGAGCCCTACTCCGCCGACAATTCCGGCACCTCGAATCACCCTTCTCCCCTCGAGTCCTACGAGTACCGGGAGCGCGTAACCAACATGGAGACGATGCTCCGCGAGCGTCTGAATCCAGAGCAGCAGACCCTCTTCCACTTGCATCACATCGAGGATCGCTCCATCAGCGATATTGCCCGCACCCTCGACAAGAGCGAGAACGCGGTGAAATCGAATCTCTACCGAACGCGCAAGATCCTGCTCGCGCGTTAGACTTCGGCGCCATGCGCGCGCAGAGCTTCTTCTCGAGCGATCCCTCAGAGGATCTCGCTCTCTTTACGCGGCCGCTGCCTACACCCGACTGCCTGAGCGGAGCCGTCTGCCAGGGCTTCGAATTCAGCTCGAGGGGAGACCGCGTCACCGGGCGCCTGCTGCGTCCCACGTCCGACGAGGGTCCCCTGCCGCTGATCCTGCTGCAGCACGCCGCCGGCACCTGGCGGTCTGCGAGCCCCCTCGACACCCTGACGGCCCGCTGGCTGGAGTCCGGGGCCGCCGTCGCCTCCGTCGAGCTTCCCCTCCACGGCGAACGGGCGAGCGCCAAGCTGAGCGAGCGCCTGCTGGGGGCGCTGGGAAGCGATGCGGCACCGGCCGTTTCGGCGCCCGCCGAGCTGGACCCGATCGCCCGCCTGCTGCGCATCGAATTCACGCGACAAGCCGTTGCGGACCTGCAGCGCGGCCTCGACGCCGTCGCTCGCATCAGCACCCTCGATTCACGACGCGTCGCCTTCGCGGGCTTCGGCGTGGGCGCAACGGTGGGAACCTTGTTCAGCGCCCTCGACCCCAGACCCGCCGCGGTGGTGCTCGCCCCCCCGGCCGACCGGGCCGCGCCGACCGAGGTCGCCCCTGCGCGTTACGTAGGCGAAATCGCCCCGCGGCCCCTCCTCGTGCTGGACACGGGAGGAACGCCGGAGACCGGCGCGAAGGCGCTCTTCGACGCGGCCGGCGAGCCCAGGACCCTCGAGTCCGGCGACGCCGCGAACTCCGAGGCGCTGCTCCGCTTCCTATCCACCCACCTCGCCTGACGCCGGGGGGGGCGCCGGGATGGGATCCGAGATGGGATCCGAGATGGGATAGCGGAGTACGAGTAGGGTGCCGGCCGTG
Organism: Deltaproteobacteria bacterium; assembly: GCA_019310385.1. Taxonomy (GTDB): domain Bacteria; phylum Myxococcota_A; class UBA9160; order UBA9160; family UBA4427; genus JAFDEK01. The sequence goes on from JAFDEK010000005.1 coordinate 64,207, forward strand.
ACGAGGCAGGGGAGCATGAGCAGGTTGAGGCCCGGCACGAGGCCCGTGAGGAAGGCGGTGCCACCGAAGCCCGCCATGACGGGGAGATGCTCTCGCAGCCAGCTGCGCCGCGTGTGAAAGGGAATGTGGCGGCGATCGAGGGCGTAGCCCGCGTAATCGAGGGGCAAGAAGAGGGCGGTCAGGCAGAGGAGCAGCGGCGGGGCGACGAGCTGACCGCCGGGGATGAGCAGGCCTGCGGCGAAGATCAGCAGCCACAGGGCCCCGAAGAAGGCGATACGCCGGGACTCGTTGACGAGGGAGCGCCCGGCCTCTGCGAAGACGGCCGCAAGGCCGCTGTCCCCGGAATCGAAGAACTCCCCGCTCGCGATGCGCTCGACCCGCTGGGAGAGAACGTCGAGAAAGGGCGACGACAGCAGGTTGGCGATCAGAAAGGCCAGGACCAGGCAGACTCCCGAGAAGAGCGCGAAGAGGAGAAAACCGAAGACGAAGAGCAGCAGCTTGCCTGGCCCCACCCAGAGCCAGGCATACCAGGCCCCCGCCTCGAGGACGGGCAGCCAGCCGGTCAAGAGGAGCCGGATCGCTTCGTAGTATTCGACGATGAGCACCAGGGTGGTGGCGAGGGCGGCGAAGGTGAAGGCCACGGGAACCGCCGCCAGAAGCCACAGCCCCCGATCCGCCGCCAGGACCCGCATCCCGTCGAGCACCAGGCCCACACCCGCCGCAGCACCCTTCACCACGCCCCGAGGAGGGCCGTCCCGACGCGACTCGCTCATGGTCGGGAACTCTATGGCTTCCCGCAGGGTCCGACAATCGCGATCCGCCGTCCGGGATCCGCCATCGACGCAGAGCCGGGCGAGTGGTAGTCAAAGGGGCCACACGGATCTGCCGGCACACGGCCCGGCCTCCGGACCGCCCTGCAGAACATCGCCTCGAGAAACACGCCCCACGAACCCGGGATGCCGCCACATCGGGAGTTGCCAGCCGTGAATTCACCGCGCCTTCTCGTCATCGCGGTCGCCCTTGCGACTGCCGCCCTCGCCTGCTCGTCAGCAGGCCCCAAGGACCCGGCCACCGCGCCCTCCACTGGTGGACCCGTCGTCGCGCAGGTGGGCGACCGGAGCGTCACCCAGCAGGAGCTCGACGAGTGGATCAAGAATGCCTGGTTCGCCGAGCAGACCCGCGGCGGCGATCCCGCCAAGGTCTACGAGCTGCGCTCCGGCGGGCTCGATGTGATGGTGGGCGAGATCGCGGTGGAGGAGGAGGCGGCCCGTCGCGGAATCAGCCCCGAGGAGCTGATCGCCCTGGAGACCGAATCCCTGGGCCCGGTGACCGACGAGGAGATCGATCTCTTCTACGAGCGGAACAAGGCGCAGATCCGCCCCCAGGACAGCCTCGAGAAGCTTCACCCCCAGATCCGAAACTTCCTCGAAGAGGACCGCCCCACCCGGGCCACTGCAGTCGTGCTCGAGTCCTCCCAGGTGCGGATCCACCTCCGGCCGCCGCGAGTTGCCATCTCCGCCGAAGGCCATGCGCGGGGCCCCGAGAGCGCCCGGGTCATCATCATCGAGTTCAGCGACTACCAGTGTCCCTACTGCGCCCGTGCCGAGCCCATCATCGCCGACGTAATGGCCCGCTATCCCGAGGACGTGCGTTTCGTCTACCGCCACCTCCCCCTCGCCATGCATCCGGAGGCCCGGGGCGCCTCGGAGGCGGCAGTCTGCGCCGAAGAGCAGGGGCGCTTCTGGGACTACCACGCGCTCCTCTTCGCGAATCAGCGCGCCCTGACGCCCGAGGACCTCGCTACCTATGCGACCCAGCTGGGCCTCGACATGACGGCCTTCGAAGCCTGCTTGCACAGCGAGTCGACTGCCGAGCGCGTGGGCTTGGATATGGCGGAGGCTCAGCGGGCGGGGGTCACGGGCACGCCGGCCTTCTTCGTCAATGGCGTCCCCTTCCACGGGGCGAGGCCCACGGCGGAGTTCGTCGAGATCATCGAGCGCGAGCTGCAGCGCGATACGGCCGAGCCGGCGCCCGAAGGCTGAAGCCACTTCGGCCGCCCAGCAAGCCCCCACTTCGGCCGCCCAGCAAGCCCTACGTCGACCGCCCCGTCAGCCGGCGGCCTCCATGCGCGCCAGGAGGCGATCCCGTTCCTCGATCATGCGCTCCTCACTGCCCGCCTCCAGGTTGAGGCGCAGCACGGGCTCGGTGTTCGAGGGACGCAGATTGAACCACCAGTCCTCGTAGCGCACGAGAAGCCCGTCTAGATTCGAGACCTCGGGAGCGCCCACGTGCTCGGCCTGGATCTCCGCCAGCAGGGCCCCGGTATCCGAGACCCGGCGATTGATCTCCCCACTCGCGTGGTAGCGACGCAGGGGTGCCACGATCCGCGAGAGCGGCTGCTTCTCCGCGGCGAGCAGGTCCAGCACGGCTACGAATGCGGCGGTTCCGTCATCGGCCATCAGCTCGGGCGAAAAGCGGAAGTAGAGGTGACCGGAGAGCTCCCCGGCGAAGACGGCGCCCGTCTCCCGCATCTGGGCCTTGACGAAGGAGTGCCCGACGCGGCACATGAGCGCGACGCCGCCCGCCTTCTCGACCTCTTCGGCCACCACACGACTCGAACGCAGGTCGTAGAGCACCGTCCCGCCCGGATGCCGACGCAGCTGATCTCGCGCGAGGATTCCCGTCATGAGGTCCGAGGAGATGGGCTCCCCCTCATCGTCGACAAAGACTGCGCGGTCCCCGTCACCGTCGAAGCCGACACCGAAATCGGCGCCGCTGCGTAGCACCGCGTCGCGCAGGTCTTGCAGATTCTCGACCTTGAGCGGATCGGCTTCGTGGTTGGGGAAGCTGCCGTCGGGCTCGAAGTAGAGGCGCTCCACCGTCAGGGGAAGCCGCTCGAGGAGCTTCTCGAGGGCGACACTCGCCATCCCATTGCCGCAGTCGATGGCCACCCTGAGCTCGGGACATCTGCCGCCCACAGTGAGCACGTGGTCCACGTATCCGTCGACCACGTCGACCGCGCTGCGTCCCCCGCGCCGGGCCGCGGGCTCGAGACCGGCGCGCTCGCTGGAAAGGGCCTCGATCTCCTTGAGGCCGCTCGCCTCGCCGATGGGAATGGCGTGCTCCCGACAGATCTTGAAACCGTTGTACTCACCCGGATTATGGGAGGCGGTGACCATGACCCCGCCTCCGGCGCCAAGCTCCTCCACCGCGTAGTAGAGCATGGGGGTCGAGATCAGCCCCAGATCCACCACCGCGGCGCCCTCGTCATTGATGCCGCGGATCAACGCGTCGCTCAGCTCGGGCGAGTGGGTGCGCGCATCGCGGCCCACCGCGATGGCCTCTGCTGCGAGAAAATGCGCGGAGCCGCGCCCGATCGCGTACGCGAGATCCGCGTCCAGCTGGTCGGGCACGATGCCCCGAATGTCGTATGCCTTGAAGATCGCCATGGCGCGGATACTACCGCTGGGGCCGCGTCCGGTCACCGCTTGACCCGGTCCGGCCCCAGCGGCACCATTGGGCACGGGCAAAGGACTCGGGCCATGGGCTCGACCCAATGAGCCCACGGAGAGTCACATGTTCGGATTGGGTCCCCTCGAGCTCGGCATCATCCTCGCCATCGTCGTCGTCCTTTTCGGCGCTAGGCGGCTACCGGAGATCGGCTCGGGCATGGGGAAGGCCATCAAGAACTTCAAGGCCGGCATCTCGGGCAAGGACGAAATCGACGTCACGCCCGAGAAAGAGCAGGTGGACGAGCAAGCGAACGAGGGGAAGAGCGAGCCCTGAGCTCACTCGAGGGCCAGCGGCTCCTCGACCCCCTGCCCGCCCTCCGCCCCGGCCGGCGCCGCGCTGAGTTCGGGTAGCGGCGCCGCGCGCACCTCGAAGGACGCCGCCTCGTCTGGCACCGCGTCGAAGAGCGCCACGAAGGGCAGCTGCTGGCCAGCGCCGATGGGCGTCGAGACGAAGTCCCGAGCGGCTCGAGCCCGGGCCCGCTGCATCGCCGCGCCGGTGAGCTCTCGCAGCTCGGCCTCCCCCAGCGCCCCCCCCGCCTGCACAGGCGGAAGTGCCAGGGGCTGCCCGGCGGCATCCAACAGGACCACCTCGAGAGTGCCTTCGGGCCGGACCGCCTGCCGGCCGGGGTTCACGAGCGTGCCCCGAACCGCATAGCGCGTCTCTCCCCATGCGCTGTCGATCCAGTGTCCCGCGATGCCGTCAGTCCTGAGCTCACCCAGCCGAAGCTGCGTCGGAGCGGTCTGGGCCAAGGGCAGCGCAAGGATGAGCCCCTGGATCGCGCCGGCGGCGAACAGGCCCGCGGTGAGGAGCCATCCGACGCCGTGCCCCAGGCGCTGCCCGAGACTGTGCCGGACCCCACTCGTGAGGGGCGTCTCGGCGGCCTCCGCGGGCTCGGCGGCCTGCTGGTCATCGACCTGGAGGACGCGCCGGGAAGTCAGCTGAATTCGACCGACCGCCGTCTTCCCGCGCGAAGAGGAATCGTCCGTCAAGAAGTTCCAGTCCTCGGGATCTTCAGTGTCCGATTCGCCCAGGAGGTCCGAGAAGGCGGACTGCTCCCCCGCATCGGCGGCCGCAGGCTGCTCGGGATCAGCGAGGGACGAGAAGTCCGACGGGCTTCCGAAGACATCCGACTCGTCGCTCGCGGTGTCGGCCTCCGACGCCACCGCACTGCGCTCGCTCGCCAGCGCTCGCGTCGAGTCGGCAGGCGGCGCCGCGGGGGCAGAGACCGGCTCCGCCGGGTCGGGCGGCTGCATCTCGGGCGCGCTGGGTGAGTCGTCGGGCTCGTCGAGGAAGTCCGGATCCGGAGTCTCGTTACCGCCGAGGCCGGGTATCGTGTCGAACTCGTCTTCGGCAAGACGGATCGAATCGTAGTCCGAGGAGTCGCCGATCTCCCCTTCGCTCGCTGCGTCCGCACCCTCGGAGTCGGGAGGATCCTCGTTGAACTCCCAGTCCTCTTCGTCCTCCCCGAAATCGAAGTCTTCATCTTCGTCTTCGGCTTCGGCTTCGGCCAGATCCGGCACCGCCTCGGGATCCGCGATGGTGTTCTCCACCACGTCCTCAACGACGTCCTCAACGACGTCCTCAGCCACGTCCTCCACGACGTCCTGGACGGCATCGGCCGGCGTGACCGACGGGGGCCGCAAGAAGAAGGCCTCCTTGCAGCGCGAGCAGCGGACGCGGATCCCGCTCTCGGGCACCCTGGCATCATCCAGTTGGAAGCGGGTTCCACACTTTCCACATTCGACGATCACGGGCGCCCCCGGGTCCAGGCAGCTGCGGATCACCCGCCGGCGCCTGTGCTAGCGTCGAGAGGCGAAACCGCTGGTTCGCTTGGCTGTTTCGGCCCTCCCCGGGCGTGTCTTGAGGGCAGCGCGCCGCGGCGGGAGGAGTTCGGCGCCCATCCTCCGGACAACGCGGGCGGAGCCCTTCGCCGCCGGCGCCCGAGCAGCATTTCCGGAAGGTCTCTCATGACGCTGCAACCCGACGGCTCGCTGCTGGAGCGCAGGCTGGTGATCGTCACCGGCAAGGGGGGTACGGGGAAGACGACCGTGTCGGCCGCCCTGGCCCTGATGGCGGCGCGCGACGGGCGGCGCGTGGCGGTGGCCGAGGTGGGTCGGGACGAGCACCTGCGAGCGCTCCTGGCTCCAGGATCCCCGCCCGTAGGCTACGCGGGCCGCGAGCTGCAGCCCGGGCTCACGGTGTTCCACATCGACCCCTTCGAGGCGCTGGCAGAGTACTTGGGCCTCCAGATCGGGATGCGCGGACTGGTCAATCGCGGCCTGCGCAACCCGGTCTTCCGCCAGCTCATGGAGGGGTCGCCCGGCTGGCGCGAGCTCATCACCCTGGGAAAGATCTGGCATCTCCAGCAGCTCGAGGACGCCCGCGGCAAGCGGCTCTACGACCTGGTCGTGGTGGACGCCCCGGCCACCGGCCACGGAGTCACCTTCCTCGACGTTCCGCGCGTGGTCCGCTCGGCGGTTCGCGCCGGGCCCCTGAGCCGCCACTCGGGTCTGGTGGAGACCATGATCCTCGACCAGGCGAACTCGCTCCTCCTCCCGGTAGCGCTGGCGGAGGAGCTTCCCGCCCGGGAGACCGCCACACTGGTGTCGCGAGTGCGCGACGAGATCGGCATGGCAATCGACCGGGTCGTGGTGAACGCCGTGGCCCGCGCTCCCTTCCCGCCCGAGATGTCGGACCTCCCCGCGAAGCTCGCCGCCCTTCCGCCGGAGACCCCGACCGGAGGCCTGCCCCCGGTCGCCGTGCTGGCCGAGTGCGCCAGCGTGCGCAGGTCGCGCTACGAACTCAATCGCGACTACGTCGGACAGATCGCCCGCGATTGTTCCTTGCCCGTGGTCCAGCTGCCCAACATCACCGGAGGCATCTCCGGCCCCGACGACCTGCTGCAGCTCGGTCGTGAATTGCTCGCGCCGCCGCGCCGGGGCGAAGACGCGGAGGCAACGACGGCACCTGGCGAAGCCCGGGAGCAGGCCTCATGAGCCAGGCGACTCCGAGCGAGGCACTGCTGGGCGACCGGCGGATCGTGGTGTGCGTCGGAACGGGCGGCGTAGGCAAGACCACGGTGGCGGCCGCCATCGCCCTCGAGGCCGCCTGCCGCGGCAAGCGGAGCCTGGTCCTGACCATCGACCCGGCGCGGCGCCTCGCCGACGCCCTCGGCCTGGAGGGGCTCGACAACGAGCCTCGGGAGATCTCCGTCGCCCTCGACGGCACGCCCGTCGAGGGCAAGCTCTTCGCCATGATGCTCGACATGAAGAGCACCTTCGACGATCTGGTGAACCGCTTCACCGACGACGCACAGGCCCGCGAGCGCATCCTCGCCAACCCCATCTACCAGCACCTCTCCGACGCCCTCGCGGGCAGCGCCGAGTACGCCGCCATGGAGAAGGTCTTCGAGCTCTCCGAGAATCGCGACTTCGACTTCATCGTCGTCGACACCCCGCCCTCTCAGCACGCCCTCGACTTCCTCGACGCGCCCCGGCGAATGGTGGAGTTCCTCGACAGCCGCCTCGTGCAACTGCTCCTGCACCCGGCCATGTCGGCGGGACGGCTCGGCTTCCGTCTCTTCCAGCGGCCGGCCCAGGGCGCCTTCCACCTGCTCGAGCGAATCACCGGAATCGGCTTCCTCGAAGATCTCTCCGAGTTCCTCATGGCCATCGAGGGGATGTCAGAGGGATTCAAGGACCGCGCCATACGCGTGCGCGCGCGACTGCTCGGCTCCAGCTCGGCCTTCGTCCTGGTGGCCGGGCCAAGCCCCGAGGCAACTCGCAACGCCAACCTCTTCCTCGCACATCTGGACGCCTCCCGGGTCCCCCTGGTCGGCGTGGTGGTCAACCGCACGCACCTGTGGCCCGGGAAGGGCCCTCCACCCCAAGAGCTCGACCCCGCGAGCGCGAGCCCCGAAGACCTCGCCCTGCTGGCGGGCGCGCTGGCCGTGGCGGCGGGAGACGCCGACCCGGCGGCCCACGAGCCCGAAGCCCGGGCCGCGGTGGCCGCCGCGAGCGACTACGCCGCCCAGGTGCGTATGGACATCACGAGCAGCGAGCCCCTGCGAGCCGATGCCGTCCAAAACGGCCGTTTCTTCCGGCGCGTGCCCGAGCTGCCCCTCGATGTTCACGATCTCGCGGGACTCGCCCAGATTAGGCGGTATCTTTTCCGGGACGACGGGTCGGCGGCCGAGCTCGAGGGGGGTGAGGACCTCGCCAGCACCCATAGCGAGGTATCCTGATGCCCTCTGGTAGCCGGCACGGCGGGTCGAGGCGAGGTTTCGAGGGCGATTCCGTCACCCAGGCGCTCGAGCGCGCCCGCGCACACGCGCGCCTAGCCGTCTCCGAGGGCGTCCGCGCGGCGCGCGCGCTCTTGGATGCCTCGTCGCTCAGCCTGGGGGGCGAGCGGCCCGAGGCCTTCGCGTCCCTGGGACGTGCGGCGAAGATGCTCGACGATCTTTCGGCCGGCCTCGCGGGCGACGGCCTCCAGCTCAGCCTGCCGGTATTCGATGCGGTCCTCACCGCCCTCGACGTCGAGATCGGACGCTGGGAGAATCGCTCCCAGTCGGATCCCGATGCCCGGGCGGTGTTGCGCGCCTTTCTCGGACTGCGAGAGATCTTGTGGGAGTTCGGCATGCGGCGGGCCGGAGGCGAGGCCAACACGAGCTCCGACGAATCGCCGGAGGCCGACCTTGGGGCCGGCCGCGAAGCGAATCCGGGACGCTCGGATGCGCCCCAGCGTTCGCGCGTCGAACGGCGCCCGGGCACCGCTGATTCCGAGCGGCGCAAGAGTGCCATCCCACGCGTGCAACACATCAAGATCCAGGGCTGACACCCCCTGAAGCACCGTGCTAGCGTGTGCTCGCGCCCCCAGCCAATCGAGTCTCCCAAAAATGCCGATCCTGATCAAGCGCTACGCGAATCGTAAGCTCTACAACACCAAGACGAGTCGCTACATCACCCTCAAGGGGATCGCCGGGCTTCTCGACGAGGGCGAAGAGGTTCGCGTCATCGACAACGAGACCGGCGAGGACATCACCTCCGTCGCGCTCTCGCAGATTCTCGTCGACAACGAGCGCACCAATACCCCGTCCTCCCAGGGGCTCCTCTCTCAGATCATGGAGCGCGGCGGTGACGCCCTCTATGACGCCCTGAAGAAGGGGATGGGAGATGCCACAGACCGCTTCGGCGACCTGGAGGATCGCTTCCGGCGCATGGTCCACGTCGAGGACGAGCGGCAAGACCAGCCGCGGGACCCGGGCGCGGAGGCTGGAGCAAAGCGTGACGAGGGCGAGCGCAAGAAGCTGAGCGACTGGATCGCCTATACGGCGCCCGACCTCGACCTGAAGATGGAGAAGGCGGTGGAGCGGGTCTTCCGACTGCTCGACCTGCCACGCCGCTCGGACGTAGAGGCCCTCAACAGCAATCTAGAGCGGGTCGCCGCGGCGGTGGAGACCCTCCAGCAGGCCTTCGCCCAACACGAGGCAAACGCCCCGGCCCCTGTGACGCCAACGGCTGCCGCTACCCGCCGCGCCTCCAATACCACGCCCACTCCCAAGCCCAGTCCCACGCCCACTCCCACGCCCACGCCCACTTCCAAGCCCAAGCCCGCGACTCCCGCCGAAGAGCTCGCCGAGGGCTCCCAGAGTCAATAGGCACCGCGACGCCCTTGCGCACCGCGACGCCCTTGCGCACCGCGACGCCCTTGCGCACCGCGGGTGCCGGTTCGATGCCCGCTCGCTGTTCGGATACCATTCACCTTCATGGACCTCGGCAGACCGATCCTGGTCAGCGAAGATGCCCGATTTCGCGAGCACGTCGCGCCTCGAGGCCACCCCGAGTGTCCCGAGCGGCTCCTGGCGGTGGAAGAGGCCCTCGCGAGCTTCCAGAGCCAGCACGCCGGAGCCCTGGAGCGCATCGCCCTGCGCCCGGCCGACGAGAGTGAGATCCTGCGCGTCCATCGTGCCGAGCACCTGCAGAGCGTGGAGGCGGCGGTGCTGCGCGCCCCGGCCCAGCTGGACCCGGACACCTTCGTTTCACCGGAAAGCGGCGCGGTAGCCCGGCTCGCCGCTGGGAGCATCGTCGATCTGGCGCTGCGCGTCGCGAGCAGCGAAGGCGTCGCGGGCTTCGGGGCCGTGCGGCCGCCCGGTCATCACGCGGAGAGCGGACGCGCCATGGGCTTCTGTCTCTTCAACAACGTCGCCATTGCAGCGCGAGCGCTTCAGCACGAACAGGGCATCGGCAAGCTCTTGATCCTCGACTGGGACGTCCACCACGGCAACGGCACCCAGCACTCCTTCGAGGACGACCCGTCGATTCTCTATGTCTCCACCCACCAGTTTCCCTTCTATCCGGGAACCGGGAACTTCGGCGAGGCCGGAACCGGCGCGGGCCTGGGATCCACGGTGAACGTCCCACTCCCGGCCGGGAGTGGCGACCTGGAATATCTGGGGGCATTTCAACGCATTCTTGTGCCCGTAGCCGAGTGCTTTCGACCGGAGATGATCCTGGTCTCGTGCGGCTTCGACGCCCACGACGACGACCCCCTCGCCTCCATGCGGGTGAGCCGTCAGGGCTACCTGGACATGACCCGGATCGTCCGCAACCTGGCCGAGCGCCTCTGCGAGGGGCGCCTCTGCTTCGTCCTGGAGGGGGGATATTCCCCCACCGGACTGCGTGAGGGCACTCTGGCGGTGCTGGAGGGACTGCGGGAGGACCCGAGCGGGCTCCCGTCATCGACCCCGGAGATGCCAGCCGGTAGCCCGCTGCGCGGGGTGGTCGACCAAGTGGTCCGTGTGCACGGGAGCCGCTACCCCGGCCTGGGCGCCGCCTAGGGCCTAGCAGCCTGACGCGGGACCGCGCGAGCGCTCTGGCTTCCAGCGCCATGGGCTCCCATCCCACCCCCCTCCAGACCGGCTCCAGGCGCCTTTCAGCAGGCGAATGGGGCCTTGGCTCGCGATTTGCGGACAGCTCTTGTCGTGGGCACCCACTCAATCGTACAAGCATGGGCTTCGATTGTTCGATTCGAGCGCGCAGGTGTGACTTATTTCATGACGCTGTGGCACAAAGTGGCATCAGGGCCTATGAAAGTATGGTCAAGTGGCATAAAGTGGGAAGCGTTGATCGAGGGGGTCGCAAGGCGGAGACCGAGATCCCATTGGGATCGATGCCGCACGAGGAGCTCTGACCACTCCATGTTTCGAGGCCGGCACGACCACACGATTGACAAGAAGGGGCGCGTCAGCATTCCCGCGGCCTTTCGGACGATTCTGGCAAGGAGCGAGCAGGCACCAATCATCACGAACGACAAGGATCATCTCACGCTCCACCGCTTCGAGGATTGGGAAGTGTTCGAACAAGACCTGAAGGCAAAGTCGAAGCTCCGACCGAACGTCGCGAAGTATACCCGCGTTGTGATCGGCGAAGCCATGGACTGCCCGATCGACAGCCAGGGTCGCATCCTCATCCCGCCCAGACTCCGCAAGCGAGCCGACCTGGATGGCAAGGCGACGATCGCGGGAACGATCGACAAGATCGAGATCTGGAACACGGAGCGCTACGAGGCAGACATTTCCGACACTCTGGACCACCTCGACGAAGTTCAAGTTTCGGTGGACCAGAGTCCGGCAGCTTAGGGAGTTTACCAGGGGGAGAAGGAAGAGCTGAGCTCTTCCGTGAGAGAAGCTGGGGTGTTCTGGACTGCACTCAAGCGACAGCGACGTGGTTCCTGGGGGGTACTCGTCGATGTCGCCGCAATCCAGGGCCCCCAGCTCTCCCGCGCCCCGCGGCGCAGAGCTCGGCGAACCCAGTCGCGCGGTCGCGAAAGCAGGAGGCGGACCGCTCTCGTGGCGAATGAATTCGATCACCAGCCTGTCCTGCTCGATGAATCCGTCACTCAGCTCGCAGTGCAGCCTGGCTCCGTGGTGGTCGACGGCACCCTCGGAGGCGGCGGTCACGCCGCCGCAGTCCTGGAGCGAAGCGCTCCCGACGGAATCCTGATCGGACTCGACCTCGATGCCGAGGCCCTGGCGGCCGCGGCGCGGCACCTGGCGCCCTTCGGCGACCGCGTTCGTCTCGTCCACGAGTCCTTCCGGAACCTCGACCGGGCGGTGGCCTCCCTCGAGATCGACGGCGTCGACGCCGTCTTCCTGGACCTGGGCGTCTCCTCCCACCAGCTCGACACTCCCGCTCGCGGCTTCCGCTTTGCGTCGGCCGAAGCGCAAGCAACTCCCCTCGACATGCGCATGAACCCCGAGCAGGGGGTAACGGCGGCCGAGCTCCTGAGCCGCGCCTCGGCGACGGAGCTCCAGGAGTGCTTCCAGAACTACGGGGAGCTCCCGGGCTCGCGGCGTCTGGCAGCCGCAATCGTCGAATCCCGGCGCGAGGCGCCCCTGCGCACCACTGCGGACCTGCTGCGGGTGATCCGTGAGGCTCGCATCGGCGGAGGCCGACGTCACAATCCCGCCACCCTGGTCTTCCAGGCCCTGCGCATCGCGGTGAACGACGAGCTCGGCGCCCTGCGCGAGGGTCTCGACGCGGCCATCCGCGTCCTGCGACCGGGGGGACGCCTGGTCGTCATCGCGTACCACTCCCTCGAAGATCGCCTCGTGAAGCGGCAGCTGCGGACGGCCGCCCGAGGCTGCACCTGCCCGCCGCGTATGCCCGTCTGTGTGTGCGGAGGGCGCGTGACCCTGCGCGTGCTGACCCGGCGGCCGCTGCGGCCGAGCGAGGAGGAGATTCACGACAACCCCCGCGCCCGCTCGGCACGCCTGCGGGCCGCCGAGCGCGTCGGGGATGACGCTTCGGACGTGGGGAGGGGGAGGGCCGCATGAGCCGATCCAGCGCAAGCGCTCAGCCGAGCCGACGGCTCCAGCTGCTGCACCTGCTCGAGACCCTGGCCGGGCCTTCCAAGCAGCGCGACGCCGCTCGCTGCCGCGACCTGGTCGGCATCGACGTCGCCGACGGCCGCCTGCATGCGCGCCCCACCTTCTTCCTCCCGCTGCTGATCGCGATCCTGGTCGCCGCGCTCTTCATCGTGGGGCTCCGCAGCGAGCTGACCGCCATGCGTTACGCGATTCCCGAGGCCCTCGCCCAGGAGGAGCAGCTGCGCGCGGAGAAGCGCGCATTGACCGTGGAGATGCGGCGCCTGCGCGACCCGGGCCTGCTGGCAGCCCGCGCCCGGGAGATGGGCTTCGTGCGCCCGGAGCACATAATCGACCTCCCGGCCGCCGCCGGCCGCGGGGAGACGCAGCCGTGAGGGGGGCCGCCCTGAAAGAACCTGCGCGCCGCATCGGGGCACTGCGCTCGCTGCTGATCGGGGTCGTCCTGATCCTGGCCGCGCGCGCCAGCCAGCTCACGATGCTCGACCAGCGGGCCGAGACCCGGGGCGACGGACAGGTCCACACCACGATGGTGCTGGCGGCGACTCGGGGGCTGATCGTCGACCGCAAGGGCACCGAGCTCTCGGTCACCGTTCACGCGCCCTCGGTCTACGTGAGCCCCGGTGAGATCGAGAAGGCCGATCAGACCTTGAAGAAGCTCGCCCTGGCCCTCGGCCTCGACCAACGCAAGCTCGCCGAGCGCCTCAGCGGCCGCGACAACTTCACCTTCGTTGCGCGCTGGGTGAGCGAAGAGACCGCCCGGCGCGTCGCGGTGCTGGACCTGCCGGGTGTGGGAATCGTGCGCGAGCCCCGGCGCACCTTCCCGGCAGGCGAGCTGGCCGGGCCCCTCCTCGGCTTCGCCAATATCGACGGACTGGGCGTGCGCGGGATCGAGCAGCAGGAGGACGCCTGGCTGCGCGGAACCCGTCACAGGGTGCCGGTGGAGCGGGACGCTCGCGGGCGACTGCTCACCCACGCGATCGTCACGCCACGGGACGCCGCCGGGGGCGACGTGGCGCTCACCATCGACGCCGCGCTCCAGGCCGAAGCCGAGAGCGCCCTCCGCGAAGCCGTGAAGCGCTCCGGCGCCAAGGGCGGCGTGGTGATCAGCATGAAGCCTCGAAGCGGCGAGATCCTCACCCTCGCCGAGGCTCCCGGCTTCGATCCCAATGACTTTCGCCACATCGACTACGAGACCACACGCTGCCGCTCCTTCGTGGACGCCGTCGAGCCGGGCTCCACCTTCAAGGCCTTCCTGGTGGCCGGCGCTCTCGAGGCCGGCGCGATCTCGCCGGGGCAGCTCATCGACACCGGCGACGGGACCCTGCAGCTTCCGGGCAAGATCGTGCGCGATCACCATCCCTACGGCGTCCTGGACCCGGCCGGCGCCCTGCGCGTCTCGAGCAACATCGCGGCGGTGAAGATGGCGCATCTGCTGGGCCGCGAGGCCCACCACCAGACCCTCCGGAGCTTCGGCTTCGGCGCCCAGACGGCGAGCGGCTTCCCCTTCGAATCCACGGGACTGCTCCGCCCCTGGGCGGACTGGCAGCCGGTTGATCACGCCACCGTGGCCTTCGGCCAGGGCGTGAGCGTCACTGCCATTCAGCTCGCAGCGGCCACTGCAAGCCTTGCCGCGGGCGGCGAGTGGCACACGCCCCGTCTCGTCCATGCCCGCCGACGGGCCACCGGCCGCTGGCAGAAGACGGGTCCCGGCGCATCGCGCCAGGTGGTGTCGCAGCAGACCGCCGCCACGGTCCTCGCCATGATGGAGGGCGTCGTGAGCGCCGAGGGCACCGGACGCCTCGCCGGTCTCGCCGGACTGCGTGTGGCGGGCAAGACCGGGACCGCGCAGAAGTTCGACCCGAAGACCGGCACCTACTCGAACGACCGTTACCTGGCCTGGTTCGTGGGAGCCGTTCCCGCCGAGGACCCGAAGCTGGTGATCGTGGTCGCCCTCGACGAGCCCCAGGGACCGGCACACGGCGGGGGCGACGTGGCGGCTCCCCTCTTCGCACGAGTCGCTGCCTCCCAGCTGGCCGACATGGGTATCGTCACGAAGCCGCAGCCGATCCCGGCAGCGCGACGCAAGCCCGTGCTCCACCTCGAGGCTCGTCCCGCGCAGCCCGCCGCGAAGCCCCGGGGCGAGCTTCGCCGGCCCGCGAAGACCCCTCCGACGACGAAGGCCAAGCCGCCGGCGGCCTTGGCTGCGGTAGAGGCTGCGGTGAAGCCCACGAAGCCGCCCGCCGAGCAGCAAAGCCGCGAGAGCCTGGCCGCAAAGCCCCCCGCCGAGCGGCAAGGCCGCGAGAGCCAGGCGGGGCGGCCGGTCGTGATTCCGGACTTCCGTGGCGAAACCATCGCGGCCGCGAGACAGCTTGCAGCCCGGGACGCCCTGAGGATCGAGATCCACGGGAACGGTCTCGCTGTGGCCCAAGACCCCACGCCGGGCACGGTGGTGTCGGGATCCGACAAGCACGTTCGGGTCCGCTTCAGCTTCGACCGCGCGGGCAAGAACAGTTAGCGGGTAGCTCCAGGGCTGCCCGAGCACTCGAAAGGACTCGACTCTCGAGCGTTTTCGTCGAGCGAGGATCGAGAAAAGGAAGGCATGCGACTCTCGGCACTGCTGACATCGCTCCCGCCCGAGCTGGCGGCCAAGGAGTGGCTGCGTCCGGATCCCGCCGACGATCCGGTGATCCGCGGCATTACCTACGACTCCCGGGGTGTCGCACCGGGCGACCTCTTCGTCGCCCTGCGCGGCTCGGTGAGCGACGGCCACGATTACCTCGACGGCGCCCTGCGCCTGGGCGCCGCGGCGCTGCTCGTGGAGGAGATACCGCCCGCGGAGCTGATCGGCCGCAGCTCCGTCGTGGTCGTGCCGGATTCGCGCCGGGCCATGGCCCCCATCGCGCGCCGCTTCTTCGGCGAGCCGGCGGGCGAGCTCACCCTGGTAGGGATCACCGGTACCAACGGCAAGACGAGCACGAGCTATCTGGTGGAATCCATCCTCGCACGCGCCGGGATGCGTAC
Source organism: Deltaproteobacteria bacterium (assembly GCA_019310385.1). Lineage (GTDB taxonomy): Bacteria > Myxococcota_A > UBA9160 > UBA9160 > UBA4427 > JAFDEK01. Next base: position 79,625 of record JAFDEK010000005.1, read on the forward strand.
GGGCCTCGTGGGCACCGTCGAGGTGCGTTACGCCGGCGAGCACCGGCCCGCAATCAACACCACGCCCGAGAGCCTCGACCTGCAGCGCGTCCTGCGCACCATGTGCAACCACAACGTGGAGGCCATGGTGATGGAGGTCTCCTCCCACGGCCTCGAGCTCGGCCGGGTGAGCGGATGCCGCTTCGCGGTGGCGGCCATCACCAACCTCACTCAGGACCATCTCGATTTTCACGGCAGCATGGACGCCTACCTGCGGTCCAAGGCCCTGCTCTTCCGCGACTACCTCGCGCCCGGCGCAGCGGCCGTGATCAACGTCGACGACGACTCCCACGAGCGCTTCCAGGCAGCCGCGGCCGAGAGCAGCGCCCGCGTGATCCGCACCACGCGGGACCCGGGACGTGAGGCCGAGGTCCGTATCGTGGAAGCCGAGGTCGGGATCTCGGGCAGCCGGCTGATCGCCGCCCTGCCTTCGGGCGAGATCGAGCTCGAGCTGCCTCTGGTCGGCGACTTCAATCTCGAGAACCTCGTGGTCGCCCTGGGCATCTGCGAGGCCCTCGGCATCGATCACGAGAGCATCCGCACGGGCGTCGCGCACTGTCCCCAGGTGCCCGGCCGCATGGAGGTGATCGGCGCGGAGCGGGAGGATCTTCCGACGGTGATCGTCGACTATGCCCACACGCCCGATGCCGTGGACAAGCTGCTGCGCGCGGTGCGGCCCCTGTGCCGCGGCCGTCTCGTAACGGTCTTCGGCTGTGGCGGTGACCGCGATCGCGCGAAGCGGCCCCTCATGGCCGAGGCCGTCGCCCGCCACTCGGACCGCATCCTCGCAACCAGCGACAACCCGCGCACCGAGGACCCCGTGGCGATCCTGCACGACGTCGAGGCGGGCCTCGCCAGCCTCAATCGGGTCGATCCCGAAACCCTCGACGACCACGAGGGGTCTTACAGCGTGGTGCCCGATCGTCGCGAGGCCATCGAGCTCGCCGTCGGCATGGCCAGACCCGAGGACACGGTGGTATTGGCCGGCAAGGGTCACGAGGACTATCAGATCATCGGCCGCGACAAGCTCCCCTTCGACGACCGCAGCGAGGCGCGCCGCGTCCTCGCCGCCGCCCTCGCCGAGAAGGAGAGCAAATGAGCGAGGCCTTCACCACGTCCGAGATCGTCGACTGGACCGGGGGCGAGCTGCTTGCGGGAGACGGCGGCGAGCGCTTCCGCGGCGTCTCCATCGACACCCGCAGCATCGCGGCCGGGGATCTCTTCATCGCCATCGCAGGCCCGAACTTCGACGCCCACCGCTTCCTCGACCAGGCCCTGGACGCGGGCGCCGGCGGCCTCGTCGTGGAAGCCGGCCGCGGCAGCCTGTCCGCGGCGGCCCGGGAGCTGCCCTGTGTCGCGGTTCCCGACACGACCCGCGCCCTGGGCGACCTGGCCCGGGGCCATCGCTCCCGCTTCGCTGGACCCGTCGTCGCGCTCACGGGAAGCAGCGGCAAGACGACCACCAAGGAGATGTGTGCAGCCGTGCTCAGCGTCTCGGCACCCTGCCTCAAGACCGAGGGCAACCTCAACAACGACTTCGGCCTGCCCCTCACCCTCTTGCGCCGGGAGGCGGAGCACCGGCGTGTGGTCGTCGAGCTCGGCATGAACCACCGCGGCGAGATCGCGCGTCTGGCCGAGATCGCCCAGCCCGACGTGGCCGTGCTGACCAACATCGGCAGCGCCCACATCGAGCATCTGGGCAGCACCGAGGAGATCGCGGCCGAGAAGGGCGACCTCTTCGCGGCCCTCGACGCCCGGGGCGTCGCGGTGGCAAACCGGGACGACCCGCTGGTGAGCGAGCAGGCAAAGCGCTGCCGCGGCCGGGTCCTCGGCTACGGTCGCTCGCCCGAAGCCGACGTGCGCGGCGAGGAGGTGCGCTACCTCGACGAGGGCGCCTATGCGTTCCAGCTCGCAACCGCGTCGGATCGAGTGGAAGTAGAGGTCGCCGGATTGGGCGAGACCACCGTGATCAACGCGCTGGCGGCGGCGGCGACCGGGGTCGCCTGCGGCCTCGAGCTCGCCGAGGTGGCCCGGGGCCTGGCGGCCTACCGCCCGCCGGGCGGCCGCATGACCCGGCGCGAGCTATCGGGCGGCGCGACACTCATCGACGACACCTACAACGCCAACCCCCAGTCCATGCAGGCCGCCCTCGAGAGCCTCGCGCGCCTCAAGGGCAGAGGGCGAGCCACCGCGGTGCTCGGTGACATGGGCGAGCTGGGAGACAGCGGCGAGGCAGCTCATGTCGCCACGGGCGCACGGGCGGGCGAGCTGGGGGTCGACTTCCTGGTTGCCCTCGGCAAGAACGCCAGCGCCTACGCCAAGGGCGCCCGAGACGCGGGCATGGCGAGCGCACGCATCCACCTCGCCCGGGACCACGCCGAGGCCGGCCGCATCGCGCGAGACCTCGCCGGTCCCGAGGATTGGATTCTCGTGAAGGGATCCCGGGCCGCGCGTATGGAGCGCGTCGTCGAACTACTCGCCGCCGAGGAGACCGCTTAGCATGCTCTACCACCTGCTCTATCCCATGGCCGACCAGTTCGGAGTCCTCAACGTCGTCCGCTACATCACCTTCCGGACTGCGGCGGCCACCCTGACCGCCCTCTTCATCTCCTTCTTGCTCGGCCCCTGGATCATCCGGCGCCTCGCGGCACTGCGGGTCGGCCAGCCGATCCGCGAGATCGGCCCCGACCACCAGGCCAAGGCCGGCACCCCGACCATGGGCGGCCTGATGATTCTCGCCTCGCTGGGGGTGGCGGTACTGCTGTGGAGCGAGCTCGACAACCGCTTCGTGTGGATCCTGCTGGGCCTCACCGCCGGCTACGGAGTGCTGGGATTCATCGACGACTACAAGAAAGTCACCCAGGGACACAGCGGCGGCGTCTCGGTACGCGTGAAGCTGATCTGGCAGGTCGCCTTTGCGCTCATCGTTGCCGTGGCGATCTACACCGATCCGGCCTTCGACAAGGAGCTCGCGGTTCCCTTCTTCAAGAACTTCACCCCCAATCTCGGCGTCTTCTACATCCCGCTCGCGGCCTTCATCATCGTGGCGGCGAGCAACGCGGTGAACCTCACCGACGGCCTCGACGGCCTCGCCATCGGCCCGGTCATGATCGCGGCCGGGACCTTCCTGCTGCTCTCCTACGCGGCGGGGCACTCGGAGATCTCCGAGTACCTGGCCATCAAGTACGTCCCGGGCGCGGGTCAGCTCGCCATCTTCTGCGGCGCGTTGGTGGGCGGCGGCCTGGGCTTCCTGTGGTTCAACGCATCCCCGGCCGAGCTCTTCATGGGGGACGTGGGCTCCCTGGCACTGGGTGGCGCCCTCGGCACCATCGCGATCTTGATTCGACAGGAGATCCTGCTCGCCGTCGTGGGCGGCATCTTCGTCGTGGAGGCCCTCTCGGTGATCATCCAGGTGGCCTCCTTCAAACTGCGTGGCAAGCGCGTCTTCTTGATGGCGCCCATCCACCACCACTACGAACAGCTCGGCTGGCCGGAGCAGAAGATCGTGGTCCGCTTCTGGATCATCTCGATCATCCTCGCCCTGGTCTCGCTGTCCTCGTTGAAGCTGCGCTGAAGGTGCCGGGCGAGGCGGCCGTGAAAAGGGAGGTCGAAGGAGAGGCGATGGAGCTCGCGGGCAAGCGGGTTCTGGTGATCGGTCTGGGCCACTCGGGGCGCTCGGCGGCACGCTTCTGTGCCCTGCGCGGAGCCCGGGTGGTGGCCGCCGACGCTCGCTCGCTCGGCGAGCTCGGCGAGTTCGCGGAGCTCGGCGACGACGTAGAGGTCTGCGCCGGAGGCCCCCTACCCGACCCCGCCGACTTCGACCTGGTCGTGCCCAGCCCGGGCGTCCCGCGTGAGCAATACGCGGCGCGCGCGACCTGCGTCCGGGGTGACATCGAGCTGGCCGGACTCGCGCTGCAGGTCCCCATCATCGCGGTCACGGGCACCAACGGAAAGTCGACCACGGTGGTCCTCATCGAGGCCATGCTGCGGGCCTGCGGCCTGCGCGCCATGGCGGCGGGCAACCTGGGACGTCCCGCCCTCGACCTGGTGGGCGAAGCCCTGGACGTCGCCGTGCTCGAGGTCTCCTCCTTCCAGCTCGAGGCGGTGGAGCGCTTCCGGCCCCGGGTCGCGCTGATCCTCAACCTGAGCCCCGATCATCTCGACCGCCACGGCGACTTCGCATCCTACGTGGACGCCAAGCGCGCGATCTTCCGCAACCAGGAAGGGGAAGACGTCACGGTGCTCAACCAGGACGACCCCACCGTTCGCGAGCTCGCTGCCCAGGTGCGTGGCCGCGTTCTGCTCTTCAGCCGCCGGGCCCCGCTCGTGGAAGGCGTCTGCCTCGACGGAGGCGCCGTGCTGGTGCGGCAGGGCGGCGAGAGCCGGCGCCTCTCTCTGGACGGGCTCCAGCTTGCTGGCAACCACAATCTCGAAAACGTGCTGGCCGCCCTGGCGGCGGTGCAGGGACTCGGCGCCGACCCAGGCCAGGCGGTGAAGGCCCTCGTGGACTTCCGCGGTCTGGCCCACCGCTGCGAGCCCGTCGCAAATGTGGGCGGCGTCCTCTTCATCAACGACTCCAAGGCGACCAACGTGGGAGCGGCCGTGAGCTCCCTGGAAGGTTTCTCCCAGCCACTCGTGTGGATCGCCGGAGGACGAGACAAGGGACTCGACTTCGCCCCCCTGGCCGATGCAGCGGAAGGCCGGGTCAAGACCGCGCTCCTGCTCGGCGAAGCGGCCCCCCAGCTCGAAACCGCTCTGGCGGGCCGCGTCGCCGTCGAGCGAGTGGCGAGCCTGGAAGCCGCAGTAGAGCGCGCGGCGGAGCTGGCTGTCCCAGGCGATCTCGTCCTGCTCTCGCCCGCCTGCGCGAGCTTCGATCAGTTCACGAGCTTCGAACAACGCGGAGAGCGCTTCCGCGCCGCCGTGACCTCGCTCGCGCACCGAGCCAGTAGTGACGCCGCAGCGGCAGCGCCTGCGGCCGCAGCGCCCGCAGCGCCCGCAGCGCGAAGCGCTGCAAAAGGTAAAGAGTCTGCACCCTCCCTCCCCCGCAACCCCAAGGACTCCGAATGACCCCCCCCGCACGCCAAACCGCCCGCACCCCCGAGCGCAACACCCGCCGTCGTCGCGCCGACGCCCAGGCTCTCCAGCACCCCGCTGAATCCGGGATCCACGGGCTCGACGGCGGCCTGGTCGTCTCGGCGGGCGTCCTCATCACCCTCGGCGTGGTGATGAGCTACAGCACGACGGCGCCCCTGGCCCTGGGCGATCGCATCCCGCCGCTCTTCCTGAACCACCTCGCGGCCCTGAGCCTGGGCCTGTGCGCCGCCTTCGTGGCTGCGCTCCTCCCGATCGTAGCCTGGCACCGTCTGGCCCTTCCCCTGTGGCTGATCGGTGTCGTGCTGCTGATCATCACCGCGCTGCTGGGCGTCGAGGTCAACGGGGCCCGGCGCTGGGTCGACCTGCCCGGCCTCCCCTTCCGCTTCCAGCCGGTGGAGCTCGCGAAGTGCGCAACCCTGCTCGCCGTGGCGACCGTCGTCGCTCCCCGGGACGGACACAGCGAACTCTCGCGCGGGCAGATCTGGCTTGCCGGGGGCCTCACCCTGCCTCCCGTCGCGCTGCTCCTGCTCCAGCCAGATCTGGGCAATGCCGTGCTGCTCGCCTTGCTCGTGGTCCTGATGCTCATCGTGGCCGGCATACGGCTGCGCGCGCTGGTGCTGCCCGCGGTCCTGGCGGCCATCGGCATCGCCAGCTACCTCGCCCGCAATCCCTACGCCATGCGCCGGGTCACCAGCTTCTGGGATCCCTGGAAGGATGCCCAGGGAGCCGGCTTCCAGCTCGTTCAGTCCTTCGTAGCCTTCAGCCAGGGCGGGCTGTCGGGAGAGGGGCTCGGCAACGGCCGCCAGAAGCTCTTCTACCTGCCCGAGGCCCACACCGACTTCGTGCTCTCGCTGGTCGCCGAGGAGCTGGGCCTGATCGGGGTGCTGGTCGTGCTCTGTGCCTTCACCGCCCTGCTGGTCGCCGGCACACGCATCGCACGCCGGGCCCGGGCCCGCTTCACCCTGCTCCTCGCCTTTGCTGCGACGACCCTCCTCACCGTGCCTGCCATGGTGAACGCCGGTGTCGTCATGGGCCTGCTCCCCACCAAGGGCCTCACCCTGCCCTTCCTCTCCTACGGCGGAAGCTCCCTGGTGATGTGCTGCGCGGTACTGGGACTGCTGCTCGGTATCGCCCGGCGCAGCGCGCCGGACGCGAGCGCGCGCCCTGCACCGGGGAGGGCGTGATGCAACGCAGCTGGGTCATCGCCGGCGGCGGAACCGGGGGGCATGTAACCCCCGCCCTGGCCCTGGGCGAAGAGCTGCAGCGCCGCGGTGAGAAGGTGCTCTTCATCGGCTCCGAGCGCGGCCTCGAGGCGCAGCTCGTTCCCGAGAGCGGCTTCGAGCTCGTCGCCCTGCCGAGCCAGCAGGTGATGGGCCGCAGCATCGCAGGGCGCCTGCGCGGCGCGCTCGGCATCCTGGCCAGCGTGGGGCGGGCGCGGACCGAGCTGAAGCGCTGCCGCGCGAACGCCGTGCTCTCGGTCGGAGGCTACGCCGCCATGCCCGCGGCCCTGGCCGCCTTGACCCGACGCACGCCCCTCTTCCTCGTCGAGCCCAACGCCGTACCCGGACGGGTCAACCGGCTGTGCGCCCGCTTCGCGCGCCGGGTCTTCGTGGGCTTCGAAGCCGCCGCCAAAGCCCTCGGCGGCGCCGCGAAGCGCAGCGAGTGCACCGGAGTGCCCCTGCGCGCTGCGCTGGTCGAGTCCTTTGCCGTCGCCGGGCCCGGGGCAGCGAAAGATGCAGAGCCGCGGCCGGGGCGAGTCCCGCGCCGCAAGCCCCACGCTCCCTTCCGCCTGCTCGTCTTCGGCGGCAGCCAGGGGGCCCGCCAGATCAACCACGCCATGATGCGAGCCGCGCCCCACCTCGCCGGGCTCGGCATCGAGATCTTTCATCAGGCCGGTGAGGCGGATCGCGAGGCGGTCCTCGGCGCCTATGCAGACGCCGGGCTGCCCGTCGAGGTCGTAGCCTTCGAGCGCAACATGCCCGCGCGCTACGCCTGGGCGGACATCGCGGTGTGTCGCGCGGGGGCCCTCACCGTGGCCGAGCTCGCCCTGTCGGGGCTTCCCGCGCTGCTCGTCCCCTACCCCTACGCGGCGGACGATCACCAGGCCGCCAACGCCCGGGAGCTCGAGCGCGCTGGGGCCGCGCGCCGCCTCGAGGGTCTCGAGGACAGCGACGAGAGCGGGGCCCGTCTCGCCGGGATCCTCGCCGAGCTCTTCGCGGCGCCCGAGCGCCTGGTCGCCATGGGCGAGGCCGCGAGCTCCCTGGCCCGCCCCGGCGCGGCGGCCCGCATCATCGACCTGTGCACCCAGAGCCTCTCCGAAGATGGGGAGCCGGGCGCGGCGAAGGAGGCCGGATGATCCGCAAGATCCGGAGAATCCACTTCGTGGGCGTGGGCGGCATCGGGATGTGCGGCCTCGCGGAGCTCCTCCACGACCAGGGCTACGGGGTGACGGGCTCGGACCTGCGCGCCGGCGCCACGACCGAGCGCCTGAGCGGGCTCGGAATCCACGTCTCCATCGGGCACGAGGCCGGCCACGTCGGCGATGCCGATGTCGTCGTCTACTCCTCGGCGGTAAGTCCCCGGAACCCCGAGATCGAAGAGGCCGGGCGCCGCGAGATCCCAGTGATTCCCCGCGCCGAGATGCTCGCCGAGATGATGCGTCTCAAGGACGGCATCGCGGTGGCGGGAACTCACGGCAAGACGACCACCACCTCCCTGGTGGCCCACATCCTGGGCGAGGCGGGCCTCGACCCCACGGCCATCATCGGAGGCCGCGTTCTGGCTCCCGAGCGCGACGCCACGGGCGCCCGCCTGGGAACCGGAGAGGTCCTCGTCGCCGAGGCGGACGAGAGCGACGGCTCCTTCCTGCGTCTCGCTCCGGTGTCGGTCGTGGTGACCAACATCGACGCCGATCACCTCGACCACTACGGCAGCTTCGAGGCCCTGGAGCAGGCCTTCGTGGACTTCGTCAACCGCATCCCCTTCTGGGGCGTCGCGGTGCTGTGCCTCGACCACCCGGGCGTCCAGAACATCCTGCCGCGGCTCACGCGCCGGCTCTTCACTTATGGCTTCACCCACCAGGCCGACCTGGTCGCCGAGGAGGTCGTGGCCAACGAGCAGGGCATGCGCTTCGTGGTTCGGCTGCGCGGCGAGCTGCTGGGGCCCGTCGAGATCGCCCTCCCCGGCCGACACAACGTCGCCAACGCCCTCGCGGCCATCGCCGTCGCGCTCGAGCTGGAAGTCCCCTGGACCCGAGCCGCCGCGGCCGTCGCGAGCTTCGCCGGTGTCGAGCGGCGCTTCGAGCACAAGGGGAGCGCGGCCGGCGTGCGCGTCGTCGACGACTATGGCCACCACCCGGCCGAGGTACGCGCGACTTTGGCAGCCGCTCGCGAGGCTCATCGCGGGCGCATCGTGACCGTGTTCCAGCCCCACCGCTACACGCGCACCCGGGACTGCTTCGAGGAGTTCGCCACGGCGTTCAACGACGCGGACCTGCTGCTGGTGACCGAGGTCTATGCCGCGGGCGAGGAGGCCATCCCGGGAGCATCGGGCGAGCTCCTGGCCGAGGCCATCCGCGCCCACGGACACCGCAACGTGCGTTTCGTACCGGGCCTCGACGAGCTCGCCGGCGACCTGCCCGGCGAGCTGCAGAAGGGCGATCTCGTCCTCACCCTGGGCGCCGGGGACGTCTGCACCCTGGGCCCGCGGCTGCTGGAAGCGCTGGGCGCGGGGAGGGGGGCGCTGTGATCAAACGCGAAGCTCGCAGCGCTCTCGAGGAGGTCCTGGGAGACCACGTCCGCTTCGGCGTCTCCATGGCAAAACACACCTCGTTGCGCGTCGGGGGACGCGCGGACGCCATCGCGAGCCCCGCCAGCCCCGCGGAGCTGGCCGGCGCCCTGCGCGTTTGCCACAGCCACGGACTGCGACACACGGTGCTGGGCAAGGGCTTCAACACCCTCGTGCGCGACGAAGGCATCGACGGCCTCGTGCTGCTGCTCGGCGGGCTGCGCGAACTCGAGGAGCGACCGGGTCTCCTCTTGCGCGCCGGGGCGGGAGTCTCCCACAGCCAGATCACGCGCTTCTGTGTCGAGCGGGGCTTCGCGGGCCTCGAGTTCGCCGCAGGTATTCCGGGCACGGTGGGCGGCTGGGTCGCCATGAACGCCGGCATCGGCTCCCGCGAGGCCAAGGACGTGGTGCGTGAGATCGAAGTCGTGAGTCCCACCGGAAGGCGGCGCCGGCACCTGCGGCGCGCCTCGCTCCACTTCCGCTACCGCGCCCTGCGCGGCCTGGCCCCGGGCTCGGTGGTGGTGTCGGCCCTCTTCGCGGTGGGCCTCGCCGACCGCGAGGCCGTGCGTGCGGAGGTCGCCCTCAAGCTGGCCGCGCGAGCCCGCACCCAGCCCCTCAACATCCCCTCCTGCGGCTCCGTCTTCAAGAACCCGACCGGCGACTTCGCGGGACGCCTCATCGAGGCCGCGGGGCTGAAGGGCCTGCAGGTCGGCGGCGCCCAGATCTCACCGGTTCACGCGAACTTCATCGCCAACACGGGTGGCGCGAGCGCGGCCGACGTCCTCGCCTTGATCGAGCAGGCGCGGGATCGCGTAGAGCGCGAGAGCGGAGTCCGCCTCGAGACCGAGGTGAAGATCCTGGGGAGGGCGGCCTGATGGCGCGCGAGCGAAGAACGCGGCGCGGCAGCGCCTCCCGATCGAGCCCGGTCACGTGGGTGCGAGCGCCCAAAGCCCGGGCCGAGAAGAGCGTGCGCAGCGCGGGCGACCGGGCCTGGCAGCGCTCGAAGCGCGGCGAGCAACGACGCGGAGAGCGGGCCCGCTCGCACCTCGACCGAATTCGTTCTCGCAGCGGCCGGCGCTCGCTCGATCACCTTCGCTTCGTGCTGGGCGGGGCCTTCGCCTGCTCCCTGGCGGCCGGCGCCTGGCTCGCGATGCCCGTAGTCGCGGCGCTCGAGAGCGGGTGGGTCTCCGAGCCCTTCCTGCTGGACGCCATCTCGGTACAGGGCAACCACCGGCTCGAAGCCAGCAGCGTCGCAGTTGCCACGGGTGTCGCAAAGGGAAGCCCCTTCGAGGATGTGCGCAGCGAAGCGGTGGAGGCCGCCCTGCTCGCCCATCCCTGGATCCGCTCCGCCGAGGCCCTGCGGCTCCCGACGGGACGGCTGCTGGTGAAGATCGACGAGCACGAGCCGCGCGCGGCCCTCCGCTTGCAGAATGCACCGCGCGACAATGCACGCTGGCGCCTGGTCGACGCCAGCGGCGTGCCCTTCGCCCCGGCGGAGCCCGGCGACGTCGCAACGCTTCCGCACTTGCGCGGCACGAGCACCATCGCGCAGAGCGGGCAGGAGAGCCCGGAGCTGGCACGTGGCGTGGCGGTGCTGGAGAGCCTCTCCCGGCTCGCCGCTCGCGCGGGCGAAGACGCCGCGGGGCTGGCCGGGGCCGAGCTGGCCCTGCCCGAAGCAAACTCGTCCCGGGGCTGGGTGCTGCACATGGGCGACCCGCAGCGGGAGGTGATTCTCGGCGAGAGTGGCCTCGACCAGCGCCTCGAGCATCTGGCGCTCCTGCTCGACGCCGAGCCCGAGGCGCTCGGGGCCGCGAGAGAGATCGATCTACGCTTCGCAGACCGTGCTGTTCTGCGGAGTACCTCCACCTCTCGGTGAGGTGGGGGGAAAGTGGCGGAGCGGCGTGGATTCGCCGCCTCGTCCGAATGGGAACGACTGGGAGACCGGCGTTCCTTACCTTTGGGGGGTGAGAACATGGCACGCAAGGACGACCTGATCGTCGGGTTGGACATCGGCACCACGAAGATCTGCGCCATCGTCGCAGAGCGGACCGAGAACGGAGTCGACATCGTCGGCATCGGGACCCACCCGTCGCGCGGCCTGCGCAAAGGGGTGGTGATCGACATCGACGCCACGGTGGGCTCCATCAAACGCGCCGTCGAGGAGGCGGAGCTGATGGCCGACTGCGAGATCGCATCGGTCTACGCCGGGATCGCGGGTGGACACATCCGCGGCATGAACTCCCACGGCGTCGTGGCGGTGAAGGATCGGGAGGTGCGCGACAGCGACGTAAAGCGCGTCATCGATGCCGCGAAGGCAGTCGCGATCCCCATGGACCGCGAGGTGATCCATGTGATCCCTCAGGAGTTCATCATCGATGACCAGGATGGCATTCGCGAGCCCCTGGGCATGAGCGGCGTGCGCCTCGAGGCCAAGATCCACATCGTGACAGCCGCCGTGACGAGCGCCCAGAACATCGTCAAGTGCTGCAACAAGGCGGGCCTCGACGTGATCGACATCGTGCTCGAGCCCCTGGCCTCGGCCCAGGCGGTGCTGGCCGCCGACGAGCGGGACCTGGGCGTGTGCATGATCGACATCGGGGGCGGCACCACGGACATCGCGGTGTTCGCGGACGGGTCCATCAAGAACACCGCCGTGCTCGGGCTCGGCGGCTATCACCTCACCAACGACATCGCCGTAGGGCTGCGAACCCCCTTCGAGGAGGCGGAGCGGATCAAGAAGAGCTTCGGGGTCGCATCGGCGCGCTACCTGGGCAGCGATGACGTGATCACGGTGCCGAGCGTGGGTGGGCGACGGCCCCGGGAGGTTTCGCGCAAGATCCTGTGCGAGGTCATCGAGCCCCGGGCCGAGGAGATCCTCTCCCTGGCCCGCGGCGAGATCATCAAGGCCGGCCTCGCCGACCGGATTCCCTCGGGCGTAGTGCTCACAGGTGGCGCGTCGGCGCTGACGGGCATCGCGGAGCTCACCGAGGAGATCTTCGAGTCTCCGGTGCGCCTGGGAACCCCGATCAACATCGGGGGACTGCAGGATGTCGTGAGGAGTCCTATGTACGCAACGGGTGTGGGGCTGGTAGTATTCGGCTTCTCCCAGCACCGGTCCCAGCGCTCGCGCGGCTTCCGGATCCGGGACGACTCCATTTTCGGACGCGTCAAGCAGCGCATGCGGGATTGGTTCTACGCCGAATTCGACTGATGCGGCGACCCTATTCCAAGGACGTGACGACAGCCCGGGGACCCAGAGCGGTCTCCCGGGCCAAAAGAAGTCGTACAAAAATCTCAGGTTCGTGTTACATTCGGCGCACGATGATGCAGGATCGTGTGCTCGGGGGGGTATGCAATGGCCAATCGACGTAACGGACAGAATGGCAAGAACGGAGAAGACCGAGGCGACGGCATCGATCTGCTCGAAATCGGCCCCGAGGACAGCCAGGAGCTGCTCGAGTTCGAGGACAGCGGGGAGCAGACGGCCAACATCAAGGTCATCGGAGTCGGTGGCGGGGGCGGCAACGCGCTCAACACCATGATCCGCTCGGGGCTCGGCGGTGTGCAGTTCATCGCCGCCAACACCGACGCCCAGGCGCTCAGCCACAACCTGGCTCCCATCAAGGTGCAGCTCGGCGCCGAGGTGACTCGGGGCCTGGGCTGCGGCGCAAACCCCGACCGGGGACGCGCCTCGGCGCTCGAGGCCCGGGACCGCCTGCGCGAGATCCTCGAGGGCTCGGACATGGTCTTCGTGACGGCCGGCATGGGGGGCGGCACCGGAACTGGCGCGGCCCCCATCGTGGCCGAGGTCGCCCGGGAGATCGGAGCCCTGACGGTCGGCGTGGTCACCAAGCCCTTCATGTTCGAGGGGCGGGTGCGGTCCAAGCACGGCGAGCGGGGCCTCGACGATCTGCACCAGGTCGTCGATACCCTGATCACCATCCCCAATCAGCGGCTGCTCGCGCTGGCTGGCAAGGGGACGGCGATCAAGGACGCCTTCACCCTGGCCGACGATGTGCTCCTGAACGCCGTCCGCGGCATCTCGGACCTGATCACCATCCACGGCCTCATCAACCTGGACTTCGCCGACGTGCGCACGGTGATGAACGAGGCCGGCGTCGCGATGATGGGTACGGGCATCGCCCACGGCGACACCCGGGCCGTCGACGCCTCGCGGTCCGCGATCTCGAGCCCCCTGCTCGAGGATGTGTCCATCGAGGGCGCGCGCGGGGTGCTCATCAACATCACCGGCGGCGAGGACATGACCCTCTTCGAGGTGAACGAGGCCTCGACCCTGGTCCAGGAGGCGGCCCACGAAGACGCGAACATCATCTTCGGTGCCGTGATCGACGAGACCATGGCCGAGGGTGAGATCCGGGTCACGGTGATCGCCACGGGCCTCGAGGACATGCACGCTCGGGGCGACCGCGACCCGCGCGGCACCCGCAGCCAGGAGCGGCCGAGCGAGTATCGCGACCTGGGAAATGTGATGTCGCTGAACGCGGAGCGCTCGGCGCCGGAGCTGCGGCCCGTCGCCGAGCAGCAGGTCGAGGCGCCTCAGGCCGAGGCGCCCCAGCCGCCGGCCCAGCCGACGCCGGCACCGGAGCGTGAATCCGTCGGGATGAGCGCCGAGGAGATGGCGGCCACGGGGGCGGAGTTCGCGTCGCCCTTCGAGGACGAGTACGAGACGCCGGCCTTCCTGCGACGCCGCGGAGTCAGCGACGAGGAGGAGGACGAGCGCGAGGTCCCGACTTTTATGAGGCGCGCTCAGGACTGAGCGCGCCTCCCGCTGGCGGCGCCTATGAGGCGCGCTCAGGACTGAGCGCGCCTCCCGCTGGCGGCGCCTATGAGGCGCGCTCAGGACTGAGC
>JAFDEK010000139.1 GCA_019310385.1 Deltaproteobacteria bacterium
TCCTCGCGTCATTGGCAAGGGCGGCTTCCGGGGCATCGTGAAGGGCCCTGGGAACTACGGAGTGTCGGTCTTCCGCAACGAGGTCATCAACATCGACTATCCAGAGAGCGTTGCGAAGGCCGTGGAAGCCAAGCTCGCCGCCAAGCAGCTGCTCGAAGAGAAGGAAACTCAGAAGCAGATCGCCAAACGCGACGCAGAGATTCGAATCGAAGAGGCCAAGGGGATCGCAGAGGCCCAGCGGATCATCAACGCGACGCTGACACCCAACTACCTCCAGCACGAAGCGATTCAAGCGCAAGGAAAGATGGCCGCATCGCCCAATCACACGACGGTCTACATCCCGGTCGGAAGTAACGGTCTTCCGTTGGTGCACATGCCGAAGAACTAGGAGTCTGCCCCGGGAACGCTCCGGGCCTGGACCTCGAGCGCGCGCGTGAGGGCGGCGGGGTGGGTCAGTCCCCGCCGTGCAGGGTCCAGATCTCGCGGCCGGACTTCAGGACCTTCTTTTCGATTCGCATCTCGTCCGCGCCTTCGGATTCGGCAATTTCCCGCAGCTCGGTGATATCGGCGTCCGATCCATCGCAAAAGCCCATGGGGCGGGTGTTGCCGAACTGGTTGAGCTGGACCTTGAACTCGCCGTGGTCCCAGCGGGTCTGCGTTGCGTTCGAGTAGGGATGGATCATGCCGGCGCAGTGTACACCAGATCGCCCCTGGTCCTCGAACGAGGCCTCGCGGGCCGGGCCCGAATCCCCGACCCATGACCCGACCGGCTCGACTCGTTCGCCGGGGTATGCGGTAGATTGGGACATCGGATCGCGAATCGCGCCGCTTCGAGGCGCACTGAGGAGACTGCGCCATGGAGTGGATCGCCATCGTTACGATTCTGGCACTCATCGAGTTCATGTGGCTCGGCATGCGCGTCGGAGCTGCGCGGGGCAAGTACGAGATCAACGCTCCAGCCACGACCGGCCATGATGTCTTCGAACGACACTATCGTGTGCATTACAACACATTGGAGCAGCTGGTGATCTTCCTGCCCGCGCTCTGGCTATTCGGTCGCTATGTGAGTGCCGACATCGGCGCGCTGATCGGCGTGGTGTTCCTGATCGGTCGCGTGGTCTACGCGTTCGCCTATGTGGCGGACCCGACCAAGCGCTCCGCAGGCTTCATCCTGAGCTTCGTGCCGAGCCTGTTGCTCCTGCTGGGAGGACTGGGCGGAGCCGTGATGGCGATGCTCTAGCAGGCTGGGGAGCAACCGCTCTCGCACGAGCGTGGCTCCTCAGCGCTGCAGCCGCGCGGCGAACCCCTTCGCGAGTTCCCGAAGGGAGTCTCCCGGCGTGCTCGTGCGGGAGCTGGCGCCCGCGGGTGCCGGCTTCTTCCGGGCCGTCGTCTTCTTCTTTGCGGCCGTCTTCTTCCGGGCCGTCTTCTTCTTCTTTGCGACCGACTTCTTTGCGGTCGTCTTCTTTCCCGTCGACTTCTTGCCAGCCGGCTTCTTGCCCGCCTTCTTCTTCTTGCCCGTGGCCTTCGTTGCCGACTTCTTCTTTGCAGCCATGATCGATCTTCCCCCGGTTGTGTTCGAGCTTCCGACGAGGAAAGGCCCGCAGTCCCGCCCGGCGTGTCTCCGAGCGATCGCTGTCGGCTTGGTCTCGTCGGTGAATGTTGGCGTTGGCTCCGAGGCTCGCCTGGCTCCTCGGGCCCGTCGCGCGGGAAAGTAGCCTTCCCTCGGCGATAATCGCAGGGGGAAGGCCGCGCATCATGCCGAGATATGCCGTGAGGTACGTCCACTCGCCAGCTTCGCTACGGTTTCCCGCAACGACAAGACCCAGAATCCAAGGCAAAGGGAATCCATGCCGAGTCCGCAACCGCCCGCCAGCGTTACGGGAAGTGTCATCTCCCACGATCGCTGGTTCCACGACCGCATCGCGACCCACATGTTGGCCTTCGAGGGCGATTCCCACGTCGAGTGGTTCGAGGGCAACTACGAGGATGACGTGCAGGACCACAAGAAGCGCGTGGGCGCGGACGCGGACCAGCCGCATCGGATCAAGTACCGGCGGATCGACGCTTAGCGATTCAGGAGGTGAAGATGGCCAAGTGGAGTAGAGAAGAGATCGAGCAGGCATTCCACCGCTATGAAGAGGCGGTGGCGCGCTGCGCGAAGGCGGTGGATTGGGATGAGTGGTGCAATCTCTTTACCGAGGATGCGGAGTACCACGACGACGTCTGGCCCATGCGCCGAGGCGCGAAAGAGATCGCGGACTGGATGAGGCGGACATTCTCCGCGTATCCCCAGAATCAGATGCGGGAGTTTCCCACCGAGTGGTACATCATCGACGAGGATCGTGGATGGGTTGTCTGCGAGTTCCAGAACCGCATGGTCGATCCCGGCGACGGCAAGATCTATCAGCAGAAGAACTATGCCCGGCTGAAATACGCGGGCAACGACAAATGGTCATTTCAGGAAGACCAGTACAACCCGGCGGCCTTCCAGAGCATGCTGCAGGATTGGCTGAAGGCCAAAGGCTGAATCCGAGACCATCCAAAGAGCCATCAGGAGAGTCAGCAGCTGCCTTCGAGGAGCGCCTGCACCCGCGCGATCTGGGAGAATGTGGCCGCGCCCAGGCGAGTGCGCATGGCTTCTTGCGCCTTGGACCAGATGTCGTGAACCGAGCACTTGTCGGCAGTTCGGCAGGCTGAGTTGCGCAGGATGCAGGTCCGAAGCTCGAGCGGGCCCTCGGTCGCCTCGATCACCTCCAATAGACTGATCTTCGACGGAGGGCGGCCGAGCTCGTATCCGCCGCCTTGACCCGCAACGGCAACAAGAATGCCGTCGCGAACCAGTTCCGCGAGGATTCGGGAGAGGTACTGTCGGGGAATCCCCATGGCTCTGGCGATCTGCCTCGCCTTGCGTCGTTCTCGTCGGTAATGGAGCGACAGGTCGAGGACCGCCCTTACCGCGTAGTCGCCCCGCTTGCCGATCGTCACTTTCACGGATTCGATCCTTTCCCTTGACAACTCGCGGCGAAAGGGATGACAATCCAGCTCAACGTAGACCAAAGTTGTCAAGATACAATCGTCGAGTGTTCGATTATCGACGGCAGGTCGGAAAGTTGGACCATTTTCGGATTCGCAGGACATCGCTTCAAAAGGAGATTCAATTGATTCGCACTGCCTCGGCCTTCATGCTCCTAATACTTCCCCTGATGCTCGCGGCGTGCGGGCCGCAGGGCTCTCAGCCCTCGGCTGGCACCGCGGCGAAGTCGGACTCGCGGCCTCTGATCCCCAAGGTCGACGCCGCCAGCCTTCCTGTGGTCGAGGCCACCCTCGGAATTCCGCCCAACGCAGCGCCTCCCGTCAATCGCGACCATCCCGCACGAGTCGTGGTGAAGATCGAGGTTCGAGAGCGCGTGATGGAGATCTCGGACGGTGTCGACTACACCTTCTGGACCTTCGGTGGCTCGACGCCGGGGCCGATGATTCGCGTGCGGCGGGGAGATCTGGTGGAGCTTCACCTCTTGAATCATCCCGACAACACCATGCCCCACAACATCGACCTGCATGCCGTGACCGGGCCGGGTGGCGGCGCGACCAGCACCTTCACCGCACCGGGCCATCAGACCCAGTTCACCTTCCAGGCCCTCAACGAGGGGGTGTACATCTATCACTGCGCCACCGCGCCCGTGGGCATGCACATCGCCAACGGGATGTACGGTCTCATCGTGGTGGAGCCCGAGGAGGGATGGGCGCACGCTGACCGTGAGTTCTACGTGGTCCAGGGCGACTTCTACACCCGGGGCAACTTCCGCGAGCCGGGCCACCAGCCCTTCGACATGCAGCGCGCCATCGACGAGAACGCCGCGTACGTGCTCTTCAACGGGCGCGAGGGCTCGCTGGTCGGCGACAACGCCCTCAAGGCCAAGGTGGGCGACAAGGTTCGCATGTTCGTCGGAAACGGCGGCCCGAACCTCGTGAGCTCCTTCCATGTGATCGGTGAGATCTTCGACTCGCTCTATCAGGAAGGCGGGCGGCCCGCCCTGAAGGACGTCCAGACGACCCTGATCCCCTCTGGCGGCGCGATGATGGCCGAGTTCGAGACCCAGGTTCCGGGCACCTACATCCTCGTGGATCACTCGATCTTCCGCGCATTCAACAAAGGGGCGCTGGGAATGCTGACCGTCGAGGGGGCCGAAAACACACTCCTCTACTCCGGCAAGGAGGTCGACGAGGTCTACCTGGCCGAGAAGTCGAAGAAGGCCCTCAAGGCGATCGAGGGAGTCGATCCCAAGGACAAGAGCCTCGATGCCCGCATCGCCCGGGGCAAGGCGGTCTACCAGGGCACCTGCTCCACCTGCCACCAGGCCAACGGTGAGGGTATCGCGAGCGTGTTCCCGCCCCTCTCGAGGTCCGACTACCTGCTGGAGAACACGACCCGGGCCATTCGCATCGTAATCGCCGGGAAGACCGGTATCATCGAGGTGAACGGTGAGTCCTACAATGGCGTCATGCCACCCCTGGGCAACTTCACCGATCACGAGATCGCCGACGTGCTGACCTACGTTCTCAACAGCTTCGGCAACCCGGGTGGGCTCATCGAGAACAGCCAGGTCGCCGACATGCGCAAGAGACTGCTGCGGCCGGTCGATCCGGGGCAGCACCCCTGACGCGTGACCATTCACGTGGGCTCTACGTGGTGGTGCTGGTCGCCCTGGCGATTGGCACCACCGCGAGGGCACAGGATGTGACGACACACCCGGAGATGCGACGCGTGGGCGGTGGTGTCTACGTGCCCTTCTATCGGGTCCAGGACGAGCAAGACAGCCGGGTTGAGCCCTTCCTCCTCGATCTGCGTCCCGTGACGAATGGGGAGTTTCTCGACTTCGTGCGCCGGGAGCCTCGCTGGCAGCGCTCCCGCGCCTCCGAGCTCTTCACCGACGACTCCTACCTCTCGAGCTGGTCAAGTGACCTGGATCCCGGCGAGGCTGTCTCGGCCCGGCAGCCCGTGACCTTCGTCTCCTACTTCGCAGCCTCGGCCTACTGCGCGAGCCTCGGCAAACGCCTGCCCAGCGAGGCGGAGTGGGAGTGGGCCGCCTATCCGTCGGGTACGGACTCCCATTCCGAGGAAGCAGTCACGGCACGCATTCTGGCCTTCTACTCGCGACCGCGCGGGAGCCTGCCCGAGGTGGGAGGGACGCCCGCGAACCAGTGGGGCATCCAGGACCTACACGGTGTGATCTGGGAGTGGGTCGAAGACTTCAACGCGAGCTTCGCGGCCGCAGACAATCGCCAGGACGGGGACCGTGAGCTGGGACGCATCTGCGGGGGCGCGGCCATCGGGGCAGACGACGTGAAGAACTACGCCGCGTTCATGCGCTTCGCGTTTCGGACCAGCCTCGAGGCCCGATACGCAATCCATCAGCTGGGCTTTCGCTGTGCCAGGAGCCTCGAATGACCCGCTCCTCGCTCTGCCTGATGCGGCTCTTCCTCGTCGTTGCCATGGCCTTCGCCGGTGGCTGCGGAGAGAAGGGCGGCGACCCTCTTGCTGCCGACCCTTCCGTCGACTCTTCCGCCGATCCGCACGCGTCCATGGACCACGGGCAAATGGACCACGGATCAACCGCTGGCGACGCACCGCTCGCCGATCGCTCCATCTACCAGCTCGAGGGAGCCTGGACCCACCCTGCTGGCGGCGAGTTCCAACTCTCGCAGCTGCGCGGTCACCCGGTATTGGTGGTGCTCTTCTATGGAACCTGCGAGCACGCCTGCCCCATCCTGGTGCGCAACGTTCAGCAGATCGAGGCGCAGCTCGACCCGGCCGGGCAGGACGATACCCGCTTCCTGCTGGTCACCTTCGATCCGGATGTGGACACGCCCGAGCGTCTGGTGAAGTACGCGGAGAAGAATGGTCTCGATCCGGCGAGCTGGTTCCTGCCCCATGGCGAGCCCCACCAGATCCGGGCTCTGGCCCTGGTTCTCGGCATCCGTTATCGGCCCAGCGGAGACGGGCAGTTCAGCCACACCACTCGCATTTCACTGCTGGACCGGGAAGGTGTCGTGGCCGCCCACGTCGACGGGCTGGACGCACCCTCCGAGCCGATCGTCACACGCCTGAAAGCGCTGCTCGGCGAGCCCTGAAGGGCCCTTCGAGGCGCCTATCGGAATTCTGTCCGCGAGCCCGGATCTGAACCGCCCCGGTTCTTTCGGAGACTCGTCTCGCCCCCCGGCCCTGCTCCCCGTGTTAGACTGCAAGTGGACGGTTCTTCTGGGGAGAGCCTCGTGGCAAAACGTCACGTCGAAGTGGTCGTGCTCAAGCAGCTTGCGAGCTGTCTCGCGATGCCGATGCTCGTGATCGGCCCGGAGGGCGATCTTCTCTTCTTCAACGAGTCCGCCGAGCCCGTTCTCGGGCACCGCTTCGACGAGATCGGCGAGATGAGTCGCGACGAGTGGTCGGCGCTGCTCCGGACCACGGACGACTACGGTGCTCCCATCAAGCGCGAAGAACGTCCCATGATCGCCGCGCTCGAGCGGCGCGTGCCGGTATACAACCGGTTCTGGCTGCGCGGGCTCGATGGCGAGCGGCGCAAGATCGAGGGAACGGCCTTTCCTCTCATCAACCTGGGCGGAGAGCTGCTCGGAGTGGTCGGGATCTTCTGGGATTTCAAGCGCATCGGGGGCGAGGCGGGCGAGGCGGGCGAGACCCAGGTGAGCCGGGACGGTCGAGTTCGCTATGCGGTCGAGACGATCCTCACCCGTCGCCTTTCCGAGTCTCTGGCCACGCCCGTGTTCATGGTCGACGCCGAAGGCCAGCTGATCCACTTCAACGAGGCGGCCGGGCTCATTCTCGGCCGCCGCTACGAAGACCTTGCCACGACCACGCGGGAGGAGCTCTATACCGCCTTCGCTCCCCGCGACGAAGACGGCTCACTCATTCCGCCGGATCGCCACCCCATGGCGATCGCCCGCGAGCGCCGGGAGCTCGCACACCGCCGTATGACGATTCGTGACCTGAGTGGCACGATGCGACACGTCGAAGTGACCGCCATTCCGCTGGTCGGCCAGAGTGGCCGCATGCTGGGTGCTTTCGGGATCTTCTGGGAGATCGAGGCCTCGTGAAGGTCACCTTCTACGGGACCCGCGGCTCGTTGGCGACGCCCGGTGAGGGCACGGTCCGCTACGGCGGCAATACGTCCTGCGTGGCGGTGTGGGGCGAGGGCGGGTCGCTCCTGGTCCTCGACGCGGGGACGGGGATTCGGGCGCTGGGCGAGGCCGTCGAGCGGGGCCTCGGGCGCGTCGACATCCTCCTCACCCATCTCCATATGGACCACATCCAGGGCCTGGGCTTCTTCGACCCGCTCTTCTGGCCCGACCTCGAAGTCCACCTCTGGGGCCCCTCGTCGACGACCTTGAATCTCCACACCCGACTGAGTCGCTACCTCTCGCCGCCGCTCTTCCCGGTGCGATTGCGCGACCTGCCCTGCAACCTGACCCTTCACGACGTGGTCGAGGAGCGGCGCTTCTCGCCGCCGGGCTTCGAGGTCGAAGCGGGCCTCGTCTGCCACCCGGGGCCCACCGTCGGCTACCGGATCGAAGAGGCCGGCCGGGTGCTCTGCTACCTGCCGGACCACGAGCCCCTGCTGGGCACGAGCGAGCTGCCCGCGTCACGCCGCTGGATCCCGGGACTCGCGCTTGCCGAAGGGGCCGACCTGCTGATCCACGACGCCCAGTACAGCGACGACGAGTACCCGGACTACGTCGGCTGGGGCCACAGCTCCACCTCCGCCGCCCTGGCCTTCGCCGAAGCGGCCGGGGTGGGGCAGCTGGTTCCCTTCCACCATGATCCCTGGCACACCGACGCGATCCTCGACGAGATGTACTGCGGGCTGCAGAGCTCGCGAGAGCTGCCTTTCGCGATCACGCCGGCCAGCGAAGGCCAGAGCATCCAGGTGGGCTAGGAGGGTGACCCGAGAAACGGGTCACCGGACGCCGCGGAAGCGATGGCCGCGCAGCGGCCTGCGCGCGAGCTAGCGGGCGGGCTCTGCCCGCGAATTCGTTGTGGCTTGACATGGGTATATACCAGTATATCCTATTCGAATGTTCATCGAAGAAGTCGTAGGCGCCCTCCGGCAGGCGCGGGTCCGCTTCGGCATCGCGGGTGGCTACGCGGTTGGGCTTCACGGCGCCGTTCGCGGAACTGTCGACCTCGATCTCGTGATTGCCCTCGAAAAGAGGCAATTTCGCGCCGCCCAGAAGGCGCTCACGAGCATCGGCCTTGCTCCGCGGCTGCCCGTGGACGCCGACCAGGTCTTCGATTTCCGCGAGGAGTACATCGAGAACCGCAATTTGTTCGCGTGGAGCTTCATTCATCCCCACGACCCGACCAAGCTCGTCGACATTCTGATCACCCACGACATCCGGGAGATGGATGTCGTGCGAATTCGCGTGGGAGACATGACGCTGCCCGTCGTGGGGGTTCGCGATCTGATCGCCATGAAGAGGGAGGCGGGAAGGCCTCAGGACCTCGAGGACGTGAGGGCCTTGGAGGGGCTCCGGTGAGCAATCGTCCGAGACCGGTTCAGTACTTCAGCGACGAGTATCTCGAGCAGTGTCGCCGCATGAGCCCCGAGGAGATCCTCGCCTTCCTTGAGAGCTTCCGAAAGCTACAGGCGGCCAAGCCCGCCAAGAGCAAGCTCATCAGCCTCAAAGTGCGCGAAGATCTGCTGGAAGCGTTCAAGCACAAGGCCAAGGCGAGCGGGCTTCGTTACCAGACCCAGATCAAGCAGCTCATGAGCGACTGGGTCCACGCGCAACCTTGAGCGGATGACTGCTCAGCCCGCGGCCGGCAGGCTCAGCCCGCGAACACCTTCCCGATCCGCTCGATGGCCTCGTCCACGTTGGCGTGGGAGTTGAAGGCCGAGATGCGGAAGTAGCCTTCGCCGGAGGGTCCGAAGCCCGAGCCCGGTGTGCCCACCACGCGCGCCTTGTCGAGCAGCTGGTCGAAGAAGTCCCAGGAGGAGAGGCCGCCCGGAGTGCGCATCCAGATGTAGGGTGCATGCTCGCCGGCGAAGACCGTGAAGCCCGCCGCCGCGAGGCCCTCGCGGATGCGGCGGGCGTTCTCCATGTAGTAGCTCACCTGCTCGCCGGTCTGGGCGAGGCCTTCGTCGGAGAGGGCCGCGGCCGCGGCGCGCTGGATCACGTAGGGCACCGAGTTGAACTTGGTGGCGTGCCGCCGGCCCCAGAGTTCGTTGAGGCCGACTCGCTCGCCGGAGGCCGTTGTTCCGGTGAGCTCCCTGGGAACTACCGTGTAGGCGCAGCGCACGCCCGTGAAGCCCGCCCGCTTGGAGAAGCTGCGCATCTCGATGGCGCACTCGCGGGCGCCCTCGATCTCGTAGATGGAGCGGGGCAGGTCCGGATCCTGGATGAAGGCGTCGTAGGCGGCGTCGAAGAGGATCACCGCGTCGTTCTCCCGTGCCCACGCGACCCAGGCCCCGAGGTTCTCCCGGGAGGCCACGGCGCCGGTGGGGTTGTTGGGCGAGCAGAGATAGGCGATGTCGGCCCGCTCGCCGGGCGGCGCGGGGGTGAAGCCGTTCTCTTCGGTGGCGGGCAGGTAGAGGATGCCCTCGTAGCGCCCATCGGCGTCGGCGTTCCCGGTGCGCCCCGCCATGACGTTGGTGTCCACGTAGACGGGGTAGACGGGGTCCGTGACCGCGATGCTGCAGCCCTGACCGAAGATTTCCTGGATGTTCCCGCTGTCCTGCTTGCTGCCGTCGGAGACGAAGATCTCCTCGCCGTCGATGTCGACGCCCCGGGCCTTGTAGTCGACCTGCCGGATGGCGTCGGTCAAGAAGCCGTAGCCGTTCTCGGGGCCGTAGCCGTGGAAGCCCGACTCGGTCGCCATCTCGTCGACGGCCGCGTGGAGGGCCTCCACGACGGCGGGGGCCAGGGGCAGGGTGACGTCGCCGATACCCAAGCGGATGACATCCGCACCGGGATTGGCCTCGGTGAAGCCGCGCACCCGTCGTCCGATCTCCGGAAAGAGGTATCCCGCTTCCAGCTTCTTGTAGCTCTCGTTGATCTTCGCCATGGCGGCAGCATAACGAAGGCGGCGGGAATCAGCCTCGGCGAGGATACGCTTTCCGCCTTTGGCGGCGGCGACGATACGCTTTCCGTGTTCAGCGCTGGCGCGGTGCCGGCACCAGGGCGCCGGGATTGAGGATGCCCTTGGGGTCGAGGGCTCCCTTGGCGGCCTGCAGTGCCCGGGCGAAAGGCTCCGGGCGCTGCTTGTCGTACCAGGGGCGGAAGTCGCGACCCACCGAGTGGTGGTGGGTGATGGTGCCGCCGAGGGCGAGCACCGCGTCGCTGGCGGCCTGCTTGATCTCGGCCCACTGCTCGAGCTCGCTGCCGCGCCGGCCGGGCGCGATCACCGTGTAGTAGGGCGCCGGGCCGTCCGGGTAGGCGTGGGTGAAGCGGCACGCGACGCTGCCCTCGCCACCGCCGAAGGCGGAAAGCGTATCCTCGCCACCACAAACGCGCTTCACCGCGTCCCGGGTCGCGGCGAGGACGCCGCGGTGGAACTCGGGGAAGCGGTCCCAGGTGACGGCGGTCTCGAAGGTCTCCACCACCATGGCCATGCGCACGAGTACGTCGCGCAGATAGGGGGCCTGAAGGAAGGCGTCGCGCCAGGCGCCGGCGCTTCCCTCACGGGCTCTCGCCTCCCCGCTGCGGTAGACCGCGCCGCCTTCGGGCAGCTCGGCGCCGGCGTCGCGGCAGCACTCCAGGGCCCGCTCCATCCAGGCGTCGACGGGGTGGTCGGCCGACTCGAAGGCGACGAGGAGCACGCTCTCGCTTCCCGAGCCTGCTCCCGCGCCGGCCGCCTCGCCGGGGTCGAGCAGCCGGCAGTTGGTTGGGAAGAGCCCGGTCTGGGAGAGCTGGCGCACGGCTTCGGCGCCGCGCAGAAAGCCGTCATCATCTTCTCTTCCGCCGCCGCCGCCGCCGCCGCCGCCGTGCACCCGCATCCAGGCCTCGCTGATGATTCCGAGGCTGCCTTCGGAGCCGATGAAGAGCCGGTCCGGGCTGGGGCCCGCGCCCGAGCCCGGCAGCCGCCGGCTCTCACTGGCGCCGCTGGGCGTCACCACGCGCAGGCTCTCGACGAAGTCGTCGATGTGGGTGTAGAGGGTGGCGTAGTGGCCGCCCGCGCGGGTTGCGATCCAGCCGCCCAGGGTCGAGAACTCGAAGGACTGGGGATAGTGGCGCAGGGTGAGGCCGTGGGGGCGAAGCTGGTCCTCGAGGGCTGGACCGTAGACGCCCGCCTGGATGCGTGCCGCGCGCGAGGAGCGATCGATTTCGAGCACCCGGTCCAGGCGGCCGAGGTCGATGGAGACGCTGCCCGCGTAGGCGTCGCCAACGTCGGGCTCGACGCCCCCGGAGACGCTGGATCCCCCGCCGTAAGGGATGGCCGCGATGCCGGCGTCGCCGCACCAGTCGAGCAGCGCCGAGATCTGCTCCTCGTTCTCGGGGAAGGCGACCTGATCCGGCGGGTTCGCGAAGTCACCCCGGGCGCCGCGCACCACGTCGCGGTAGCTCTTGCCGTAGCTGTGGCCGGCGCGGTCTTCGGGTGCTTCGGAGCAGATGCCGGCGAGGGCGGGCGGAGGCTTCACCCGTGGTGCGGGCAGCGTGATGTCCTCGATGCGCGGCGGCGGCGCCAGCTCGGGCTCCGCGATTCCGAAGCGCGCCGCGATGGCACCGCGGATGCCCAGCTCCTGCTCGGCGCCGGGTCCGGCACCCTCGACACCCCATCCCCAGAACTTGCGCTGCCCGGCCATCCGCGATCCCTCCTTCGGCGCTCATGCGGCGCCGCTGATGACTCGCTTGCGCCCTGCTCGGGGCCGGCGAGGCAGCGCTGGATTACCCGGCCGGAGCGAGGAGCTCCAGCACCCGCATGTCGGGCCCGGGTGCGCCGTCGTGCCTGAAGGGTTGGATGCAGACGTGGTCGGCGCCCGCATCGCGATGGGCCTGGATGCGCTCGCGGATCACCCGCTCGTCACCCCAGGCGACGATGCGGTCCACCAGTCGGTTGCTGCCTCCGTCCGCGAAGTCGGCATCGCTGAAGCCGTACTCCTTCAGGTTGTTCTGGTAATTGGGCAGGCTCGTGTAGGCGCCGAGGTTCTTGCGCGCGATGCTGCGTGCCTTCTCCGGGTTCGTCTCCAGCAGAACCATCTGCTCTGGGCAGAGCCAGGCGTCCTTGCCGAGCACTTCACGGGCTCGGGCTGTGTGCTCGGGCGGCACCAGGTAGGGGTGGGCGCCCCGGGTGCGTTCGGCCGCCAGCTCGAGCATGCGCGTGCGCAGCGCGGCCAGCACGATGGGGGCCTCCTCGTCGGGTGGCGTAGCCAGGAAGAGCGCCTTCTCCATGGAATCCAGATAGCTGCGCATGGTGGTGACGGGCTTGCCGTACTCGTGGCCTCGCACGCCGGTGACGAGACGAGTGTGGGAGACGCCGATCCCGAGCACGAAGCGACCCGGCGCCAGGCTCGCCATGGTCTGACGAATCGCATTCATCGTCATTGCGTCCCGGGCGTAGATGTTCGCAATGCCCGTCGCGAGCACCAGGCGCTCAGTCTGGCCCGCCAGATAGCCGAGAAGGGTGAAGGGATCGCGCCCCACTGCTTCGGGAACCCAGAGCGCAGAATAGCCCCAGTCCTCGATCTGTTTCGCGAAGTCGGCGGCCTCGGGGGCGGAGAAGCCGTCGAGCCAGGCCCAGACGCCCAGCGCGCCGATCTCGGTGCTCATGGGAGCTCTCCTCTTGGCTTTCCTGGGTAAGGGTTTCGGCGGAGCTTCGGATCAGGCTAGCTTAGGTGAGCGATCGGCGACGTTCATCTCGACTTCGGCCGGTCGTCAGCAGGGCGGGGACCGCGGTATGCGAGAATCGACGCCGATCGCTGCCGAGGGGCCTGGATGTCCACAGAACGATCAACGCCCGGGTCGAGCCGATCGATCCTGATCGGCATGGTGGTGTTGGGAACGGTGATGGCTCCTACGGGGTGGATCGTGAGCGACGCGCTCGAGCGCAACAACGACTTCTGCACGGCGTGTCACCACGCCGATGGGACTCCGCTGCACATCCAGATCCGGCGGGACTTCGACGGCCGGCCCGTGCACAGCCTCGCCGGCCTGCACGCCGGAGCTCGCGTGCCCGAGCGCGCGCTGCGGCCCGCCACCCGCTGCATCGACTGTCACGGTGGCGTGGGGCTCGTGGGGCGCGCCAGGATCAAGGCCCTGGCGGCGCGTGACGCCCTCGTGTGGTTGACGGGGGATTTCGAAGAGCCCACGGAAATGAAGCATCCGCTCGGCGACGCCGACTGCCGCCAATGTCACCTCCGCTTCGAGGAGACGCTTCCGGACTTCGGTGCCGAGCCCTTCCATTCTCTTGCGGTGCACAATGTCGAGTTGGGTGTGGACTGCGTAGAGTGTCACCGGGCCCATGAGACAGGTGGCGCCGCCGAGATCTACCATCTACAGCCGGATCACGTGCAGGCGCAGTGCGCCCGCTGCCATTCGGAATTCCAGGGGGGAGAATCATGAATACCCGGACTTTGCTCTCACTTCTCGCGCTCGTCGTGCTGTGCGTGGCGGGTTCCGCTTCGGCCTATCCCGGCGGAACGCCGGACTTCCAGACCGACGTCGAGCCCTTCTGCGCCGCCTGCCACTCCTCGACGGACGAGGCCGCGCTGGCGGGGGCCGGCGAGCGAGCTCGCAAGGAGGTCGCGGCCAGGAAGCACATCGCGCCGATCCAGGCCGGCGAGAAGGGATACGGAAAGCTGAGCGAAGCGGATCGCGCGACCCTCATCGCCCACATCCAGGCGGTGGACGCGAACTCGAAGATCACCCTCGAGTTCCCGCCCCAGGTGGCCGCCGGCGAGAACTTCCAGGTGACGGTGAAGCTGACGGGCGGCGCCGGGCCCGTGGTGGGCGTAGCCCTGGTCGACCGGCCCCATCGCTGGTTTGCGCGCTCGGCGACCTCCGCGGGCTGGACGGTGGTGGACGCCCCCACGGTGATCGGTCCCGACGGATCTCTCCAGACCCAGTGGCTGGGCCGCCGGCCCGAGCGCTACGGCCGCAACATCACCTACGTGAACGTGACCGGCGTGAGCTCCGACGCGGCGGCGGGGACCTGGTCCAAGAGCAAGGTGATCTTTACCCTGCGCGCCCCTGACAAGCCCGGGGACTACCCGCTGGTGGGGACCTACCTCTACGGCACCGAGAAGGCGTCGCCCCTGGGCTACGAGGAGCACCCCATCTATGGCAAGCTTGTGCGCGGGACCTACCAGGGCAAGTCGGGGCGGGTCAAGTTCACGCCCCTCCACGTCATCACCGTGAAGTAGCGTTCGGCCACCGGCCGGCGCCCGGGCGCTCAATCCGCCTGGATCAGCACCCTGCCGTTGCTGCCGTCGACGGTGATCATCGCGCCGTCGGGGATGAGATCACAGGCCCGCGTCAGGTTCGCCACGCAGGGAACGCCGTACTCCCGGGAGATCATGACGGCATGTGACACGACGCCGCCGGTTTCTACGACGACGCCGCCGATGATGGAGAAGACCGTCGTCCAGGCCGGATCGGTCGCGATGGTGATCAGGATGTCGCCCTTCTCGACCCGGCTCATCTCGTCGAGGCTCCTGCACACGCGTGCTCGCCCCTCGACTACGCCGCTGCTCGCCGCCATGCCGCGCAGGCCCTGCCCGTCATCCGCCAGCTGCCCGTCATCGAAGGTCTCCCAGCCACGCACATACTTGGGCGGCTCCTGTTGGCTGTAGCGCTCGTAGACCCTCCGGCGTGCACGCACCCGGATCCGACTCTCTTTTGCGCTCAGCTTCCCGCCATCGGCCGCGATCACCTCCTGGATGCCGAGGAAGAAGACGTCTTCGGCATCGTCCAGCAGGCCCTTCTCGACGAGCATCCTCCCGACCTTGGTCAGCAGGGGTCTGAAGTGCATTCCATCCTTGTCGTTCTGGAAGCGCTCCCAGTCCCGGTAATAGAAGTAGTCCTGGACGAGCTCGAGGTACCACTTGAACGCCGCCGCCTTGAGGGAGCCCCAGGGCTGCTGGCGGATCCTCTTCAGACACTCCGCCTTGGTCTCGCGCATCTGCTCGCCCAGCCGTGCCTCGTGGGCTGTCGGGCTGTCCTCCTCGCCCAGGGCGAGCAGGGGCTTGAGGGCCGGGAAGACCTTTTCCGGCTTCTGGCGCCAGCGGAAGTGGAAGGGGTCCCGCTCGTCCGCGCCGCGGTGGCCGAACGCGTCCAGGAAGGCGTCGAAGTCCACTTTGAAGCGCCGTCCGTCGTCGGTCTCCTCCAGGGAGTCCAGGATCGCCTTGGAGTCTGGATTCTTCATGAGCTCCATGAGGACAGGCGATTGCTTGATCTTGCAGGAGAGCTCCCAGACCGCGGCGTTCTGCTCGCCCGTCGGCGTCTTCTGACCCGCGATCAGGCGGCTGAAGATCCGGTCATCCTCGTCGTCACACCACATCTCGCACAGCTTCTTCAATCCGTGGGGGAGGACGTAGAGATAGAAGTTGAAGGGTAGGGCGACGTTCTCGTCGAGCTCGTTGCCCTCTCGCCCCCGCAAGAGGGTGAGGAAGAGCTCTCCTACGCTGCTCGCGGACTCGATGTCGTAGTCATCCCAGACCGAGTTTGCGTGGTCGACCCAGCGTTCGAAATTGTCGTAGAGGAAGTGCG